>CAZCOV010000253.1:0-9825 GCA_964499975.1 uncultured Thermoanaerobaculia bacterium
ATCAACGAAGATCCGCGAATTTTTCGGCAGCAGGAAACCAGTTCGGCAGTCCAGGAGGTCAGAGCGCGGCAGGAGACCTGCGAAGCCGTGGCCGTGCTCGGCATGGGCTGTCGCTTCCCCGGCGGGGTAGACAGTCCGGACGCCTATTGGCAGCTGCTGCGCCAGGGGGTGGATGCGATCTGCGAGATCCCGTCCGAGCGTTGGGACCGCGAGGCCTTTTACGACCCTGACCCGGACGTCGACGGCAAGATCATCACCCGCCATGGTGGTTTCCTGACCGGCATTGATCGCTTCGACCCGGAGTTTTTCGGCATTGCACCGCGGGAAGCCGCGGCCATGGATCCGCAGCAGCGGCTGTTGCTCGAGGTCGCTTGGGAAGCGCTGGAACACGCGGGGCTCCTGCCCGAGCAACTGCGCGGCAGCCGGACTGGGGTTTGGGTCGGCCAGTTCATGGACGAGTACTCGCGCTACAGCTTGCACAGCGACAACCCGCAAAGCATCAACGCGCACTCGTCCCTCGGCGCTTTGCGCTGTATGTCGGCCGGGCGCCTGGCCTATCACCTGGGTTTCCACGGTCCGGTTTTGAGCCTCGATACGGCTTGCTCGTCATCCCTTTTGGCCATCCACCAAGCGTGCCAGAGCTTGCGCCTGCAGGAATGTGATCTGGCCCTCGCTGGGGGGGTCAACTTGATCCTGTTTCCCGAGGCGATGATCGGGCTCTCGCGCATGCGGGCGGTGGCGGCCGATGGCCGGTGCAAAACTTTCGACGCCAAGGCCGATGGTTACGGTCGGGGCGAAGGTTGTGGGCTGGTGGTCTTGAAGCGGCTCTCCGACGCGCAACGCGATGGCGACCTGGTTCTCGCGGTGATCCGCGGCTCCGCGGTCAACCACGACGGCCGCAGCAATGGCTTGACGGCGCCCAACGGCGTTGCCCAGGAAGCCTTGCTGCGTCAGGCGCTCGAGAACGCTGGTGTGGCGCCACACGAGGTGGCTTACGTCGAAGCGCACGGCACCGGTACGGCGCTCGGCGACCCGATCGAGGTTTTGGCGCTCAGCCAGGTGCTCTGTGCGGGACGCCCGACCGACCAGCCGCTGGCGATCGGAGCGGGTAAGACCAACATCGGTCACCTCGAAACCGCGGCCGGAGTGGCGGCGCTGATCAAAGCGGTGCTCATCTTGCAGCACGACGCCATCCCGCCGCACCTCCATTTTTCCGAGCCCAATCCGCGCATTCCCTGGACGGATTTGCCGATCACCGTACCCACCACCCTGACCCCGTTCAGGGCGTGCAGAGGTCGTCGGATCGTGGGGGTGAGCTCTTTTGGCATGAGCGGCACCAATGTCCACGCGCTGCTCGAAGCCCCTCCCGCGAGGCTGGCTACAGACTCTGATCGAGTGTGCCACCGCGAGCCCACCCAGCCAGAGCCAGACCATCAGCTGCTGGTGCTGTCGGCCAAGAGTGAGGCCGCGCTCGGCGAACTCGCTGCCCGCTACCTTGAGCTGGTGGTGGGCGCAGCGCCACCGCTCCGCGAGCTGTGCGCCGCCGCAGCTTGCGAGCGCTCGGCGTTCAGCCACCGCGCGGCCCTGGTAGCGTCCTCGCCCAGCGAGTTGAGCGAACGCTTGGCCGCGTTCGCAAACGGCCAGCTCGGCGACGACGTGCGCCGCGGTCAAGTCAACTGGCGCCGGCGTCCGCGGCCGGTCTTTCTGCTGACCGGTCAAGGGGCGCAGCTGCCCGGCATGGGCCGTGGGCTCTACGTCAGCGAGCCGGTGTTCCGCCAGGTGATCGACCACTGCTCCGCGGCTTTGCCCGAGCTCGATCCGCCGCTCGTCGAAGTCCTTTATGGTCAGCGCCCGGAACTGCTCGACTTAACCTGCTACACCCAACCCGCCCTGTATGCGCTGGAAGTGGCTTTGCTCGAACTGTGGCGCTCCTTGGGGGTGGTGCCCAAGGCGGTCCTCGGCCATAGCGTCGGCGAATATGCGGCGGCCTATGCTGCCGGGATCTTCAGCCTGGAGGACGGTTTGCGCCTGATCGCTACCCGCGCGCGCCTGATGCAGGCCCTGCCGCAAGACGGCGCCATGGCCGCGGTGAACGGCGGGGAGGAGGAGCTCCAGGCCCTGCTCGCCCCCTACGCCGACCGGGTGGCCTTGGCCGCGCTCAACGGCGCCGAGAGTACCGTGATCTCGGGCCAGCGCGCCGCGGTCGCAGCGATTTGCGCCAGCCTGACCCAGCGCGGGATCAAGACGCGGCCGCTGAACGTCTCGCACGCCTTCCACTCGCCCTTGATGGCGCCGATCCTGGACGATTTCGCGCGGGTGGCGCGGCAGATCCCGCTGCAGCGCCCGCGCCTCGAGATCATCGCGAACCTGAGCGGCGAGGCGGGCGATGACCTGATGGCCAGACCGGAGTATTGGGTCGAGCAGATTTGCCGTCCAGTGCGTTTTGCTCCCGCCATGGCCACCCTGGTGAGCCAGGGACACGAGCTTTTTGTCGAGGTCGGACCGCAGGCGATTTTGCTCGGCATGGCGCAGCGCGATGGCCATCCCGGGGTCTTCTTGCCCAGCCTACGCCGCGATCGCGCGGATCGCCGGACCCTCCTCGGCACGCTCGGTGAGCTCTTCGTCCGCGGGCAGTCGCTTGCGGGGGAGGCGCTCTTCCCGCGGGCCGAACGCGCGCGAAAAGCGGGCTGGGCTTTGCCGACCTACCCCTTCCAGCGGCAAAGCTACTGGCTCGACAGCAGCTGGTTGGGCGCCGCCAAAGAGCGCGCGCCCGAACCCACCGTGGCGGGACGGCGTCTGGCCTTGCCGCTTTCCGACGAGATCCGTTTTGAGCGGATAGTGAGCGCGGCGCAGCCCGCTTTCTTGGCCGAACACCAGATCGTCGGGCAAGGGATCGCGGCGGCCGGCTTTCACCTCGCCCTGGTGCTGGCCGCACTCGAAGAGGCCTTCGCCGGGCGCGCGCTGACCCTCGAAGAGGTGGTCACCCCACGGGCCATGGTGCTAGCCGAAGCGCCGGGGCAGCGCTTGCAGGTCGTGTTGCGCCCACAGCGTGTGGACCAGCTGACGTTCGACGTGGTCGGGGAGGAGCCCGGAGCGGAGCATCCTGAGACTGCGGTCTGGTCGATCCACGCGAGCGGCACGGTGGCCTTGACCGCGGTGACGCCGACCGCGGTGACACCGACCCTGGCGTCTCTGACCGCGGATCAAGCCGCGCGATCCGTCGACCCGGTGTCGCTCCGGGCGCGCTGTCGCGAAGAGCTGGCAGTCGAGCGTTTTTATCATGACTATTGGTCCACAGACTTCTCCCGCGGGACCTCTTTCCGCTGGCTCGAGCGCTTGTTTTTGGGCGAACGCGAGGCCCTCGCGGAGCTCCGCCAGCCCGCAGGTCCAGCCGCCGCGCAGATGGCGGATTTTCCGCTGGCCCCAGGGTTGCTCGATTCCTGTTTCCAGCTGCTGTCAGCTTGCTGGCCCGCGGACCGTGGGCTGCGAGTTCCTTTTGGCTTGGCGCGCTTGGCGGTTTATGGCCGGCCGGGGGACGGTCCGCTGTGGTGTCATGCCCGGGCGACCGACGCGCCCGGAGGGGTTGGCCGCTGCGGTGACTTGACGCTTTTCACTGCCGACGGCGAAGTGGTGGCGGAGATCTTGGGCTTTGAAGTGCGCTCCGTTTCGCGCGAAGCCCTGCTGCAAGGCCGGGCGCAGGACCTCGGCAGCTGGCTCTATGAAGTCGGCTGGCACCGTTTGCCCGCGGCTGCTCGCCCACCTTTGGCCATGGCTGGGCAGTGGCTGATCTTCGCGGATCGCGGTGGGGTAGGGGAGCGCCTGGCCAGCGCGTTGCGCGAGCGCGGGGGCGAGCCCATCCTGGTTGCCGCCGCGCCCGCTTTTGCGCAGGACTCGCCGCACCGTTTCCGGGTCAACCCGACCGCTGCCGACGATGCCCGGCAGTTGCTCGCGGCCCTGGGGGGCGACGGTCAGCTGGCTGGCGTGGTCCATCTCACCGGGCTCGACGCGACTTGCCGGAACCGCGTTGAAGCCGCGCTCGAGCTCACTTGCGCCAGCGTCCTCCATGGCGTGCAAGCACTGATGGCGAGCCCGCAAGCACCGCCCCGGCTGTGGCTCGTCACCCGCGGGGCTCAGCGCCTAGCCGAAGAAGTGGTCGAGCCTTTCCAGGCCGCTTTGTGGGGGCTCGGGCGAGTCCTGGCGCGGGAACTTCCCGAACTCCGTCCCACTCGCCTCGACCTTGACCCCCAAGCGCCTGCGGACGAAGTCGACAGGTTACTCGAACAACTCGCCGAGCGCACAGGTGAGGAGGAGATCGCCTGGCGGCAAGGCGTGCGCTGGGGTGCGCGTCTGGTGCGGGCGCGCGGCAGTGAGCGGGCCGCCCCGTTTGCGGTCCGCGGGGACCGCACCTACTGGATCACCGGGGGCCTTGGTGGCTTGGGCCTGAGCTGTGCCCAGTGGCTGGTCGAGCAAGGGGCACGGCACCTGGTGCTGACCAGCCGGCACGGCTTGGCAGACGCGGCTCATCCGCAAGACGCGGCTCATCCCCAAGACGTCAAGGTGCGAGAAGTCCTGGAGCGGTTGCGCGCGCAGGGTGTTTTAGTCCAGGTCGAGCGCGCGGACGTCGCAGTCGCGGCTGACGTGGCCAGCCTGGTGGCCAGAATCACTGCCGCGGGGCCGCAGCTCGGCGGTGTCATCCATGCTGCCGGGGTGCTCGACGACGGGATTTTGCAACAGCAGAGCTGGGAGCGTTTTCGCCGCGTGCTCGCCCCCAAAATCGCGGGTGCCTGGAACCTGCACGTCGCGACCCAGGAGCTCTCGCTCGATTTCTTCGTGGGCTTCTCGTCAGCGGCGGCGCTGCTCGGTAATCCCGGCCAAAGCAGCTATGCAGCGGGCAATGCTTTTGTCGATGCCCTCGCCCAGCACCGGCATGCCATGGGTTTGCCGGCCTTGGCGATTGCGTGGGGACCGTTTGCGGGCGAGGGCATGCTGGCGCAACTGCCGGAACGCGAGCGCCAGCGGATGACCGCGCAAGGTATGGGCTTCATCCCGCCGAAAACCGGGTGGCGCCTGCTCGGCGAACTCTTGGCCCGACGGACCCCTGCCGTGGGCGTCCTCGAGATCGACTGGACAGCCTTTCAGAGTTCTGCTCCGCAGGTGGCTGAGGCGGCGTTCTTCACGATTTTGCTGCCCCGAGCCGAACGGCTGAAGGCAGCCTCGCCGGGCGGCTTCCGCCAACGACTCGCAGCGGCTGCAGGCGCCGAACGCCAAGGGTTGCTCACCGAGCATGTCCGCGGGCTGGTGGCGCGGACGCTCGGGCTCGAACCGCGCAGTGTCCCGGCTGAGCAAGGACTCTTTGACCTGGGGATCGACTCGTTCTTGGCGATCGAGCTCAAAAGCGCGCTCGAGAGCAGCCTCGGCTGTTCCTTGAGTTCGACCCTGGTCTTCCGCTATCCCACTGTGGCCGAGCTCGCCCTCTTCTTGGAGCGCGAGGTTTTGACCGAGCTGTTCGCACCCGCGTTGTTCGCACCCGCGCCCGCGGTCGCTGACCCGCCCTTGCCTTTGCCGGCCGAGCAGCTCGACGCGCTCAGCAGCGAAGAACTCGCCGAGTTGCTCGGACAACGTCTTGCCGCCCTCAGCCAGGAGAACGCCGGATGAGTGAAAACGAACTCCTGCGCCGCGCTTATCGCGCGATCGCCCAGCTCGAACATCGTCTGGCGGCAAGCGAAGCGAAAAAGCGTGAGCCGATCGCGGTCGTCGGCATGGGTTGCCGTTTTCCTGGCGGTGCTTCAGACCCCGAATCTTTTTGGGAACTGCTGCACAGCGGGAAGGACGCGATCCGCGAAATTCCGGCAGAACGCTGGAAAATTGACGACTTTTATGACCCAGACCCCGAGGCCCGGGGCAAGATGTATGTGCGCACCGGGGGTTTTCTCGCGCAGGTCGACGGTTTTGACCCCGAATTTTTCGGCATCACGCCGCGCGAAGCCATCGACCTCGATCCGCAACAGCGGCTGCTTCTCGAAGTGTCCTGGGAAGCGCTCGAACACGCTGGAGTGGCGCCCGACAGCTTGTCTGAGTCCGCCACCGGGGTTTATGTCGGCCTGATGACCACGGACTATGCCCAGCTTCAGGGCAGCCGTCTCGACCCTTACGACCTGGGGATTTACACCGGCAGCGGCAATGGTTTGAGCTTCCCCGCCGGCCGCCTGTCGTACACCTTGGGGTTGCGCGGTCCGAGCATGGTGGTGGCCACCGCCTGCTCGTCGTCGCTGGTCACCGTCCACCTGGCGAGCCAGGCCCTGCGCGCCGGTGAGTGCGACCTGGCCCTGGCCGGCGGGGTCAGCTTGATGCTGTCGCCCGCCCAAATGATCGTCATGTGCCGCATGCGCGCGCTCGCCGCCGACGGGCGTTCGAAGACGTTTGCCGCCCAAGCCGATGGCTATGGGCGCGGTGAAGGCTGCGGCATACTGGTGCTCAAACGCCTCGCGGACGCCCAAGCCGACGGCGACCGCATCTACGCGGTGATCCGCGGCTCTGCCGTCAACCACGGCGGCCCGAGCGGCGGTCTCACCGTGCCGAGCGGACCAGCCCAGAAGAGTCTGCTGCGCCAAGCCCTGGCGAACGCGGGCCTCGCGGCCGCCCAGGTCGACTACGTCGAAGCTCACGGCACGGGCACGGTGCTCGGCGATCCGATCGAGGTCCACGCCCTGGCCGAAGTGCTGGGGTCCGGGAGAGCGCCCGAGCATCCGCTGTGGGTGGGTTCGGTCAAGAGCCAGATCGGACACCTCGAGGCCGCGGCTGGCGTGGCCAGTCTGATCAAGACCATCCTCGCCTTGGACCACGGCAAGCTCCCGCCCAGCCTGCACTTCACCGAGCCCAACCCGCACATCGCGTGGGACCGCATTCCCGTACGGGTGGTCGACGCGTTGATGCCCTGGCCTCAAGCTGCTGGCGCTGACGCAAGCGCTGCGCCGGAGGCGCCGCGGGTTGCCGGGGTCAGCTCGTTCGGGCTTTCCGGCATCAACGCCCATTTGCTGCTCGAAGGGGCCCCGGTCAAGGCAGCGGTGCCCACGTCCGAGCGTTCCTGTCACCTCTTGACCCTGTCGGCGCGCAGCACCACGGCTTTGGCCGAACTCGCCGCAGGGTCCGCGCGTCGGTTGCAGCAGCATCCGGAGTGGAGCCTCGCCGAGGTTTGCTCCACCGCCAACCGCGGTCGCGCGCAATTGCCCGAGCGCCTGGCGATCGTGGCAGCGTCGTTGCGCGATGCCGTCGACCAACTCGCGCAGTGGCCTCCGGGTCCGGCGGTGATCCGCGGCCGGGCGACCACGCCACCGCCTGTGGCTTTTCTCTTCACCGGCCAGGGCGCCCAGCAAGTGGGCATGGGGCAAGAGCTCTTCACCCATGAGCCGAAGTTCCGCGCGGTGCTCGAGCGTTGCGACCAGATCCTGGCCGGGAGCCTTGAACCTGGACTGCTCGCCACCCTCTACCCCGATCCCAACGACTCGGCGGCGGTCGCAGCAGCGGCTGCCCGGCTCGACCAAACGATCTACACCCAGCCCGCGCTGTTTGCTCTCGAAGTGGCTTTGGCCGAGCTGTGGCAGAGTTGGGGGATCTTCCCGGACGCGGTGCTTGGCCACAGCTTGGGCGAGCATGCGGCAGCCACGGTCGCGGGGGTGATGGGGCTCGAGGACGGCCTGCGGCTCACCGCGGAACGCGCGCGCTTGATGCAGGCTCTGCCGCAAGACGGGGACATGGTGAGCGTGGCCGCAAGCGAGGAACATGTGCTGCCCATCCTCGCGCCCTTCAGCAACCAGGTCACGCTCGCTGCGGTCAATGGCCCGGCGAGCGTGGTCTTGTCCGGGCAGCGCGCCGCCCTCGGCAACCTCACGGAGCAGCTGCACAGAGCGGGCATCAAGACCCAGCGTCTGGCGGTGTCTCATGCCTTTCACTCGCCCTTGATCGAGCCTATGCTGGCGGATTTCGCCCGGTTCGCGGCTACCCTCAGCTACCAGTCGCCCCGCATCCCGCTGATTTCGAATTTGACCGGCAAGGCCGTGGGAGCCGCGTTCAAGACCTCCCAAGCATGGGCTGATTACTGGGTCGAACACGCGCGGCAGACGGTGCGCTTTGCCGCGGGCGTGACCACGCTTGCGGCCATGGGAATCCGCCATTTCGTCGAACTCGGCCCGCGTCCGACCCTGCTCGCCCAAGCCAAGAGCTGTCTTGCAAACCCCCAAGACCACCGTTTGTTGCCCAGCTTGCGGCCGGGTCAGCCCGCGAGTCAGCCGCTGTTTCAGGCCCTCGGGACCCTGTGGACCGACGGCGTGGCAGTGGATTGGCGGGCCTGGGACGCGTCCGGTGCGCGCCGTCCGGTGGCGCTGCCGACCTACCCCTTTGAACGCCGCCGGTTCTGGCTCGAATTGCCGCCGGCCCGGGCGCCCCGCGCGACAGCAGCACCCCCGCGCGAGTCCAGCGCCCCCGACGTCCAGCAGCATCCCCTGCTCGGCGGCCGCGGGTTGGACTTGGCGCACGAGCCGGGAACCCGGGTTTGGCAGCTCACCTGGGACGCCGAAGAACGCACTGACCTCTCCTATCTGCGGCAGCACGTGGTGGGGGGCAACCCGGTTTTACCGGTGCCAGCCTATCTCGAACTGGCTTTGGCGGCCGCGCGGGAGGCCTTTCCCGGGCGTCCGGTACGCCTCGAACACCTGGTTTTCCACCGCGCCCTGTTCCTGCCGTCGGCGGGCTGGCCGCGGCTCCAGGTGATCTTGCTGCCGCGCGGCGCGACCCGGGCCGAGTGCCGCGTCTTAAGCCAAGCCCCGGCCAAGGGCGAGTGGACCCTGAACTTCAGCTGCACCTTGCAAGAAACGTCGGCGGAGGTGCGGCCGGCAGAGGTGCGGCCCACCCTGACTGTTACACCGGCGAACCCAGCAGCCCGAGCTGGCGCCGCGACGATCCCCCAAGCGGCGCGGGAGATCGACTTCGCGGTGATGTTTTTTGCTGCCACCGACGAAGTCTTGACCGGCGACAAATACCGCCTGGTGCTCGAAGCTGCCAAATTCGCTGACCGCAGCGGGTTTTCGAGTGTTTGGGTGCCGGAACGCCACTTCACCCAGATGGGTTGTCTTTATCCCAATCCTGCGGTGCTGCTCGCGGCCGTGGCGCGCGAGACCCACCATCTCCGCTTGATGGCCGGCAGTGTGGTGCTGCCCCTCCACGACCCGATCTGCATCGCGGAAGAATGGGCGATGATCGACAACCTCTCGGGCGGCCGCGTCGGCATCTCCTGCGCCTCGGGCTGGAATCCCGATGACTTTGTGCTCGCTCCGGGCAAGTACCAGGAGCGCCACCAGCACCTCTACGCCGGCATTGAGCAGCTGCGCAAGTTGTGGCGCTGCGAGCCCTTCGAAGGACACGGCGGCACTGGCGAGAAAGTGTCGCTGCGGATCTACCCGACGCCGATGCAAAAAGAGCTGCCGTTGTGGATCACCGCGGCGCGCAGCCCGTTGTCGTTCGCCCGAGCAGGAGAGTTGGGCGGGAATCTCTTGACCCACCTGCTCGATCATGAAATTGCGGACCTGGCAGAAAAAATCGCGCTCTACCGAAAGGGACGGGCGGCGGCGGGCCATGACCCCGCGAGCGGCACGGTCACGGTGATGGTCCACACCTTCATCGGTCCCGAGCTCGATACCGTGGTGCGGGTGGCGCGGGAGCCCTTCATCACCCACCTCGGGGCCAATCTCAAGCTGTTCGGCGCGCTGGCCGCGAGCCGCGGCTCGCGCGCTGACGTGTCGCAGCTCTCTGGACGCGACCTGCGAGACTTCG
>CAZCOV010000254.1:0-9749 GCA_964499975.1 uncultured Thermoanaerobaculia bacterium
CGGCGGAGATGATCGGCGGCACTTTGGACAAGGGCAGACTGGCAAACGGATTGCCAGCGGCTGCCTCAGAACCCGTGCGACTCGCGGCCACGGCTGCGCTGAACATCTCGTCAGGATCGACTTTCAAAAGTTCGCACACCGCCACCAGTTCATCCACGGTGAGGCCCTTGTAGGTGGGCCGACGACGGCTCTTCCACCAGCCCGGACGATGGCCGAGCCACTTCTCTACCAGGGTTACGGTCAAGTCCTCACGCGCCTTGATCCTGCGGGTGAGTTCTGCCAAAAGCAAATCGGAGACTTTTGCCAAGTTGCCACCTCTCCTTCGAGCCGGAATGACGGATGCCATCCTATTCTATTCGCCTGCGCGGGTCAATCTCATTGCTACAACTCGCAGCCGTCATATGACCGAACCGAACTTGCAGCTGGGCCGGGTCCGGATCCGGCATCCTGCGGATCAGGTACCAGCCCGCCATCACCCCGGGCACGGCCCAGCTGCAGGGCCTCGGGGAGTCCGTTTTGAACCCGGCCGCCCGCCCGCGGCCAGCGCAACCCCCGACCGATGAAAAACTGAGGAGAACCGCCATGAACACTGAACTTTTGCACCGCTACGCCACGGTGCTGGTGCAGCATGGGCTCAATGTGCAGCCCGGCCAGGCGCTCTATCTGCGCGGTGAGCAAGTCCACCGCGAACTCGCCCATGCGATCACCGAGGCAGCCTATGACCTGGGCTGTGAGGTGGTCCACTGGGCCTTGCAAGACCCTCTGGAGCAGGCCCTCCTGATCCAACACGGGAAGCGCGAGCAAATCGCGCTCTACCACGAAAAGAATCAGCGCTGGTGCCACGAAGTCGTCCGCAGTAAGAGCGCCGCCTTGATCTTGACCGGCGAGGAATTCCCCGATCTCATGACCCGACTGGCGCGCGAGTTTCCAGAGCGGCATGCCCTGTTCATCGACACCAAAACTCGCGCCCAATCCGTGTTCTCGACTTATGGCATCAACGCCCGCCTGTGCCCCTGGTTGCTCGCGGCCGGGCCCACTCCGGCCTGGGCCAGGCAGCTTTTCCCCCGTCTGCCCGCGGCCGCCAGAATCGCGCGCTTGACCGAACTCCTGGCTGCGGTTTGCTATGCCGACAGCCCCGCAGCGCTGCAGGTCGCCAGCGCGCGAACCGCCTTGCTCAAACGACGGATCCGCGCCCTGGACGAGTTGGCGATCACCGAACTCCACATCTCTGGCGGTGGCAATGATCTCCGGGTCGCGATCTCGCCCCGCGCCCGCTGGCAGGGTGGCCAGCAGCGGACGCTCAGCGGTCAGACTTTCCACCCCAATCTACCCAGCGAAGAAGTCTTCATCACTCCCGATTGTCGGCGAACCCAGGGCTGTCTCAAGTCCAGCCGCCCGTTCCGGACCACCACCGGAGTTCTGGTCGAAGACCTCGATCTCCATTTCCAGCGCGGCCAGATCGTGGAGTTTGCGGCGCGGCACGGCCAGGGCGCGCTCAGCTTATGCCTGGAGAGCGACCCCAAGTCGCGCTACCTCGGCGAGCTGGCGCTGGTAGGGCGAGATTCCCCGCTCGCTCAAAGCGGGCTCTATTTTGACCGCATCTTGCTCGACGAGAACGCCAGCTCACATGTCGCCCTCGGCTCGGGTTTCGCCTGGGCGTTTGCGGGCGGTGAGAGCCTGAGCCAAAGCGAGCTGCAAGCCCTCGGGTGCAACCTTGCCGCAACGCATACCGACATCCCTTTCGGTTCGGTTGAGGTCACCGTGGTGGCGAACCACAGCCGCGAAGGCGAGGTGGTGCTGCTCGAAGCCGGCAGCTGGAACCCTCGCTTTGCCGATGGGGGAACGATTTGAGCGTGAATTGCGCTTGCAGCCGCCGCCTGAGCCGACGGCCGCGGTCACCCTCCGAACTGGCGCAAGTGGTGGTCCACGTGGCGGTAGATCAGGACGCTCCACTCGGACGCTTTAAGGTGACCAAACATGGGGTGGGGACCGGGCTTGAAGGCAGGATCGGCAGCGCTGGCCACCCACCGATCGCAGGCCGCGTCCCACGTCGCGAGGTCGGCTTCCCAGGTGGTCGGCTGGGTGGCGCGAAACTCGCGGGCGGTCGGCACTTTACCCTCGGGCCAAGGAATCAGGTGGATCAGCAGCCAGCGCACCGGGGGCAGCCGCAACCAGCTCTTTCTGATTGTGGATGGACTTTCTCCCAGAGGCACTCGGAAGCCGTCGATCAGGTGACACAGCATCTGGTGGGCGGTCATCGTGCCCCACTGCCGCTCGGCATCGGGACGAAGTTGGTGGAGGCGCGCGCGGATCGCGGTTGCATCAGCGGGGTCGAGGATGGAACTCATCGGGATTCCTCACGTGGAGCTAGAGTTTGGGTTCTTGGGCAGGGCGGACCACGACGTTTTGGCGAGTGACCGGGTAGCCGAGGCGGTCCTGAAAGCTGCCGAGCTGGGCCAGGTGGAGATCCAGCGCAAAAACGTAGTCGCCCGGACGCGCTGGCCAGGTCACCGCCAAGTTCAGCTCAATCTCTTCTTGCGACCCTACCGCGCGCGGCAGCGGGAGGGGCTCGCTGGTCTGCACCAGCCCGTCCTGATTCGACAGCCGGTACTGTGCGTAGACCGGGAACACGTCCTGGGGTTGCCAGGTGCGGAAACCGGTGTTGCGCAGCCGGGCCCGCACGGACGTGGTGCTGCCGGCCTGGACTTGCGCGGGAAACGTCAGCTGCACCAGGTCGCAACCGAACGTGGCGTTCCAGTAGGACATGGCGCCGACGTAGCGGAGGGTGGCCTGCGCTGGCTGGCCGTCAGCGCTGAGCAGCTGCAAACGCAGGGTACGCGCGGTGTAGAGCGTTTGCGGATCCCACCAGAAAAGGTGATGCCGCCAGGCGCGGGCGGGGGCAAACGCGATCGCTTGACCTTGCGGCTGCTTTGCGGTTGGCACGAGCTCGAAGTCTTGTTCGTGGCCGTAGTCGCTCACCCGCAGCCGGGCTTGGTGCGCTTCGGTCGTCACCCAAAATTGCAGTTCTGCGAGCGGCTGCCAGTGGGCGACCAGTAACTCTGCCGGCGGCGAGCCCGCAGTGAGTTCAAAGTGCCAGGGGCCGGCCTGGGCAAAGGGATCGACGAACCGCACGAAGTGGTCGCTCCAGTAACGGTCACGCCGGCCCGCGATGTCGGGCGCGGTGGACTCGTAGGGGAGCAGGCGGAAGATCCCGGCATAAGCATGGTTCTGGCTCGAGGGGTCGAGCTGACCCGCGCGGACCAGCGAAACCGCGGCCGAACCCCAAGAAATTGCGCCGATCACCCAAGCGCAGGCCAACGAGCGCCAGCCGGGCAGTCGGCGCAGGGCGATGAGCAGGGCCGGATAAGCGGGTAGAAAGTAGCGATTGCCGATGAAGGTGTCGCCGCCGAAGTAATTTCCCGGCAGCCAGCCGAGGTAAAAACCCACGAAGCCACCCGCGCACAAGAGCAAGGCCAGGCTCACCCGGTCACCACTGCGGATCGCTGCCGCCAGCAAGATCAGGGCAGCAGGGAAGTAAAACAGCAGGCTCGAATGCCGACCGCAGAAAAAGTAGAAAGTGGAGTACGCGATGCTGCGGGGGTCTGCGGTGCTGAACCAGTTGGTGCGGACCGTGGCGGCTTGCGCCGAGAAACGTTCGAGCGCGGACGCCGCCTCGGGCCCCACCGGGTAGCCGGTTTCCGCATTGAAGCTGGTGCGCTCGGCGCGGTACGGAGTGATCGAACCGGTGAGAATCCCGGTCAAGCCCAAGACCAACAAAAAAGCGACGGCGGCCCCGGCAGCCATTCCCAACGCCTGCCGCCATTGCCTTTTCAGCAACGCCGCCAAGAACGGGGCGGCCGCGAGGGCGCCGTTGGTCAGGCGCATCGACGTCATCAAGCCGAGCAGGACCCCACCCAGGTATGGCGCACCCCACCAGCTTAAGCAGCGCTGCCAGCGGTGCTGCGCCAAGCCAGCCCCGGCTTCTCCTCGGGCCTGGCCGAAGCACAGGGCAAAGCCAGCGAGCGCCAGCGCGGCTTGTAAGACGTCGCTCATCCGCCACAGGACATAAGGCAAGAGCGCGGAAGCCCCGACAAAGGTGACCAGCACCCAAGCCGCGCGTTCGCCCGCGAGCTGACGCTCTAAGTAGGCAAACCCCAAGGCCAGCGCCAAGGCTAGGGCGACTGCGTTCAAAACCACCGCGCCCCACGTCCCCAAGAGAAGCACCAAGGGGGCAGCCAGCAGCGGAAAAAGGATGGGTTTGGAGTACGCGATGCCCTGCGCAGCGCGCTGCAAGATGACGGTGGACCGGCCCGGACTTTGACTCTCCCCGGCCAAGCGATCGCGATCAGCCACTTCAAAGCGCAGGTCGGCGTCGTGCGCCAAACTCTCGGCCATCGCCAAGTAAGTGCCTTCGTCCCCCCAAACCTCCGACAGCGACGCACGCCAGGGGATGAGGACCGCAAACGCAGCCAGCGTCAAGACCGCGAGCCCCAAGGCCCAGCGCGACGAGCTCATGCTGGCTTTCCCCCGGATCGTCCCCGCGCGCGCCAGCCGCTGCGCGCGACCCGCCCGCTCCTGCCCATGCCCCTGCTCATGCCCCGGTTCATTTGACAGCACCCGCCAATTCCCGTAGCCTCTCCTCCTGCCGCAGCACCGCGGTGACCCCTTGCGCACACTCTGCACCACGCTGCGCCACCATGTTGGACCACTGGCTTGCCAATCTGCGGGAAGATACCCGCCGCCTCAAAGCGATCAAGAAAAAACCTTTCCCGTGGTATGTGCTTGAATCGTTGCTCTTCGAAAACGGCTACCAGGCGGTGGTCCTGCACCGCCTGGCGCATGCGTTCAAGCGGCGCAGGATCCCTTTTTTCGGTCCGTTTTTCGCGCGCCTGTCGCTGTTTTTGACCGGCGTGGACATCGCGCCCGGCGCCGAAATCGGGCCGGGGTTGATGATCGGGCATGGGGTCGGGTTGGTGATCGGCGACCGGGTGCAAATCGGCGCCCACGCCCACCTGCTCCACCAAGTCACGATCGGTGCGCCAAGCCCCAGCCGGCTGGAACAAATGCCAACCCTCGGCCACCACGTGTTCATCGGGGCCGGGGCTTGTGTTTTGGGCCAGGTGCAAATCGGCGATCATGTCTTCATCGGAGCCAACGCGGTGATCACCCAAGACATCCCGGACCACAGCAAAGTGGTCTGTGACCTTCCGCTGCGCATCGTCCGTTGAAGGACGAACCCAGCAACAGCCCAGCAGTTCACCAGACTTTCCAGGGCGGATTCCCCGACTCCCACAGCTCTTCGAGCAGGTCCTTGTCGCGCAGGGTGTCCATGCACTGCCAAAAGCCGCGGTGCAAATACGCCGCGAGCTGTCCTTGCGCGACCAGGCGCTGCATCGGCGCATGCTCCCAGGGAGTTTCGTCGGACTCGATGTAGTCGATGACCTGCGGGTTGAGCACGAAAAAACCGCCGTTGATCCAACCCCCATTGCCATCCGCTTTGGGCTTTTCCTGAAAATCGACGATCTGGTCGTGGTGGAAGGCCAGAACTCCATACTTCGAAGGAGGCCGGATCGCGGTCATGGTCGCCAGCTTGCCTTGCGCGCGGTGGAAAGCGAGTAGCGCGGTGACGTCGACGTCGGCTAAACCATCGCCATAGGTGAAACAGAAGTCCTCATCGCCGAGATACGCCCGGACCCGACGCAAGCGGCCGCCGGTCGCAGATTTGTCGCCGGTATCGACCAGGGTCACCCGCCAGGGCTCCGTGTGGTGTTGGTGGACGGTCGTCTGCCGGTTGGCCAGATCAAAAGTGACGTCCGAGTTGTAAAGAAAATAATTGGCGAAGTACTCCTTGATCATGTGACCTTTGTAGCCGCAGCAGATCACAAAGTCCTGGATCCCGTAGCTGGAATACGTCTTCATGATGTGCCAGAGGATCGGCTGCGGGCCGATCTTGACCATCGGCTTGGGGCGGATCACGGTTTCTTCCGCCAGGCGCGTGCCGCGCCCCCCTGCCAGGATGACCGCTTTCATGTTTTGTTGCCGTCCTTTCGTGCGCCGCGACGCTTCACCGGGGTCACCATCGGGGCACTGGGCTGGCGCCTGCGTTTGCCCACCTGCGTTTGCCTGCGTTGCCCCGCACCGACCCGCTCGAGGGTTGACCCCGCCATGCTATCATCGCCGCACTTTTTGAGGATCCAACTTTGCCCAAAGAAAAGCCCAGATATTGCTTCAACCTGGTCCTGGTGTTCGCGAGCGGGATGCTCGCATTGCTGCTCGGGGAAGGGATCTTGCGCGCCGCCTTTCCGCAACCGCTGGAACAGATCGACCCTGGTCTTTACCAGCCCGACCCGCCCCGCCGCTTTCGTTTGACCCCGGGGTATCGCGGAACGATCAGCAATGGGGTCGATTTTACGACGCCAGTGGTGATCGATTCGCGCGGCATGCGCGCGCCCGAGATCCGCGCGCCTGAAATCACGGCCAACGAGCAGGCTGCGGGCAAACCGCGGATCCTGGTGCTCGGCGATTCCTTCACTTTTGGCTGGGGCGTTGCGTTCGAGGAAACCTTTCCCGGGCAGCTGCAAGAGCGCTTACCCGCCGCGCGGGTGGAGAACGCCGGCGTGCCCGGCTTTGGGCTTCCCGACATCGTCGACTGGTTCGAGGCGTATGGGCTGGCCCGCAAACCCGACGTGGTCATCGTCGCCATCTTTCTCGGCAACGACCTGCTCGACGCTACCGCAAAGCAACGGCAAATCGACGTGACCGCGCCGCCCCTCAAGCGCAGTGCCTGGAGACAAATCGAGCATGCGCTTTTCACCCACTCGCATCAGATCCGCTTGCTCAAACGCGCTCTGCCCGAACCCTTGGCGCGGCGTCTGCGCCAACTCACCCACACGCCGGAACCTTGGGCGATCGGTTATCTCCGCGACACCCTCGAGACCTGTGCGCTCACGCCGCCGCCGCTCGCCCAGGAAGGGCGCGCGGCGAGCGAAGCCGCGATCGTCCGGTTGACGCAACTGGCAAAGAGTCACGGCTTCCGGTTGGTCGTGGCCCTCGTCCCCGGTCCGTTGCAGGCCAGCCCAACCCACTGGCAAGCTGCATTGCAGCAGACAGGAGCCGATCCTTCCCGCTATTCGCCCGACGTCCCCGCAACTTTTTTCACCGCGGCAACAACGGCTGCCGGCATCCCAACCCTCGACTTGACCCCGACGTTTCGTCAAGCGGTCGCGGCCGAACGCGCGGTCTACTTCCGCTTTGATCCGCACTGGACTCCAGCCGGCCATCGGTTGGCCGCCACCGTCCTGGCCGACTTCCTCGCGGCGCTTCCCCCTGCCCCGAGCTGACGGATTTGGGAATTTTGCTTTCGTCCGGGCCGGTTTAAGGGGGCAGCCGCTGAGTCAACCCTATGCCTGAGCGGCCCTGCTGACTTCAGCAAGAGACAAGCTCCAGGAAGGAGAAAGAAAGATGTTCTTCGACCCTCTATACCTCCTGTTCATGGTACCGCCACTCCTGCTTTCGTTGTGGGCGAGCTTCAAGACCAAATCGGCCTTCAAGCGTTACTCGCAGCAGCTGAGCGCTCGCGGACTTACCGGCGCGCAAGCCGCGCAGCTCATGCTCCAGCGCGCTGGCATTAACGACGTCGAGATCGTTCCCACCTCGGGTTTTCTCTCCGACCACTACAACCCGGTCACCAAAAAGCTGGCCTTGTCCGAAGCGGTCTATGCCCAGCCGACGATCGCGGCGATCGGGGTGGGCTGCCATGAGGCCGGGCACGCCATCCAGCACGCCCGGAACTATTCTCCGCTATGGCTGCGTTCGGCCTTGGTCCCGACCGCCAACATCGGATCCAACGTGGGTTATTTGGTGATGTTTCTGGGCCTTTTGATGACCAGCCCCAAGATGGTGTTGTTCGGCGCGATTTTGTTTTCGGCAGTGCTGCTCTTCCAGATCGTCACCCTGCCCGTCGAGTTCGACGCTTCTGCCCGGGCCAAGCAACTCGCGTTCGAGTACGGTTTGGTCACCGCCAGCGAACGCGAAGGCGTGAGCAAGGTGCTCAATGCTGCAGCCCTCACCTATGTGGCAGCTGCGATCTCGTCGCTTGCGACCCTGCTCTATTTCCTGCTGCGGGCCGGGCTTTTGGGCGGTCGCAGCGACGACTGAGCGGGTGCCTCGGTGTTGCCTTTGCTGCCGGTGCTGGCAGGCTAAGGGGCGACGCTCGACCAGCCGCCGGTATTACCGGACTCGAAGCTGTCGCTGAAGACGTCAGGGCCGACCGCGAGCCGATGGACGGTGCCTCCCACCAGGTCGACGTAGAACAGGTCGCCGTCCGGGCCCGCGGTCAAGTCCACGATGGCGCCAAGGCCGCTTGCGATGGTCTCGAGCTGGGCCGGATCCGGCAGGCCCCCCACCCCGGGCCGCAGCGCCCACAAACATCCCCGCTTGTAGTCGGCAAAAAATAGCGCGCCGTTGAAGCGTGCGGGATAGCGCTTCCCGCTGTAGATGGCGAGCGCCGCAATGGCGGCACGCTGGTCTGGGCCGGCACAGCGGTCGGGGTCGGGCGGGGCGCCGTGCGGGTAAGCGAAAAACGGAGGGGTCACTGCGCTCGGCGCAGCATAGAGGCTTTCGCACAGACTGAGGTTGAGCGCGTCGTAGTCGGACTGCGGCGCCGGACCTTCGTAACAGGGCCAACCGAAGTTTTCGACGACGCCGTCAGTGGGGTTGACGATGCGATTGATCTCTTCAAAGCCGTTCCAGCCGACGTCCCCGACCCAGAGTTCGCCGGTTTGGGGATTGATGGTGAAACGGAAGGGGTTGCGCAGCCCAAAGGCGATGATCGGGTCGTCGCTTGCATCCGCGCCGCCAAACAGCGGATTGTCCGGACGCGCTGCCCCGGTCGCAGGATCGAGGCGCAAAATCGCGCCTTGCCAGCCCGTGGGGTCGCCGGGGGTGCGCACGTCCTGGCTGCGCAGAGCTCCCCCTTCGGCGGTGGGTGGGGTCAGCGCACCACCCACCCCCGTCGGCGGATCGCCGCACGGGTTGCGCGGAGTGGGGGTGTTGGCGAGCGCACCGCCGAACTGGCCATAGTCCACCGCATGGGCGCCGGCGCCATCGCCAGCACCGACATAAAGCGCTCCGTCAGGCCCAAAAAACAAAGTGCCGATCGAGTGGCTATGAAACTGCTGGCACCACGCGCCATCGATCAAAACTTCCTCTTCCGCGCCACCGGGCTTAAGTTCTACCCGTGACAACCTGCCGCTCGCCACACAACCATCTGCGGTGGCGCCCGGCGGCGTGGGGCAGGCGTCGTTCCACACCGGGGGGATGGCACCCGGGGGCGCGTCCAGGGTGTAGAGCACGAACAGCACTGGCTCCTGCGGGAACTCGGGGTGGAGCGCCAAGCCCAAGAGCCCACGATCCCAGAAGTTGTAGACGTTGGCGCTGAGGTCGATCACGACGTCGGGGGTGGGGTCTTGGAGATTGGCAAAGCGCTTGATCAGCCCGGCTTTTTCCGCGACGAACACCTGGCCATCGGGGGCAAATCGCACGGCCGTGGGCGCGGTGAGGTCGCTGATCACCACCGAATCTGCAAACGGTGGCGACGTCTCGACCCCGGGCGGTGACTGCGGTCCGGCCGCCGCAACCTGCCCCAGAGCGAGGAGCGCCAGCCCCCGGAGCAGCCACGGGCGGGGGCGAAACAACGGGCGGGGGCGAAACAACGGGCGGGGGCGAAACAACGGGCGGGGGCGAAACAA
>CAZCOV010000255.1:0-6972 GCA_964499975.1 uncultured Thermoanaerobaculia bacterium
CCGGGGCACGCCAGCCCGGGGCACGCCAGCCCGGGGCACGCCAGCCCGGGGCACGTCAGCCCGGGCCCCTTTCCCAGCTTGCGCAGCGTGATGACCAACGGCGAGCGTTTGTTGGTCAGCGATGTGCGGTCGGCCCGCCAGCTCTTGGGGGCGCAGCTGACCGTGGTCAATCAATATGGCCCCACCGAATGCACCATGGTCGCCGCATTCCATCGCTCTTTGCCCCAAGGCGCGGATCCCGGCGCGTCCGCGGGCCGTGAGGTGGTGCTGGTGGGACGTCCGATCCAGGGCCGGCAAGTCCACGTGCTGGATGCCGACCTCAATCCGCAGCCCATCGGCGTCCTCGGCGAATTCTTCATTGCCACCCCCGACCTCGCCCGCGGCTACCTCGACCGACCAGGGCAGACCGCAGCGAAATTCCTCCCCGATCCCCACGGCACGACACCCGGGAGCCGGATGTACGCCACCGGTGACCAAGGACGGCGCTGGCGCACAGGCCACTTGGAGTTCGTCGGCCGGGTCGACCACCAAGTCAAAGTCATGGGCAACCGAGTCGAGCTGGGCGAAGTCGAAGCAGCGCTTTCGCGTCACCCCAAAGTCACCAGCGCAGCAGTGGTGGCGCATGAACCGACTGCCGGCGAAGTGCGTTTGGTCGCTTACCTGGAAGTGGGTGCGGCGGAGCGACCGTCTGCGGGTGAGCTGCGGCAGTTGCTGCAAGAACGCTTGCCGGACTACATGCTGCCGACGGCGTGGATTTATCTCGACCGCTTGCCGCTGTCGTCCAACGGCAAAGTCGACCGCAAAGCCTTGCCCGACCCCGCGACTGCCGAAGTGGGGCGCGCCGAATTTCAAGCCCCGCGCGACCCCGTCGAGCAGCTGGTGGCAGCTATCTGGAGCGAAGTCTTGGGGGTCGAGCGAGTCGGCGTGCGCGACTCGTTCTTCAACCTCGGCGGCCACTCGCTGGCGGCGATTCGGGTGATTTACCGCGTCCAGGAATTCCTCGGCATCGACCTCTCGGTGCGGACCTTGTTTGAAGCCCAAATCCTCGAACAATTCGCCTGCAGAGCGCTGGCCGGGGTGCTGGACCAAGTCGAGGCTCTGGGCGAAGACCGAGCGCATCTTGCCCTCCTCGCCGCTGGGCCCGAGGCCATGCAGGCTTTCAGCTCGCCCCCGGGCTGGCGTGCCCCGGGCTGGCGTGCCCCGGGCTGGAGTGCCCCAGGCTGGCGTGCCCCGGGGTCGGAGCACCTGCCGCGGGATCTGGCAACCCGTCTTCAAGGTCTATCCGCGGTGCAACGGGCTTTTTGTGCCGAGCAGTTGCGGCGTGCCCTCGACCGCGGTTCGCGCGAGCGCGCGATCCCCCGCCGGGAGGATCGCCGCCGGGCACCGCTTGCGTGGATGCAGGAAGCTTTCTGGGTGATCGAGCAGCAAGAACAGGCCGAAGTCAGCGTGTACCGTTCCAACCATCGGGTGGTCCTCGCTGGGCAGCTCGACCTATGGGCCCTGGCTCAGAGCTTGGCGTTTTTGACCCTGCGCCATGAGATCCTGCGCACCCGCTTCGACCTCGACGATGAGGGACAGACCTACCAGGAGATCCTGCCCGAGCTCAGCCTGCTGCTGCCCCAAGTCGACTTGACCGGCCTGCGGCCGGAAGCTCGCCCGGCCGAGGAAGAACGGGTGCTGGTGCAGCGTTCGCGCCGGAGTTTCAACTTGCGGCAAGCCCCGCTGTGGCGCTTGCTGCTGGTGCGGCGCAGCCGTGAAGAGACCAGCCTGCTGGTGTCGATGCACCACATCATCAACGACTTTTGGTCGATGGACATGATTTTCTTCCCCGAGCTTTCGACCTGCTACCGGGCTTTCGCCGCAGGATCCACCCCCCAGCTGCAAGCGTTGTCCATCCAGTACGGGGACTATGCGCAATGGGAACGGAACCGCCTGCAGGACGAGACGCTAGCACCGTTGCTCAGCTACTGGGGCCAGCAGATGGCAGGGGGGATCCCCCAACTTCACTTGCGCACAGACCGCCCACGAAGAGCCGTGCCGCGTTTTCGCGGAGAGCTCCTGTCTGCTGCCACCTCGCCGGAACTCACCGCAGCGCTCGAAAGCGCCAGCCGCGCCATGGACGTCAGCGTGTTCATGACCGCGCTCGCCGCATATCAAATATTGCTCTGCTGCTACTCCGACCAAGACGACATCGTGGTCGGCAGCCCGAGCGTCAACCGCTTCCGCGTGCAGACCGAAAAACTCTGCGGCTGCTTCGCCAACATGCTGCTGTTGCGCACCTGCCTGGCGGGCAATCCCACCCTCCGCGAAGCCGTGGCCCGGGTGCGCGAAACCGTCCTCGGAGCGTTCAGCCATCAGGAGATGCCGTTCATGCTCCTGCTCGCCAACTTCCCGCCGCCGGATTTTGCTTTCGATCGTTCGCCTTTCCAGGTCCAGTTCATTTTCCTCACCGCCAACGCCGGCGCAGGTGGGGCCGGTGAGGCAAGTAACGGTGAGGCAAGTAACGGTGAGGCAAGTGACCTGTTTGGGGCGAGCGATAGCATCGACCGCGGCGCTACCGATCAGGATCTCGCGCTGTGGCTCTACCATGCGGACCGGCTCTACGCCACATGGATTTATGACACCGATCTTTTCGACCGCGAGACCGTCCTCGGGATGGTCCGCGACTACCAACACCTGCTCGAAGAAATCTGCTGGAACCCTGATCGGCGCCTCCACAGCCTGCGAAAAGAGGGCCGCTCGGTGACTCACGCGGTGAGTCAGCCGTTGCTCCAAGCAACCTGATTTTTCGCGATAATTTTTTTGGAGAGAATCATGCGTGCAGAACGTGTACTAGTTGTTTCGCTGCAAAAATCTGGAACCCACCTGATGTGGGAGTTAATGAAAAATCTGGGATATGTGGTTTTTGGCGCCCTCACCTTCCATTTCGACGAAGGGGAAGATGTGTTCCCGTTCGGACGCGATGCTCGCGAGGTGGCAGCCAAACTGGTGTTGTCACCGCTGCAGCGATGGGGGTTGCGTTTGGCCCGGTTCACCTCGCTTTATGACCAGATCACGGAAAAGGCTCTGTACGTCATGGCCATGTCCTGGGCCGAACGCTTGGGCACTCCTTGGGCGAGTCGGCACGGGCTTGCTCCCTTGCACTTTCTCTACCAGAAGCCGCGATTGCTCGGGCTTTCCCGCCACAGCATTCGCGAGACACCGGCGAATACCTGCATGATCAAGCAAGAGTTGCCGCTGACCCGCACGGATGGTAATTTCATCAAGCACTGGAGCGAAACCGGAGAGCCAGCGATCATTTTCAATTACCGAGATCCGCGCGATGTCCTGGTTTCATTCATCAGTTATTTGTTGGGCAAGACGGGCGGACACGGAGGCTATGCTGAGTATTTTGCCTACCAACCCATCCTCGAAGCTTTGCCGAACGATGATGAAAGACTGATGCACGCGATCCTCGATCCCAGCTTCCCAGGCCATCGCGACTTTGAAGAATCCCTGTGGCTGCTCCGCCACCCGCGGGTTTGCAAGGTTTCTTATGAAGAGCTGGTCGGGGCTGCTGGCGGAGGTAGCGACGAAGTGCAAAATGCCGCGATCGCACGGGTCATGCAACATTTGGGCATCGAGCGCGATAGCCGGGAGGTCGTGCGCGGCATTTACAACCCGGCGTCCCGGACTTTCCACCAGGGGCGGATTGAGAAATGGCGAACCGCGTTCAAACCGGAGCACCACAAGGCTTTCAACCACCGTTTTGGTGATCTGCTGGCGCTTTACGGATATCCACCCCATGAAAGCTGAAAGGATAAGCCGATGAATGAGCCCGCTACCCTCAGTTCGGCGCCGCAACCACGCGATGGAGTGCTGCCGCAAACCCGCCTTGAAACCTACCAGGAACGTTTCTACGAGTTCGTCCGCCAGCACCCCGAAGGGTTAAATCGCCAGTTATTTGCCGCGGTCGAACCTACTCCCGCGTTCGACGAGGGCCTCGGCGGCCTCGAAGCCCCCGCGCCGGTGCAGTCCTGGCCGGTTTTTCTCGATTCTGCCCAGATGTCAACGTGCGCAGAACTCAGCTTGCGGTTGTTCAACGTGGTCCGCAGTTTACCGCACCGGTGGTTCCAGCTCGACACCGGCAAAATGTGTGACTTTTACGGCCTCGATCCCGCAGTGGCCGCGGACCTGCTGCAAGTCCTGGAGCTGCCGTGGGGGAAGACCGTGGACATGATGCGCGGGGATTTTTTGTGGTCTGAAACCGGGCTCAAATTGATCGAAGTCAACGCTTACGCCAACTTGGGCGGTCTACACTTTGCAAAAATCGGCAAATGCTATCCCCAAATCCCATTTCTGCAACGTTTTTTCATGGAACAAGACGTGGTCGTCCGCTGGCGCGACCCGTGGAAGATTTTCCTGGCCCACGCCATCGAGCAGGCGGTCGCGCGCGGACTGCATGCCGGCGGCAAGCTCAACTTGGCCATCGTCATTCGCGAGCCCGAACTGATCACCGAACGCGACTACCTCGCGGCACCTTACCACTCGTTGCTGCGGCAACGGGTGCCCCAAGTTGCCGGTAACTTGCTGATCTGCAACCGCGAGCAACTGGTGCGTGACGGTGCCACCTTGAAGGTTTTTGACCAACCGGTGCACATCCTTCACGAGTTTTATATCACGTGTCCCAGCCTGCCGATGTCCGTCGAGGTCCGCGCTTGGCTCGATGGCATCGTGGATCTTTATCCCGGCCCGATGGGCTACATTCACAGCGACAAGCGGAATTTGGCTCTCCTCTGGCAGGGCACCGAGCGCGGCCTTTTCTCACCCGCGGAAACCGCGCTGATCCGCCAGCATGTTCCCTGGACCTGGCTGCTAGAACCGGGCGTGGTCACCTACCAGGGGGAACGCTGGGAACTCGAACGTTTGCTGCAGGAGCGCCAAGATAACTTCGTGCTCAAGCCCGCGCAGGGGTTTGGGGGAGCAGCCATTTATCTTGGCCGTTTCAGCTCACCCGAAGAGTGGCGCGAATTGGTGCAAATGACGCTCGAGTATGGAACTTACTGCGTGCAAGAGTATGTCCCTCCGGCGCTGCAGATCTACCAGCAAGGCGAGCAGGGCAGTGCTCTAGGCATGGTGAACTGGGGTTTTTTTGTTTTCCACGACCACTTCGGCGGGAACTACTTGCGTTTAAGCCCCAAGGAGGGCCACCGTGGCTTGATCAGCGTGGCCAGCGGGGGGGAGCGGGGTTGCTGTTTGGAGCTGGTCGCGCCAGGAACGAAAGCGGAGTCACTGCCGCTCGTCGACGAGTGGTCGTTTCTGCGCGCGAGGCCATCAACCCTGCAGGCGAAGGGGCCTTCAGAAACTGCAGGATCTTGAGTTGAGCTGCTGAGTCGGCCCCAGGGGACGGCAGACGCTCGTCTTCAGTCTCCTGTGGGATAACCGGACGCCCGTTCGGTTTCTCGCCGCCCACTTTCGGGCGGCTTTTTTGTCGACCGCGTGTCCGGGGTCCGGGAGGGGTCCGCGGGTCCCCAAAGATTTTCGTGAAATGTTTTTGGGGAAAAGGTCACTCCTAAGTGAGCACCCAAGCGGGCTGCCGAGCATCTCTGCCAACGACGGTGGGAGCTCGACTTCATTCACTGGAAGGAGATCTAGTATGGGCAAAGAAAAAGATGGATCCACAGGCATGGTCAGTGCCGCAGAAACCACCACCGGCTCCGGCAGTGCTGCTGATGTTGGGGCGCTGGTTGAATCTGAATGCAGCAAGAAGGGCAAGGGGAAAGAGGTTTTACGCCCAATCTTTGCTCATCCAGACAGCCGCATCGAATTTCTTTTCACGTTCTGCCGCAATGCTACACGCATCGTTGCTGACCTTGGTGAAGTGACAAGCTTGGCTCCGAGTCAACGTATACTTGACCAACAAGTCACGAGCAGTAGTCCGGTCAAGGCCAATCTTGGGGCACTCTCCCCAGGAATTTTTCTCCTGAACTGGTCCTTCGTCGAAGCGCCTGAATGGGAGTCCGTCGCTGAAATCACGGTCGACGGTACCGTTGTCTTCCGTCGCTACAAAGCCAGAACTTCCCAAGGAAGCAGCATCCCAACCAATCACGGCTCTGCCGTCATTCATGTACGAGCGTAAAGGAGAGACCAAATGAATACTCGAAAATTCAAGTTTTTGTTTGCGATGCTGGTTAGCGCCATGCTCCTCGGACCGGCTCTTATTCTAGCTGAGGATGGATGCAAAGACGGCGAGATGCCCCTGGATGATGCCTTGGAATGGCTGATCAGCACAATTACAGCCAAGGCTACCGAAACGACGCCTCCTGCCGCCCCGAGCAATGAACAGCAGACCGCGTCCAGTACTTCCGGTACTGCAGCGACCTCTATTGTAGATCTCCCGAGTTTCTCCTCGTTCATCGGTCTGGCGTACGAGAGCGGTGTCATCCAGGAAAATGATGGTGTGTTGACGCTCAGCCTAAATCCTTTTGCTCTACGCACTTTGACGCGCCCGGAAGTTTGGACCGATCAAGGTCAGTACGCGAAGGAGGCCTACAAGGCCATGCGCAAGTGGAATGCCAAGATATCGTTGGGTGGAAAGGGAGAGGCCCTCGATCAGGACGAGGATGGTAAGATCGACGATCCGCTCGAGGCCAAGAAACTCGATGATATTGTCAACTGGGAGGTCGAGTTTCGGTTGTCGAAGAGCAGAGATCGGCGGGAATCTTACAACTGGGAGATCTTTGATGGGAGAACGAAAGGTCTTCTGAGCGACCAAAATAGGATTGGTAATGAATTTGAAAGATCGGTTCTGAGTAAGAATGGAGATATTTTCCCAGATGGAGTGCTTGGCCAGTGCGTCATCAAGGAAAAACTTTTTGCCGCGGTTGAGAAGATCCAAGAAAATCCCAATATTCAAGAATTGATTCCTCAACTCCTGCAGACGGATGAGGACTATGCCAAAGCTTATGAAGGGGCAGCCAAGCAAGTGGCGCA
>CAZCOV010000255.1:6982-9614 GCA_964499975.1 uncultured Thermoanaerobaculia bacterium
AACGTCCGGTTTGGACACTGGCTTTGGGTGGCGTCGAACGGGGTGAGGGATTTGGTCGGGATGAACGGTATCTGGCGCTGCGCGGTGATATGTTTTGGGGCGGTCGTACTGTCACTTTCAACGCACTGCGAACCGAAAAGAAGAGCCTCGGTTCCACGGAGGAGGACGAAGAGACAACCAAGATTGGTCTTCAGCTGACTGCGTTTTTGTTGAAAAACTCGACCTTGTCCAAAGATGGGATCGAGGCAGCTATCGCGGCATCGTGGGAGCATTTCGAAAATGTAGCGTCGGCCAAATTCGATACTCAAGCCAAGGTTTCTGTGAAGATGGATTTCCCGCTTGCCCAAGGCCTCAAGCTTCCGATTTCAATCACTTGGGCGGACCACGCCGCCCTTCTGGAAGATGAGGA
Source organism: uncultured Thermoanaerobaculia bacterium (assembly GCA_964499975.1). Classification (GTDB taxonomy): domain Bacteria; phylum Acidobacteriota; class Thermoanaerobaculia; order Multivoradales; family J023; genus CAZCOV01. The sequence goes on from CAZCOV010000255.1 coordinate 7,392, forward strand.
CGAGGTAGTTGGCCATATCGGCCTATCGTATGATCTTGGAAAACTGTTTAAAAATAACGGAAAGCAGAGTAGCTGATTGTTGCGGTATCATCCTACAACGTGGATTCTGCCCAAAGAAAAATGATCCTGGCGCCTGGCTACCCTTGGACGTACGGTCCTAGGGTAGCTGGGCGAGCTGTGACAACCGTTGTGAGGGAGGAAAAATGTCGACCAACGTCGAGCAGATTGTTGATCAAGTATCGAAGATCTGAGCGGAGCGCCCGCGCAGCGGTTGAGCGCTTTCCAAGCCCACGATCCTGAGGCCCAGTAGGATTCAGGAGGGCGCTCATCAACCTCACGGAGTGTTTCTCGGATCGGACGGAGCCTGCAAAACAGGCTCCGCTCACGCTCCGGGCGCCGCAGGTCCTCGCAGCGGCGATCGAGCTGATGAAATTCCAGATCCATGACGCTCTTCTATCTCTCGGCCCACGGGGACCCTGCCAGGGGGGCCGCGGCTGGGATAGCTTGCCGCAAACCCGCATCTCGTCTTTTCTGGGAGACGCCACCAACCGGCTCGTAAGGGTCGGTCTACAAAGGCCTTTCCACCCATTCATTCCCAGGTTGTGCGGGAGGGCAAACATTGTTGTTTGGATACCCTGACTGAGGACCTCAAGCAGTCCAGCACGCCGGTTGAAAAGACGAAAAAAGCCGCCCGAAGGCGGCGAAAAACCGGACGGCTGTCCGACTATCCCACAGGAGACCTCAAGCCGAGCGTCCGCCGTCTCCCGTGGCAGCCAACACTTCAGCTCAAGATTCTGCGCCTCGTGAAGGCGGCTTTCATGATTTCACCCCATCCTCCATCTCGAGTGACCCCGGGCTCTCCCTTTTTCTTTGCATTCTCAAAGTCAATCATTGCTTCAGCAACGTCTTTGAAGGTAGCGTTCTTGTCTGGACTTTTAAGGAAGGCACGAACCACCGCAACGGTCAGGTAGTGACCAGCTCGGAAAAGCGTTTCGGCCGGGTCATATTCGTCGAGTTTGAGTTCGTCGCGAAAAATATCTAGTAAGATCTCAAAGATAGCACCGGTGAAGACTTGCGAGCGGAAGTGCGCATCACCGGCTAGTTTGGGGTCAGGCTGGTAAACAAAGTTGTTGATTGCGTTCCGAACACCAGTAGGACTCTCGTCTGCAGCGAGGCCGAACTCTTCCGCAACCTCGGATAGAAACGTGGGTTGGGCGAGAAAACCCTTTGACTCAGCGATGATCGTTTCGACTTGGTCCATCTGGGCAAGCATCGTAAAAATCGCCGTCAGATCGGCGAAAGACTCATGAAGGGCATGAGTCTCAAGGTCGGTTGAGTCGAGGAAGCCAGGCTTCATGCCGTCGAGGATGGCATGTCCCATTTCATGGGCGACGAGGTCGAAGGACTGGCAAGTGTAAACCCAACGCAGCGGCTGGTCACCATAGTCAGAGGGGAAGTAATCGAAAGTAATCTCTCGTCGGGAGCGCTGATAACAGGCTGCTTTGCCGTACTTGACAGCACGAGGTCGAAGGGTGAGGGGCACGGTGGCCTGCTGAGCCAGGGGAGTGTCAGATCGCTGCCACTGCCAGACGATTTCTGGCTGGATGTTGTTGCGCTTCAAGGCACGCTGATACATGGTGAGCACTTGCCGCGCGACGGCAAAGGTGTGAACTGCGTCGAACTTCGCCAGTTCGGTCGCGGGGCAGAAAAGAAAATCCCCGTTACCGTCTGGCTCGACAGCAAGACCGTCGATTTGCACTTGCAGCATTGAATCCGAAGGCCCTGCCTTGACTGGGGTATGGATGTATGAGGACCGGATCCCTTGATGGGGCACTGAAGGATCCTGTTTCCAAATGAAGACTTTGCTACTCATGTAGGATTCCTTGTTGATGAATGGCTTTGCTCGATGACATCTTCCTAGATGCTGAGAGGGCAGCAACGCTCCCGAGAAGGAATGCTCCCGAGAAGGAGCGTTGCTGCCAGGCGTGATGATTCTCCTCAGAGCACTCTCTTGAGCGCTGTAACTGAGTGGAATGAATCCGCTTTATGGAGGAGTACAAGGAAGTCATCACCCTGATTGCCATTCAGAAGAATGGAATGGACAGTTGCATTGATGGTGAAATTCACCTGGACGTTATGCAAGACCAGCGGATCATTACGGTAACATCCTGGTGCGAGCTGAGTTCCTGCCCCTCCTCCTGGGCCCACGGTGTAAGTGACTGC
>CAZCOV010000256.1:0-9565 GCA_964499975.1 uncultured Thermoanaerobaculia bacterium
GTGCTTGACGGTCTGCTCGGCGATGAACTTGCCCATGCCGTCGTTGATGCGCCGCCCGGCGAGGATCACCTGCGGGTGATAGCCGATCTTGTCGGCTTTATGGGTGAGGTAATACGGGTCGACACCGATGCAATGTCCGCCCACCAGGCCCGGCCGGAACGGCAGGAAGTTCCATTTGGTGCCGGCTGCCTGGAGAACCTCGAGCGTGTCGATGCCCATGCGGTCGAAAAGGATCGCGAGCTCGTTCATCAGCGCAATATTCAGGTCGCGCTGCGTGTTCTCGATCACTTTGGCGGCCTCGGCAACCATGATGCTCGATGCACGATGGATCCCGGCGGTGACAATGCCTTGATAGAGCGCGGCAACCTTTTCGAGGGTTTCGGCGTCGTCGCCGGAAACCACCTTTACGATGCGCGACAGCGTGTGCTCCTTGTCGCCGGGGTTGATGCGCTCTGGTGAGTAGCCGACATGGAAGTCCTTGCGCCAGCGCAGGCCTGAGGACCTCTCGAGGATCGGCACGCAGACTTCCTCAGTAGCGCCGGGATAGACAGTGGATTCGTACACCACGATGGCGCCGCGTTTCATGTGTCGGCCGACGATGTCGCTTGCGCCCGCAAGCGCCGCAAGGTCGGGCTGGTGCGCATCGTCCACTGGGGTCGGCACGGCGACGATGATGAAGTCGGCTTGGGCAAGCGTTGCCGGGTCGGTCGTCACGGTAAGCTGCGCCGCCGCGCGCAGGTCTTCGCTCGATACTTCGCCAGTCGGATCAACAAACGCGCGGTAGCTTTCGATCTTCGCGCGCGACAGGTCGTAGCCGATGGTCTTGCGTTTCTTGCCGAACTCGACGGAGAGCGGCAAGCCCACGTAGCCCAGGCCGACGACCGCGACAGTGCTCATGCACGCTGTTCCGCGCCCGCCCTGTGGTCCGTGGGGGCAAGCTCCTGAAGCAGTTCATCCACGACGATCAGAACTTCGCGCCCCGTCAGCACATGCTTCTGGTCCAGGCAGCCCATGAGCATCAGGCGATCGCACAGTATGTTGATCTTGCGCGGGATGCCGCCGCTGTAGTGGTGGATGGCTGGAAAGGCATCTGCGGCGAACGAAGGGTCCCCGCTCCACCCGGCGGTTTGCAGCCGATGCAGCACGTACGCCTCGGTCTCAGGCATGTCCATCGGCCCCAGGTGGCAGGAGGCGATGACGCGTTGCCTGAGTTGCTCCATCTCCGGGTTCTGCAGCGTCTTGCGAAACTCCGGCTGGCCGAGCAGGAAAGTCTGCAGCAGGGGCTTGCCGTCGGCGACGAAGTTGGAAAGCATGCGCAGCTCCTCGATAGAGCTCGGCGGAATGTTCTGCGCCTCGTCGACGATGAGGAGCACCCGCTTGCCCTGCCTGCTGGAGGTGTGCAGGAACTGCTGCATGCGGTCGAGCAGCACTGCCTTGCTGTTTTCCTGGGCCAGGCCGAACGCGGCGGCAACCATGCGCACCATGTCGTCCGCATGCAGCTGGGTGCTGACCACCTGTGCAAGCACGAGGTTTCGCGACGCGATGCGCTGAGCAAGGGTGTTCGCGAGCATGGTCTTGCCGGCGCCGATCTCGCCTGTGATGACGATGAAGCCCTCGCCCTGGTGCGCTCCGTAGGTAAGGTACGCGAGCGCGCGGCGGTGGTTCTTGCTGGAGAAGAAGAAGCGCGGATCGGAGGTCAGCTGGAAGGGCTTGGCCTGGAAATGATAGAAGGCTTCGTACATGAAGCCTCAGAATCTCATCTGAAGGGTAGCGAACACGGCATTTTCTTCGTAGTCGGACCCGGCGACGTTTGAGTCATTCTGCTGCCGGCGATAGTTCAGGGAGCCGGAAACCTGCCGCTGGATTCGCCGGTTGAGACCCAACACGACATAAGCGATGTTATCGATCTGGCCATTGCCGGGAAACTCGTTGCGGGTGTAGCCGGCGCGCAGGTTCCAGACATTCTGCGCTGTGACCTGCGAAGTCCACACCAAGCCCGTCCCCGTTTGAATGATGGTGTTGCTCGAGACGAAGTCCCCCGAGCCGGACAGAACCACGTCGGCAATCAATTGCTCGCGGGTGAGCCTGAATGCGTTCGCGATCAAAACGTGTCTCACCCCGATGATGCCGGCCGATGCCTGGAATTTCTTGTCGATGAACAGCTGGCTGCTGAAGAAGTTGACCGGAGTGCTCAGGCTCGGCGGGAGCCCCGTCCGGGCGATGAATTCGTCCACCGCCTTCTGCCGTGCGACCGGATCGGGAATTCGCGAAAGCAACAACTGGTCCAGGGAGTCGGACGTACTCGCCGTGGCCGGTACGGTGAACTCCTGGCGCGCGGTTGTGACATTCTGGCTGTATCCGGCACTCCACGCCGTGAGGCGCGTGCGGTGTCTGAAATCGAGCGAGTAGTCATCGCCGTAGAACCGACGACCGGCAACAACCGCAAGCTGGGTGCGCGGCGTGGGCGCCCAATCCAGCCCCGCGCCCCAATAGGAGCCCTCGGATGCCGCTTCGACGATCCCACTCGCATAATACTCGTAGCCTGCCCTTGCCAGGAGCGCTACGGTGGGCGTGATTAGCAGCCGCGCGTTCGCGTTTGCCACCTCGCTGTCGATGTCCAGCCCAGCGTCGTAATTGGTAGTGTCCTTGCTGTAGTCAAAGTTCCAAGCGAGCAGCTTGTACGCAGGGCCGCTATTGACACGCAGGAAGATGCGATCCGCCACACTGTCCAGCAGGCTCGCCGCGTCATCGGAGTTGACCACGCTGTATGAATAACGCGCCTCAGCCTGGACTGCCGATCCGAACTGTCGACGAAGAAAGGGGCTAACGAAATACGTCGCGACCGTGGCGACGTTTCCGGTGGTATTGAAGCTACTCAAACTGAGAGGGGCCAGGAGGGAAACGGATCGCGGGCCAACAGTAGCTCCTGCATCCACGAACAGGAGCTGTTTCGCAAGCTCCACGTTGCCAAGCGCGTTCAGCCGATGGTATACGGTGCTGTCACCCTCCCCTTGGGCATAGTAGAGAAGCTCGGGTGCGTAGCTCAGGCTGAATTTCGAAGCTCCTCCGATTGCGGAAATCGCAATGCCGGGGACGACCTGCGTCACCCAGTCGCTGCGCTTCGACGCGTCTGGTGACAAGGACAGATTGTCGGTATAGATTTCCCCGACCGCCAACGTGGGAACGACGTCCCACCTGGCAGCCCAGGCAGGACCGGCGAGCAGGACGGGCAGCGCGGCGGACAGCGTGAGGAACAGCCGGGCACCGCCGCGTGCCCTAGCCATATCCGCCGTATCCGTACCTGAGGCTAGAGTCCTCGCCTTTGTTGAGCAGTAAACCGGTGACCCTGCTTGCATCAATGCGGCTCAGCGCGTCCTTGAGCGCGGTTTCGGTGGTCTTCCCCGCTTCCACGACCACGACGATTTGGCCCATCTGGCTCGCCAGGACGCCAGCCTCGCTCGCTGCGAGGAGCGGGGGAGAGTCGAAGATGATGATGCGGTCGTGGTAGTGCTCGGCCATTTCACGTAACAGCTCACCCATCGAAACGCTCGCCAGCAACTCGGTCGCGTTCTTCTGCATTGTGCCGACCGGCAGGAGCGTAAGCCTGCCAATATCGGTATTCCACAGCACCTCCGCCAGGTCGATCCGGCGATCTAGCAAGAGATCCATCAATCCCTTGTCCGCTTCGAAACCGAGCGCTTGTGGCACACCAGGCTTGGCCACATCTGCGTCAACGAGCAGCACGGTACGATCCACCTCCAGGGCGATGCTGATCGCCAGATTGATCGCGCAAAACGTCTTGCCTTCCCCCGGCGACGCGCTCGTCACCAGCACAAGATTTCCCGGCGGCGCGCCGGGTTTCGAGCCGGCTGCATTCGCCAGGATCGTCCGTTTGATGTGCCGGAAGGACTCGGCGATCGCGGAGCGCGCGCCGTCGGGGATGATCATGCTCTGCTGCCGCAAGCGGTCCCGGTCGACATGGAGAGTCCGGGCAGCCCTGCCGGTGGGATGTGCGCGCCTGGCCTCCGGAAGAGAACCGCGGCGGCTGATATGCTCGGCGGCCCGCGCAATCGGGTCTTGCTCGAGGTTGCCGGCTCCCTCAATCCCCGTACCAGGCTTTGGGCGCGTCTGGGGCGTCGACCTCAGCAGCTCCGCCGCCCTCTCGATTATGCTCATCTCAGGCCCTGGAGGCGGCAGATATGAGCTGCACCATGATCGCAGCGTAGGCCGACAGCAGGCTCAGGACCGAAAGCAGAAGGGCGAACAACCCCTGCTTCCGGCGCCTCTTTTGCCTGGCGTTCCAGGCCATGGCGACAGTTCCCAACACGTGCAGCCCGCTCACGTCTCGCAAACTGCGCTCATTGTTGAACGTGGGTCTCATCTGGCTTAGCAGAAAAGCAAACCCGAATCCGCCGCCGAGCGCAGCGAGCAATACCATCGACATCAGCCGCAGGCGATTGGGCTGCTTGAGTCCGGGCGGCACCTGGGGCGGATCGATGACCCGGAAACCCATCGCGACGTCGCTCGCCTCCACATCCCCCGAGATCCGGGCCGACTCTCGTCGCTCCAGCAGCTTGTCGTAGCGGGCCTTGATCACTTCGTAGTCCCGGGTGAGTTGCTTGTACTCCGCCTCAACTTGTGGCTGGGCATTCGCTGCCGCCTGCAGCTCGTTATAGCGTGTGGCGTACTCCTCGGCCCGCGCCTTCATGGCAGCCACGTTCGCCTCGGCCGACGCCAAGGCAACTGTCAATTGCTGATACACCTGGCCCTGGGGCACGCTGGGGCCGGGCTTGGCAGTCTTCTTCTCGTCGTCCTGCTGCCCCTTCAACTGCTTAATGGTGCGCACGGTGGCGATGACGTCGGGATGCTCCTCCGTGTAGGTAAGCCGCAGGCTATCGAGCTTCTGCTCCAGGGCCCGAACACGGGCGTCAATTGCGGACTCGGCCCGCATTGGGGCATCCGAGTCGCCCGCCCGGGACTTGATCTCCGCGTCGCCCGCTAGCCGCTGCTTGATGGCGTCGCGGGAATTCAATGCCACTCTGTACTCGAGCGTAGCCTGCCTCAGGGCGGCCTTCGCATCGTTAAGCCGCGTGTAGTAATCCTGCCCGCCAGTGGGCAAACCCAAGTGCCGGCGTTTGAACTCGGTGACCGCATTTTCGGCGGCCACCAGTTTTTCGCTGTAGATGGTCAGTTGTTCTTCGATGAACTGCTGCGCGGAGTCGGAATCCTTGCGCTTGTTGCCGAGGCTTCCCTGCATGAAGATCGTGAGCAGGGACTGCACCACCCGCTTCGCCTGCTCGGGGTTCTCGTCGGCATAGGAAATCGTGTACAGGTTCGCGCGGCCCGCGCTCTTGATGGAGAGACCTTTCGTCAGGTGTGCTATCAGCCTTTCGTGATCCTCGGGGGTATTCAGGCCGGCATCCATGGCAGCCATCTGAACCACTTTTTCCACGTTCGCGCGGTTCACCAGGGTCCGGCTCATCATCTCGACCGTTTGATCGATATTCGGCTGCACCGCGAGGCCGGATAGCAGGGGCCTCAACATCGACTGGGTGTCGACGAAGACCCGCGCATAGGCCACATGGATGTCCGGCATCAGGTGGACGAAAGTCCAGCCTCCCAGCGCGATAGTCCATGCGGCGACGACGGCGTACCAGCGGTAGCGCCAGGTGGCCTTCAGCTGGGACAAAACAAGATCAACTATTTCGTGCACTGTCGGGACTCCCGGGCGCTTTCCTGCAGCGGCTAGAAAAAGCTCTGCGGGATGACCAACACATCGCCAGGGCGCATCTGCACGTTGGCCGACAAATCGCCCCCTTTGACGAGATCTTCAAGCCGCACTCCAAACTGTTGGGTCTTGCCGCCCTGGGTGCGCGCAATGCTCGCCCTGTTCCCGGCCGCAAAATCGGTGATTCCGCCCACGGCGATCATCACATCCAGGAGCGTCATGCCTTCGCTGTAGGGCAGCGCCTGCGGCTTCGCCGCCTCGCCGATCACGCGGATCCGCTGGCTGTGTTCTCCGGCGAAACGAGTGACGATGACCGTGACGACGGGGCTTTGCACATATCGGGCAAGGACCTGCTCGATTTCCCGCGCAAGCTGGGTTGCAGTCTTGCCGCTCGCCTGCAGGTCTTCCACGAGCGGCGTGGAGATCTTTCCGTCGGGTCGCACCGGGACGGACATGGACAGCTCGGGACTTCGCCATACGGCGACGCTCAGCATATCGCCGGGGCCTACCAGATACGGAGCAGCCTGCTGGGGCTCGGGACTGGTAAGTGGCGGATAGACTGTGCATCCTGCCAACGCCAGCAGCAATGCTGCCAGCCCCAAAGCTGAGCATCTCCAGATTCTCACGACAAGCTCTCCTTCCGTGTGGTCGATCTACAAAGCGACCTGGCGCATGCTTGCGCAACGCCCCGCGCTACTTTTGTCTGGCCCGTATCTCATTGTATATCCTGTGACTTTCCGCACGTGCGGATAAGGGTGTTTCTCCTCCGTAATGTGGTCAAAATTTGTGATACTTGAAGTAGATAGGGAGGTTCGTTCCATCGTGGACGAGGTGTTTCGCGATATGCGGGGCGGCGCGTGGGCCGGACTGACCGGCCGGCTGCGCGTCGCCATGGCGGTGCTGATCGCGGGCATCGGCCTGCTCGGATGTCCGGCTGCTCCGGAAACAGTCGGGGACGACGCAGCTTCGGGAGGCGGTTTGACTGGCCTTGGCTCATCTGGGACGGACACGGTCGCTCCGTCTACGCCCACCAGTCTGGTAGCAACGTCTGTGTCGCCTACCCAGGTCCGCCTTGCCTGGGCTCCCTCGTCGGACAACGTGGCGGTGACAGGCTACCGCGTCTATCGAAATGGCGCCTTGCTGGCCAACGTGGGCAGCGTCACCAACTATCAAGACGGTTCGGTTAGCGCTTCCACGAGTTACTCGTATACGGTCCAGTCAAGGGACGGAGCGGGCAATGCGTCAGGCCAGTCGACGGCGCTGATACTCACCACGCCGGCAACGTTGGATATGTCCCCTCCTTCGACGCCGACCGGCCTTACGGGGAATGTGGTCTCCCAGGTCCGGATTGACCTGAGCTGGACCGCCTCTACGGACAACGTGGGAGTCACTGGTTACCGTGTTCTCCGGAACGGGGCACCCTTGGTCGTGGTCGGCAATGTCACCGCGTATCAAGACCAAGGTGTGTTTGCGGGTGCGACCTTTGCCTACACTGTCCAAGCGGTTGACGCGGCAGGAAACCTATCTGGTCTGTCGGCGACGGCAAGCGCTACAACGCCCGCAGGAACAGATACGGTCGACCCAACTACACCAACCAACCTTGGCGCAGTTGCCGTGTCCCCGTCGCAGATCAATCTGGCCTGGCCGGCCTCTACAGACAACGTGGCGGTGAGTGGCTACCGTGTGTACCGAGGCGGCATTCTCGTCGCAGTTCTTCCCGCGATTACTGCATTGCAGGACACGGGCCTTAGCCCATCCACGACATACTCGTACACCGTGCAGGCTGTCGATGCCGTCGGCAACGTTTCTGGGTTTTCTCCCTCGGCCAGCGCGACCACCCTGGCCACGCCCGACGTCACCGTCCCCTCAACGCCAACCGGTCTCACTGCAAATGCCGTATCCCCTTTCCAGATCAATCTGGGCTGGTCGGCCTCCTCGGACAACGTGGCAGTAATCGGCTATCGCGTCTTCCGAAACGGTCTACTTCTGGCTACTTTGGGCAACGTCACCGCTTTCCAGAACACCGGATTGGCAGCTTCCACAACGTACAGCTACGCCGTTCGTGCCGTTGATGCGGCGGGGAATGTCTCAGGCCTATCTACGTCGACAAGCGCCACGACGCAGACAGCGTCCGACACCATCGCGCCTTCGACCCCGACTGGGTTAGCCGCCAACGCTGCGTCGCCTTCCCAGATCAACTTGAACTGGTCCGCCTCAACCGACAATGTGGCAGTCACGGGATACCGCGTCTACAGAAACGGTGGCTTTCTGGCAACGTTGGGCAACGTTACTTCATACCAGAACTTCGGGTTGGCAGCTTCTACAGCCTACTCATACAACGTGGACGCCGTTGATGCGGTGGGCAATGCATCTGGCATATCAACTGCGGCAAGCGCAACCACACTGGCGGGCGGTCCCAGCGCAGCGGGCCGTATCTTCAACGATGGATTCGAGGATGGCACCACCAATGCGTGGCAGCAGGACGATTTTCGCGATCGCTGCCGGGTCGTCAGTTCGGCATTTGACGGCGTGACCGGGCCTCGCTCCGGGTCGAGGATGCTTCGCTGCAACTGGGACGGTACGGTGGCATGGAATGATCCCGCAGCTTTTGAGACCCTGACGATCCCGACGAACAATTACTCTGACGAGTTATTCGTCAGAGCTTGGCTTCGCCTGGATCAGAACATGAGCGCCGGGGCAAAGCTAATGCGAATTTATTACAACGCGGGTGGTGTTTATCATGACTTGTTTGAATCCACCGGCTCCGGCGGTGGTGCTGGCCTGAAGAACGAAGGCGCGAACACGTTCGACAATTTCACCACTTATTGGGGCGGTGCATTCGGCGATGCTACCAAGGACAACCGGGCTGAGTGGCACAAGATCGAGTACTACATTCGGCAATCTACCGGGACTATCAAAGTCTGGCACGACGGAATACTTGTCAGGAATGATTCGGGACACAACTTTCAGGGCGTGAAATGGTCGCCACTCTACCTCGCGTCTAATGCTGAACCTTCTGATGCAACAAGCTACATTTACTTCGATGATATCGAAGTGTTTTCGGATGCGGGAAGCGGAGCAACCGGATCAATGTCAGACGCCACTATTGTCAAGTAGTGGCTGCGGTAGTGAACAAGTATGGCTCTCTGGATGAGCTGATTCCTGTCCGAATCTCGTTGGTGGCTGCGCATCACTGCGGCCTAGTGGTTGCCGAAATTCGCTTGCTGTCGGAAGACGCTCGCGGCGTTACATCGGTTTGTAGTCGCTTTGGTCGGGAAGTACCAGCGGCAGTGCGGTTCGATTCCGTCAGCCGGCACCACTCGCTTACCTCGGCACGACGCTCTCGCTCGGCACGGCGGGCGGGTGCACGGGTAAAGGCACGGGCTTCGGCGGTGGCCGCGCTCTGACGACAGGCGGCGGCAGCATGAACGTGCGCTCGTCCGCGGCCTTCTGGCGCTCGTAGGGCCGCAGCGCCTGCGGCGCATCCTTTTCCACGTAAAGCAACTGCTGGCTGGAGAGATTCTCCAGCCGCTGCCGTTCGTTCAAGTGCCGATTGTCCCCCGGCGCGGGCGTCGTGCCCTCCTGCGATTGCCTGAGCTGCAGCGCGAATCCCGCCGACTGCTGGCCGCGCTGGATGAGCGCGCGCTGGACTTCCTGCTCCTGCGCGAGCGCGGGCGCAGTAACGAGCGCCAGCATCAGGAACGCCCTCATGCCTACAGCTTGATCTGAAAACGGCAGCGATTCTGCGAGTAGGACGCGCAGACACCCGTGAGGAAGGTTGTCAGGGCGGGCGGCTGCTGCGCATCGTGCTCCGCCATGCCCGAGAGCGAGAACGCG
>CAZCOV010000257.1:0-9527 GCA_964499975.1 uncultured Thermoanaerobaculia bacterium
TCATCTCGCGGCGCTCGATTTCAGGGCGTATCTGGTGCTCGTCGACGCGGAGCCGCCGCTGCGGGCGCGGAGCTTGGCGGTGGGCCGGCAGCTCGTAGGAGGGAGCCGAGCCAGCGGCACCAGGGGCGTGGAGTTGGTAGGGAGGGCGGTTCTCGTCCATAACCTCAGGATACCACCGTTCACGGGCTCGGGGTTCGTGAAGTGTGGCGCGCCGCACCAAAGTGCGCCACCTTCTGGCACTGGGGACGAGCAAGCGCCAGGCAATTCTGACGGCGCTGAGTAGCAAGAGCTCCTGGCACCTTGCGAAAACCCTGGGTACGCAATCCGAGATGACGAACGCCTGGCTGAGCCGCCAGGGTTTGATCTCCGTGCGTGCCCTGTGGATGCGATATTCCTGAAGTGACCGTGTGCTCCGCTTTCGTGAACCGCCTGGTGCGGACCCGCATGCCAGGTGGTGTGGGGGCTGGGGGCCAGACACCCCCGGCTACCCGATTATGCGTCACTCGCCATGCTCGTTGTCGGCGATGCCTCATCTGACCTCGCCGCAGCCGGGAACGTGACGCGGCCTACGGAAGCAATGAGAATGCAGCGGCACTCCCTTGCGAACGCTTCGTCACCCTGGTCAAGCAGGTACTGCACGACGAGAAACAGGTCCGGCGTGTTTACAAGCGCGGTCAGGGAGGAAGTCGCCGCGCTGTTACACTTCTCGGAGAATGGATCGGGCCGCTCCGCCACTGGCTGCAGCCGGAAGCCATTGCCGAACAGGACTGGCTTGGCTGGCGCTGTGACTTCCTCGCGCTGGAGGTCCTCATGAATGTTCATTGATAGCTGCCGGAGCTTGTCGATGTTCACCGCCTTGTTGTCCTTGCCCTCCGCTTCACCGATCAGCCTACCTTCGGCACTCTCGAACACGACGTCGAACTCTGAGTTCGACTCCTTGAACGGGGCAGCGTTGAAGCCCATCAGCCGTAACGCGTCGATGATCGCAAGTTCCAGAGGCTTTCCCTTCTCATATAGAAGGGCGCGATGCCGGCCAGCCGCAGAGAGTTGGTCGGCCACTGCCTCCTTCTCTCGTTGCGCCTGCTCGACCTTGCGTTCGGCTTCCAGCAACTGTAGTCGGAGCCCAGCCTCTGGCCCGAGCATGTAACGAGGATCGGTCGCCCAAGTTGGCTCCGGGGTAACTTCCGAACTCGAGCGCAGTGCCTTGTCGAGCGCGACGATCGCCGATACGAACCTCCCGGCGAACTGAGAGGCTGTGGGTGTCCAAGTTTGTTTATCACCCTTTTCCTTGATGAATTTATCGTCGTAGAAGTCGATGTTCGGCAGCAGGAGCAATGTGCCGGATGAGGACTTGCTGCGGTACAGAGCGCCAACCGGCTTGTCGCCCGTTCGGGTCGTCAGACATGCTGGGACCTTGTCGGCAGTAAGAATGACCTCGTAACCGGACTGGCTCTCAAACTCTGCCCAGTAAGGTGACAGTACCTCAGCCCCCCTTGCGACGAGTTTCATCGATGTGCCACTGGCGTTTACCGGGGCAATGCTGGCAGGTATCGCATGGTAGTTAGACCAGAGGCCGACGTGTCGCGTTGTTTGACGGTTCCGACCAGTTCCGGAATACGAGCGCTGCCCAGTGTCGACGTAGACCTCTTCAAGTGGGGCCAGATAGACGATGACCGTCTTGCCTGCCTCGATCGCTTGCTTGATCTCCCGGCGCCAATGCTCACAGCACTCCTTCAAGCGGAAGGAACCACTGTCGCCGAGGCTGAGTTTGCCTTGGTACCAGTCATCTTCGTACTCGCAGAATTCGAAGATAGCCGGCTTGATCAGGACGATGTCCCAGTCGAGCAAGGAGAGCTTGGAGTCGAAGCTTGCGTATTGCGTGTCGCTAGAGGCGAGGTCTAGCCCCACAGTGAGTATTCTTCTTGCGCTCATGGGGTCACTCAGAACTCCTGTGACGCCGAACCTATGATTCTGCGCCAGACAAAGTGCTAACTCCGTATGCATATCCGACAATTTGCCGACGCATACGCACCCTTGAGTCTTCCCCCCGGTCGACCCTACTCCCTGCTCTTGAACGACTTGTCGTGGCCTCGCAGTCTTTACCCTAAAAACGCATCGACGCTAATTCTGGCGTTGGCGGGTGATCGCCAGTTCGCAGGCTGCGACCAGACGGCGGGCGCTGTCGGGCCAGGTCATGGTGGTGGCCACGCGGTGGGCAGCGGCTTGACCGAGCTGCTGGCGCAGGGCTGGGTCGTCGACTAAGCGGAGGACGGCGCGGATCAGGTCGTCTGCGTCGCGCGGGGTGAAGAAGACGCCTTCGCGGTCGGCTTCTACCAGCTCGACGAGGGGAGCGTAGCGCGGTACCACCACGGCCGTGCCCGCTGCCATCCACTCGAGCAGCTTGAGCGGACAGCGATAGAAGTCCGCTTCGGGCAGAACCCCGATGTCGAGGGTCCTGACCAGGCCAGGCATGCGCTCGTGCGCCAGCCAGCCGGTGAAAATGGCGCGCGCGCCGAGCGCGGTGGTGGCTGCGCGCAATTCGCTGGCACCCGGACCATCGCCCACGAAGAGAAAGCGGGTCGCGGGACGCGCAGCCGCCACTTCAGACACCATCTTGGCGAGCAGGGCGGCACCATGCCATTCCTGGAACGAGCCGGTGAAGCCGATCACCGGACCCCCAGCGAGCGCGGCTTGAAATTCGGGATCTCGCGGGGCTTGCGGATGAAAGCGCGCGGGGTCAGCCCCATTGGGGACGACCACGAACTTTTCCGGCGGCAGGTGGTAGCGGGCGGCCAGGTGGTCGCGCAACGGACCCGAAACCGTGGTGACCGCGTCCGCCCGGCGCAGGCGGAAACCTTCAGCCCAAGTGTCGATGCCCGGAAAGTGGAGGTACTCGCGCAACAAGCGCAACTCAGCGATCGGGGCGTGGACCTCGAGCACCAAGGGTAGGCCCAGACGCCGGGCAGCGATGGGCGCGGAAACGATCAGTGACAGCGGGCGGACGATCACCGCGTCGAGGGTGCCCCGGTCCAGGGCGATCCGGCGCAATACGTCCAGTTCGCGCCGCAAGTAGCGGAAGTTCCAGAGCAGATCTTTGGGCTCGTGGAGGTAGCGTCCGAGGTGTTTTCTCAGCGTGGCGCGCACCCGCGAAGCGAGCGGGACGGCCCCGCCCGCAGGGCCAGAAGATGGCTGCGGCGGGGCCAGGTTGAGCCCATGCACCGTGACTTCGTGACCCAGGCTGCGCACCGCATCCAAGAAATGACGGGTGCGATCGCGGGTGCCGTCCCGAGTCCCGTAGAGGTAGTGCAGATAGGCGATGCGCATCCCAGGGATTCTAGTCGAAGCGATAGGAGAAGCCGAGAGTGAAGCTGCGACCGACCGCGCGATCTGCGGCTTCATCGGCAGCCGCGAAGTACCCTTTGTCGCCGAGGTTGCGCACCAGCGCACGCAGTTCGATCGCGTCGTTCAGGCGGAAGCCACCGCCGAGATCAAAAATCGAGAATCCCGGACGCTCTTCTTCGGTCGGACCAGGATCGTCCTTGTGCAGGTAGGTGGTCGCCCGACCGTAGAGGTAGCCGCGGGACAGCGAGCGGCGCAAGGTGATCCAGCCGTTTTCCGCGGGGATGTCGTCGATGTCGTCGCCATCGGCCTGGCCGCGGGTCAAAGCCAGACCGAGTTCACTGCTCCAGTGCTTGGACCAACTGGTCTGGAGTTCGAGCTCCGCGCCGCGAATCCGCGCTTCGCCGCGGTTGCGAAACCGGAAGTCGCTACCGGAGGCATAGCGCTCGATCAGGTCGTCGATGGCGTAGCGGTAGGCATAAAACGCAACTGCTGTGCGCCCTTTGCCATAGCGGACGGCGAGGTCGAGTTGGGTGCTCTTTTCCGGATCGAGTTCTGGGTTGCCGATCACGAAGCCGCGCCCCGAGGGCCCGCGGAAGTAGCGATCGGAGAGGGTCGGCATGCGGAAGCCGCGGGCGACCTGGATGGTGGTGGTGAGGTGCGGGCGGGGATTGAAGGTGAAGGCCAGGTTGCCAGCGACCGGGGTGCGGTCATCGTTTTGGTCCCCGAAAAAACCCCCGCGATTGCGCACGGAAATCGCGTCCGCGCGCAGTCCCAAGCCGAGGCTGACGCGGGCGGAGAGCGGCTTGTTCCAGGTGGCAAACACTCCGCTGGTGAGCTGACGGGCGCCCTCGACGGCCACGCTCTCTTGCACCCGGGTCACGGTTTGCGCGTCCGCCGCATAGTCGATGCGCCCGGTGAGCGCGTGCAGATTGAAGCGCGAGTGGCTGTCGAAACCGAGCTGCAAACGGCCACCCGCGAACTCGCGCCCGGCGACCAGCCGCAAGGCCGCGTCGTCAGCATCGGTGTCGGAAATGTCGATCCGGCGGTTGGAGCTCGCGGTCGGCACCCGGTCGCGGTGGAGCACGATCTGGTACTGGCCAAAAAACCCCGACAGCTCGACGGCGTCCCAGCTCGAACCTAGGGAACCGAGCCACGAGAAGGTGAGGCGGTCTGCGTTTTCTTCGGGATAAAAAGCGCGGATGGAGCGCGAGTCGATTGCGGCTTTGCCCAGGTCCTCGACCCGATCCACGGACAGCCCCAGACGCAAGCGACCGCTGCCCACGCGGTCGTGTACCCAGCGTAGTGACCCTCCGCGGCTGTCATACGACGAATTGAAAATCTCCAGCCCATCCCCGGCTTCAGCGTCATCGGCAGAGGTGCGGTGCAAGTCGGCGAGCAGTTGACCGCCGAGCAGTGCGGCGGACAGGGCAGCGTAAGCCGTGGTCTGGTCGAGCGCCCCGCCCAAGGCTTCGAGTTCGAGGCGGAATGCGACTTTGCTCGGATCAGGGTCGCGGGTGATCGCATGGATCACACCGCCAAAAGCATCTGACCCGTAAACCACGGATCCGGGACCGCGCAGGACCTCGACGGAGGCAAGGCGGGCGGGTTCGACAAACGTGCCAGACGGTCCGGCCCGCCGTTCCGCGCTGACCCGGGCGCCGTCGAGCAGGATCAAGGTGCGGCCGCGCGCGAGGCCGCGCAGGGCCGGCACGGCATCGGCACCATCGCCCAACTTGGACGCGCCTGCCACGGATTCGAGGGCTTGCACCAGACGTTCGGGCGCGCGCTGTTCGAGCTCTTCAAACCCGATCAAGGTGGCGGCATTGCCGGGTAAGGTTTCGAGACTGGGAGCCACGCCCGAGACCACGGTCACGCTATCGCGCACGGCAGCCGGCAGCACGAGTTCGGTCTGGTCGAAGCTCGAAATTTCGAGCGGGGCGGAAACGGTGCCCAGCGGATCGCTCGCGATCAGCTGGAAAGGCACGTCCGGGGCGGGATCGAGGACAAAGCGGCCTTCAGAGTCGCAGGAGGCGGTCAGCGGGCGTCCGACCACGGCCACGGTGTAGCCACTGGCGGGGGTACCGTCTGGCAAAGCGAGGTGGCCCGCAAATTTGACGTCTTTGCCCTGGGCAGTGGGGGCAAAGACGGACAGCAGTAGGCTGAGCAAGGCCGTCAGCAAGGCAGGAAAAACGGACCGCGCGGCCGAGCAACCGCCCGGCTTTAAACTGAAGTGAAACATGAGTTGTCTCCTCATCGGCTGACCAACGGGTGAGCGCAAACCCAGCTACGCGCAAGGTTTGCCCGGTTCTGGGGCGAGGGGGCGCAGCGATGCGCGCGGGCTCATTCGTTGAAGCGCTGGACGAGGATCAGGATGGGACGGCTGCGCAGCAGGGTGGGTAAGACCCACGAGGTAACCCTGAGGGCAGTGACGGCGGGGTTACGGCTCCGCACGGGAGCCAAGGCGCAAGCTCGACTCCCTTCGTTGAGGACGGCGGCACTGTGGTGCGGTGGGGCAACCGGGCTGGTGCTCCACGCGGTTTCGGAGCTGGCGGTTTGATAGAAGACCCAGATGCCGTCCGCGCCCTGCTCGACCCAGGATCCCACCCCCGGGTCGCCCGGCCGGGCAGCTTCACCGCGAGAAGCCACGGGCTGCGTGGTCTTGGGTAGAAGGATCGGACTCACCGGAGTGGTCCGGATCGACCAGGAGGGCGACACTGGCTGGGTGCGCTCCTCTCGTTCGTCCCCCACCCGCAGCAAAATGCGCGCATTGGGGGTTTCGACGTGGGGCAGGCGGATCAAGACCCGCTGCTGGCTTAAGTCGAGGTGGGGGGTGATGCGGAAGGGGAACGTTGCTCCGCCGTCGACGGAGAGAAACGCCTCCCATTCGTGGGCGCGGGGGAACCGTTCGAGATCCGGGCCCGGCTCCCAGGCGAGCGCGACGAGTCCGCCCGCGGGGAGCACGGCATCAGCTGCCGGAGCGGTCAGGCGCAAGAAGTTGTGCGGTTCTGCGATCTCCCCCTGCGCCGGCAAGGTCAGGCCGACCGCGAGCACAGCGGCGAAGAGGGGGGAGAAAGAGCGCAGCGGACGGTGGGGCATGCTTTTGCCTGCTTGCCTGCTGGTTTGCCTGCTTGCTTGTTTGCCTGCCTGCTGGTTTGCCTGCTTGTCGCCTGCTGAAGTCGTCACTTGCGGTTAGGGAGGTTGTAACATAGCTCTCCCATAATTGGCGTCCGCGGTATATTCTGACAGAATTCGCTGTGCGGAATCTACGCGCAGCAGCTGGCGCAACTAAAGAATTGAGTGTATAGACTTAAATATATGAAAATCAAGATAAACTTGCAATAATCGGCCAATAGTCGGCCAATAGTCGGCAACTCCGCCAGGCTATCGCCGATTAGCTTGCAATTCATTCAGGGAGGAGATCCTTGAGCGCAGGGAGTTTTCAGGTGGCAGAACGTTCGCCGCAAGTTGAAGAACTGCGGGAGAGATTTGAGCAGCGGGTCGAACAGGCGGTGATCCCGCTCATCCTCGAGCTCGGTTTGGGGGAGTACTGGTTGCGCCACCAGCAACTGCTGGCTGCCGACCACCTCGCTCCCCAACTCCTCGCAGCCGAGCAGTGGGACCGCCTCAGCGAGCTGGTCGCCGAGGCCGCCCAGACCGTCCCGGTTTACCGCGACGCCTTGGCCGAACGCGGTCTCAGCCCACACGACCTCCGCACACCGGACGATCTCAGTCGGTTGCCCCCGATCGACAAACGCACGATCCTCGCCAACTTCCCCGATCGCATCACTTCCGCGGCATCGGATCGGGCGACGTGGCGTTACCGTTCGACCTCGGGCACGGCTTTCCGCATCATGTCGGTGACCGACTTTGATGCGCGCCAGTGGCGTTATGCCCTCCACCTCCGTTCGATGAAGCTGGCGGCCGACTACGCCGTGGGACAGCGTCAGGTGGTGATCCGCACCCAGGCTTGCACCGAAGTGTGCGCCGCGAGCGACGGTGAAGAATTTGCGCTCGAAAACGCCGCTGCCTTGCCGGTCGAGCGGGAATGGCCGCCCTTTGGCCTAGCCCAGCTGACCCTGCAGGAATCGCAACTCAAACCGCTCGCCGGCCGGGCCGCGACCAGTGAGCACGTGCTCGACGATTACCTCGACCAGCTTGACCGCCTCACTCCCTTTCTCTTGCGCGGACTCCCGCAGTACTTGCTGCGCCTGGCCCGCCGCCTGCGCGCCACCGACCGCACCCCGCCCCAGGTCGGACGCATCGTGGTCCAGGACTCGCTGGCTCCCGCGGAAATCAAGCGCGAAATCGCCGACGCTTTCGGCTGCCCCGTCCGCGAGACTTATGGCGCGTCCGAGCTGGGCAGCATGGCGGCGGAGTGTGAGGCCGGAGCGCTCCACCTCGCGAGCTCAGCTTTTTGGGTCGAAGCTTTGCGTCCGGACGGCACGGCAGCGGCAGCGGGAGAAACCGGCATTCTGGCGGTGACCTCTCTGGTCAATCGCGCCATGCCGCTGATCCGCTATCGCTTGGGTGACCTCGGAAGCCTGATCTCCGGGGCCTGCGCTTGCGGACGGACCACGCCGCGGATCCGCGTCGAGGGACGGGTGCAAGAAGCCTTGGTGCAGGGCGCGAACTTCATCACGGCACGGCAGTTTTACCAGACCCTCGCGGGAGTTCAAGGCGTCTTGGACTTCCAGGTGATCGAGAAAGCCCCTGGGCGGCTGGAAATCCACGTGGTGCCAGCCGCCCACAGCGACTTCGCAGCAGACGACCTGATCGTGCGGGTTCAGGCCCTGGTCGGCGAAGACACGGCGATTCAAGTCCGCCGGGTACCCTGGATCGGACCCGAAGAGTCCGGCAAGTTCGCGCTGGTCAAGACCTTGCCCCGCGAGTTCGTGCCGCGGGAGAACTGACGTGCCCAAGCTCGAGGTGGAGCAACTGCGCGCGGATTTTCCCATCCTCGAGCGCACTTTCGACGGTCAGCCCCTGATCTACCTCGACAGCGCTGCGACCAGCCTCAAGCCCCGCGCAGTGATCACCGCGCTCGCCGAGTTCTACGCCACTTCGGCCGGTGGGGTCCATCGCAACGTTCACCGGCTGGGCCACGAAGTGACCGTCCGCTACCAGGCGGCGCGGCAGGCCGTGGCGTTGTTTCTGGGCGCGGCAGTTGACGAGATCGTTTTCGTCAGCAACACCACCGAGGCGATCAACCTGGTGGCAGCCGGCCACCCTGGACTGCGCGGCCGGCCCGTGGTTTTGACCGCAGCCAACCACCACTCCGGGCTCTTGCCCTGGCTGCAGCCGGGTCAAGAAGTGCGGATCGCCCGCGTCGGTCCGGACGGCATTGTCGACCTAGCTGACCTTGAGCGCCTGCTGCCGGGTGCCGCGCTGCTCTGTTTGCCCCACGTGAACAACGCGTTCGGGCTGCTCTTTCCCGTGGCCGAAGCCATTGCTTTGGCGCACCAGGCCGGGGCGCTGGTGCTGCTCGATGGCGCCCAGTCGGTGCCCCACATGCCCGTCGACGTGGGCGGGCTCGACTGCGACTTTCTCGCGTTCAGTGGGCACAAGATGCTCGCTCCTTGGGGGATCGGTGGACTGTACGGCAAACGCGATTGCCTCGCGGCCATGACCCCGGTCCGCTGGGGTGGCGGCATGGTCGAAGGAGTGGTCCACGGCCAGCCGATCCTGCGCCAGCCGCCCGACGGTTTTGAGGCTGGCACCCCCAACGTCGGCGGCGCGGTGGCTTTGGCGGCGGCCATCGACTATCTCGAAGCCTTGGGCCTTGCGGCCATCCACCAACATGTCTCTGACCTGGCACGGCTTGCCCGGCAGCAGTTGCGCGCGATCCCCGACCTGGTGATCCATGGCCCTCTGCGCGATGATCTGGTGGTTTCTGCGGTCAGCTTCAGCTTCCCCGGCATGGCAGCCCACGCTTTGGCGCGGATCCTGTCCAACCGTTTCGGGATCATGGTGCGCAGCGGCTTTCACTGCACCCAACCGCTGCACGAAGCGCTCGCCTTGGGCGAGACCGTGCGCGCCTCCTTCTACCTCTACAACACCGCTGCCGAAGTCGCAGCGCTAGTCAGCGCCTTGCACACTATCCGCACCACCGTGCTTTGACCGGGTCGCGCTAGACCGGGTCGCGCTAGACCGGGTCGCGCTAGACCGGGTCGCGCTAGACCGGGTCG
>CAZCOV010000258.1:0-9447 GCA_964499975.1 uncultured Thermoanaerobaculia bacterium
AGTAATTGCACCATGAGCCGTTTGGAGAACGTGGTCTTGCCCGCCGACGAGGGACCACCTCGAGCAATGAGAACCCTTGCTCACAGCTGCTGTTCGAGCGCTTGCCTGGGACCATAAAACGACCTCTCTTGCAGAAGCTGACCTGCAGAAATTTGCTCAGTACCATTCCCATGCGGTTCCTCCCGGCCAGTTGTGCTCGGCATACCAGTTCCCTGCAGCCGTCCAGTCCTGTCCGCTCACCCAAAACCATTTCTGGAGGATGATCCTGCCGACCGTTGGATTGTCAACCCGCACTTCGACCACATTCTGGGGGCCGCCAGCGTCCGTGGGTTCATCCGCGCACCTGACCGCGCCGGCGGTCGATGCTGAACCGGACGCGGTGAACAACACCCAACCGTCGGCTGGCCCGGAAGTCACATCCAAATTCCTGAGATGTTCATGGGCCGGCAGCAAAGGATCGACGCAGGGCGATCCCACGGCTGGAATCGGCGGAACGCCGGTGGGAAAACCGACGATCTCACCGAAGTGGACACGGTCCTCCGGCGCCGGGAAACCCATCGTCAGCTGAGCGTCGCAAGCATCGGGCCCACCACTGTTGTTGAAGTCGAGAAAACTGACCAGGCTTTCGTCAGTGGTATCGAAAAATACCCCCACCGGCTGGCTGCGTTTGATCGCTTCGAGCCGGGCTTTGCGCAGGGTCAACGCGGTCATGTCGACGCAGCTGCGGACTTTGGTCTGGCGTATGGCTTTCTGAAATGACGGGAAGCCGATCACAGCGAGAATCAGCAAGATCGTCAGGACGAAAATGATTTCGAGCAAGGTGACCCCAGCGCTGCTGGGTCCCGGCCACTTGCGGTTCCTCCCCAGGGTCGGCGGAGTTCTAAGCCGTGGCGCCAACCTGGGGTAGTCTGGAACTTGTTTCATGATCGAACTCACTTTTGGGTAGCTTACCATGCCACCACTTAAAACTCGCGGAACGCGGATTCGACCACGCAGATCGGTACCGGGACGACAAAGGTCAAGCCGGTATCCTGGTTGCGCACTTTGATGTCGAGCCGATGCCCCGGCGGGAAAACGCAGTTCCGGGGAAAGAGGGCTTTGAGTTCTTCCATCAAAGCGGCAAGTTCTGGTGTCAGGACCTCACTGCTACCACCACCGCCGCTGTTGCTCGGCGGATTCTTGGTCGCGGAGGGGTCGGCATAGGGGGCAGTGGCCAGACCGCTGACTTCGATGTTACGGGAACGGTTGCCATTTTCATCCGCCAAGACCCCTTCGCCATTGGTGACGATCGTGCCGTAAATCCGGCTGATCCCCGACTCCTCACAGAGGACGTTGCTGCCGACCGGCAAGAAATCCGGTAAGTTGGGGGTGAAGCTGGAGAAGAAAAGGACGCCGGCGATCACCAGCGGTTCTCCCGAGAGGCGCTCTTGCTCGGTCAGTTCGAGATACCACCCCCGCTCGTCCTCGGCCCGGTCGAGCAGCAGATTCTGGCCGGTGAAGGAACCATTGATCAGCTGGAGATCGGTGACGGTTCGGGGAACAAAAGGAGTGTCGAGGGAGCGCAGCTCGCGATCGTCGGCCTCGTCCACGAAAACCACGAAGCGCTCGGGGCGGGTGGGGACATTGAGCGGGGTGTCGATTTCCTTGAACAGATCCTCGCGATTGCCCGTCCCAAAAGCAACTCCCAACTGGGTGAGGTCAGCGACGAAGAACACCGACGCCTGCAAGTAGATCTGACGTAACTCTTCCAGGTCCGGGTCTCCCCGGTCTTCGTTGACATCGAACAGGATATAGGGTTTGAACACCAAAGCGCCGTTCTCATCCGTCCGCGGCTCCGGCAGGATGCGCAAGACTTGCTTGCTCACCACGTCGGGTTGACCATTGGCAGGATCGACGTCTTGCGCAATGGTTTCCTGCAAGTTCACGGTCACGAGTTTGGGCAGGATCAGCTTGTTGTCGAGACCTTTGGGCTGCATGTCGAGGCGGTAGAGATAACCGAGCGTGGTCCCGAAATAGACGCGATCGATGTATCCGTCCTGGCTGGTGGTGACCGTGGTCTCGGCCGGCACCGAGCCCAAAACCGGTTGCTTGTAAAGGGTTTGCCCGGTCTCGACGTCGACCATGTACAAATAGTTTCCCCGCTGGTTGGGATGCAAGGGGTCGACCCCACCGCCGAAAACCGCGACAAAACGTTCCTCTTGCTCACCCGCGGCAAGGTGGACCGGGTCGGTGGGATCACAGAGCGTCCCGGTGCAGACTCGGATGCGCCCGATCACCGGCTTCGACCAGGTGAAACCCAAATCGACGAAGCCGTTATTATCCTCGTCTAAGCGAAGCGGCAGCTTCTCGGTGCCGTTGGGCGTCTCACCTCCGATCATCAGATCGTGAAACTCCCAAAGCGGGGTGCCATAAGCGACTGGTCCACAGTCCGTGGGGACCGGCACGCCCGTCCCATCCGCATCATTGCCCACACAGTAAGGCGGGGTGGTCACAGAGCCCACGTCTCGCGGCACCCAAATGTCGACCAAACTGTCATCATCGCGGTCATTACGGTGCGGCGTGAGCAGATCGGTCTGGATCCGATCGGGCTGGGTGATGTCGAGCAGGAAGTAGCCCGCCGCGGTCTGGATGTCGGTATCCGACTCGGGGTTGAGCGGGTCGGGCTTGACCACTTCGGGGTCGAGGATGTCGCCGAAGCTGTTGAGGCGATCGCCCATTTTGGCCCCGCCTTCGCGCAAGCTGCCCATGAGCACCGTCCGCCACAGCCGGTCGCCGTCGTCCGGCGGGTCGATCGACCCCGCTCCGAGGTGGTTGACGTCGATGAACACGTCCGCGGCCACCGGCGGCCCATCGACCGCGTACTTTTGCCGGTTGGGCTGCTCGACCATCATGTCGTAAATCGTCGGCAAGATCGTCCGCGGAATATAGGAGAAGATTTCGCGTCCGGTACCATTGTCGAAGGTCCCCAAATCGACCAAGGCCGGAGCTGGCGGGAGTTGAAATTGACCCGCGTCGATCGCATGCAACATCCCGGCGTTACTGCCGATGAAGAGTACCTTGCGCCGAAACTGATGGAACAAAGCGAAGCAACGATAGCTCTTGGGATCCCCAGCTTCACAAGTCGTGTCGATATCCCCACCCACATCGAGTAAGAAGTACGTGGTGTTGTTCGGTGCGCCCACCAGCAAAGGATCGGAGTGGAAGAAGTCGCCGATCACGTAGGGATCGGTGTTTCCCGTGGGCAAAACGCCGATTTTGGGCGCTACCGTTTCTGCAGTGGTCTGGTCGGAAAGGTTGTCGGCCGCAGCTTCGGACGTGGTGTTCCCGGCAGTGAAGGAGAAGCCAAATCCACGCCATAGGTCGAGCGCCTTGACCGGAGCTGCCACCGGCAGAGCCGGGGGCACCGGGCGGGCAAAGGGATCGGTGAAGTACCGACGCTGGCGGGGCACCCGTTCATCCGGAGGATAAGCGGTCGCACCGTCGTCAGCCCGGAACTTGGAGTAGAAAATCCGGCGCTGATTCGCCGCAGACCCGATGCGCGGACCGGACGCAGGCACCTGGTTGTCGGTCACGGAGCGCTGCGCTTCCCAGGCAAGGCAGCCCGATTCCCGGGTGGGCGAGCAGGTCTTGCTCACATCGGGCAAGCCGTCGACGGTTACGGGAAGGGGCTTAACCCAGCTTTGCAGCTTTCCTGGCCAGACGCTGCCGGCATCGAGCGGGGTGAACTCGGTCAAGTAGATCTTGTCCGCAACATCGGCTTGGACTGCGGGCACGGCTGCGGCGGAAACCGAAGTCGCTTCCGACTGGACCAAGTCGAAGAGTTCTAGCAGAGCAGCGACCAACTCGTCCTTGTTGTTGGCAAAAATCGGTCCGGGGCCATCGGGCTGACCGTCCCCATCCTTATCGCGGCCAGGGTTTTCACCCACATCAAAATCGCCATTGCCGTTAGCGTCGACGAAGGTGCCGGTCCCCCCCTCGTTGGCGATCTCCGCGAGCGAAGCGAGCTCGGCAGCGGTGGTTCCAAAAGCCACGGCAAAGGTGCGAATCCCCAGGTCATAGAGTTGGCCAGCAGCCTGCGGCGGCAAGGTGCGCCGAGCGCTGAGCGGGTCGGAAAGGGCGCCGCTCTCGCAACTCTCTGCGCCATCGGTCAAGAGAATCACAAATTTGGGGCGACAGGGCAGAGCAGCGTCCCCAGGGGGCTCGGCATCCGCCGGCTCAGACGCGGGCACCAGCCAGTCCTCGTACCACAGCTTGAACGAGGTCAGCGAACCATAAATCGGCGTGCCTTCAGAGGTCATGATCGGGGGACGCCTTAGGCGGTCGCCAGGATCGAGAAAATCCCCATCGGAATTGGCATCGAGCGCTTCAAATTCCGGCTTCAAGGAGAGCTTCTGGTTGCTGAACGTACCCGTCGGCACATCCAGGAGGTAGCGGGCCACCCGAAAATCCGGCACGCTCTCCCCGGGGAGCGTCAAGTTGGGGGCAAGCCGCAGCATGATCTCCTCGCGGTTGGAAGTCGGAAACACGTCTTCTTCCCAATCCCACGGGATCATGTCGCCCCGCGCGAGGGGCCTGCCGCGACCGAGCGGGTCGGTGAGGACGTCATAGGTGAACACGTCGCCGAACGCCACATCGCCGTCATAGTTGCCGTCCCAACGCCGCGACCGGTTGTAATCAGGATCCAGGGTGTCGGTTAGGGCAGTGGCGCTACAGGCGCTGGTCACCGTGTAGTCGTCCATGCTGAAGGGGCTGGTATCGTTGCCCGAGCGGTTGAACGAGAGGTAGTCGGTGAAGTTGCCAAAATTATAGGGTTCCGAGGCATCTCCGTCGTTGGTCTGATAGCGCACGAAGTTGAGAGTGACGTCATAGCGCAGAGTGTAGGTTCCGCCGAGCGCCTCAAGCGTGCAAAAATCTGTTTTCTCTTCGATCGTCACCCGCACGTTCATCGACATCGCGCCCATCGTTGCCGGAGAGGTCAGCGGGTGGAAGATCACCCGATATTGTTTGCCGCTGGGGGCGGAATAGTAAATCGTAGTTTTGAAGTCGCCGACATGACCGAGCTTGGGAAAATCGAGGATCTTATCCGCAGTCCCGGTGGGATTTAAGCAGCTGCGGTGGACATAGGTCTTGAGCGTGGTGTCGATGAATGTGTCGTTGACCGTCGAGCTGTCACCGAGGTCGGTGTTGGCCCGATGCCGGGGCTCACCGAACAGCACCGGCAAATTGGCGGGCAGGATGGGGACCGTGGAATAAAACGATGGATTGCTGGTCAGCTTGTAGATCCAGTGCTTGCGGCGTACGGTCAGCCGCTCGCGGTTGAACGTGGCCCAGCCAAAATTGACCGAATCGCCGATTTCTTGCAAGACCTCGTAGGCCGCCCGTTTCGCTAAATACATCTTCGAGCTCGGATCCTCGCCGCTCGACGGCGGGAGGGTGCGCCCTGGGGTCTCGTGCATCGACGACGAGATGTCGACCAAGAAGAACACGTTGGGTTTGGCATTTGTGGCCTGGAACAGCTGGCGGTCGTCCGCTTCGGCCCAGATTCCGCCGAGCAAAGCCAGCACCGCTAGGCTCCAAAATGAAAGATGCCGCAATTTGTTGCGGCTCCGACCCAGTTTGCCGGGCTTGTTGCTGCTCCGGCGACTTGCGACCCTGCCATTCACCATCTTTTTCATAAGGGCTTCCTCGAAATCGTAGTCCAACATGACGAGCGCCATGGGATGCGAGTCGTATGCCAATCGCCAGGCTCTCCAAAGGGAGCTGATAACTATTTTGTTTGCAAAGGTTAGCTGCTGTGAACCAGCTCGACTCCGGGCTCTTTGACGCGCTCACTGTTACGTTAGGTAACAATTCTGCCAGTGCCAGGATTCGTGCCAGCGCTACGAGTTACTCCTCGGGTACGGCCCTGAGCGTCAGGATCGCGCGGGTACCGCCCTCTGGACGATCTTCGAGGCGCAAGTCGCCGCCGTGGAGGTGGACGATGCGCAAGCTGAGCGCCAGCCCCAAACCCACCCCACCCGGCCGTCCGGAAACAAAGGGACGAAAGAGTCGCGGGCGGATCTCCGGCGGTATGCCCCGACCGTGATCGTCGATGCAGAGGGCAAACGCGGTTCCGTGCTGCTGCAAAGCGACTTCGAGAAAGCCGTTTTCGGGGTCCTGCTCCCGCTCGGCAGCTGCTGCATTGTGGAGCAAATTGCGCACGGCGCGTTCGAGCAGCTGGGCATCACCGCGAACGATCGGCCGCGCTTCGCAGTCGGACGCGATCCTGATTGGCAACCCTGCCAAGGCCGGATCTGCGGCTGCCCGCTGGACCAGGGCCAAAAGATCGAGGTTTTCACTCCGCGCAGTGCCGGGGCGGGCAAACGCGAGAAAGTCCGCGGCCACACGGCTCAAGTGCTCGGTCTCGCGCCGGATTTCCTGAGCATAATCGGCGATGGTTTCAGCTTCCCCACCGCGCTCGATCAGGGTCAAGTAACCGCGCAGGGTGGCGACGCTGTTGCGCAGCTCATGGGCAACGCCAGCTGCAATCTCACCGAGGTCAGTCAACGTCTCGGCCAGCCGCTCTTCGAGCTGGCGTTCGCGGATGCGGGTGAGGTCCACAAAGAGCACCAAAAAGCCGCGGACGCAGCCATCGTCGCGACGCAAGAGGTGGAGGGTCAGCCCCAAAACGCGGGGTTCTCCCGCAACCTGGAGCGTACACTCGGAGCGCGGCTCGCTGCGCCCTTCATCGATCGCTTGGGTGAGCAGGCGGAGGAGTTCAGGATGGGCGGCGAGCACCTGATCGGCAGGCAGTCCGGGTGCCGGAACGGGGATGCCCAAGAGCCGCGCCCCGACTTCGTTCAAAGCGATGACCGCACCCTGGCCGTCGGTGAGTAGGGCCCCGCTCTCGAGGCTGGGCGCGAGTGAACGGCGGAGCGCCCACAGATCATCGTCTGGGGGTCTGGCCAACGCTCTCAGGGCCTGATCAAAGGTCTCGAGGAGAAACGCGACTTCGTCCTGGCTCGGGTCCGGCGGTCGGATGCGTTGGGCTTGTTCGACCATGCGGTTGAGGGGCGCCAAAAATTGACGGACCGAGAGCAAGATCAGCAGCACCACTGCGCCATTGACCAAGAGCACCACCGGCAACAGGATGCGCAAGCTGTCCCGGCTTTGAAAAAGGCGCACCGCAGGTTGTTCGAGGCGCAGGACGAGGGTGCTTCCGGCGCGCTCCACTGGGACAGTCGCCACGATCTCACCCCACTCCCCAACGGCTGAACCTGCACCCTCAACCCCGGCAGCGAGCAGCACGGCTCCTCCTGGGTGGCGCAAAGTGGCCTCCGTTCCCGGCGGCAGCAGCTGCTGCAGCCCGAGCTCGCTGAGGGTGGACGCTGACCCGAGCGCAGCAGCCACCGCCCGCGCCAGTCTTTGGAGCTCGCGCTCTTTCTCGGTAAACAGCAAGTCGAGCGTGCTGCGATAAGAAAACAGGGTGAAGGTCGATAAACAAACCAGGATGAGCAAGGCACCGGGCACGAGGATTTGGAATTCGCGCCGAGGTCCGAGGCGCGCGCTCAGAGGGCGCGTCGAGGGCACGTCTGGGCTCACGGGGGCCCAAGTCCTGAAAAAGCGAGATAAGCCGCCAGCCACTGCGGTCCCCACAACAAGCTCAAGACCGCCCCCAGCGCCAAAAAGACCCCAAAAGGAAGTTTGGACTGGAGGTGCAGCTGTCCGCGCAGCAAGAGCAGCGCGCCGCAAAGCGACCCTGCCAGGGCGCCGAAAAACAGGGTGATCAAAGCCCCTTGCCAGCCGAGAAACGCGCCGATCATCGCCAACATCTTGACATCGCCCAGACCAATTCCGGGCACCTTGCGCCAAAGATACCAGAGCCAGGAAATAGCGTAGAGGACCCCTGCTCCGAGCAACGCACCGAGGAAGGCGTCGCGCGGCTGGGTCCAAGACAGCCAGTGGGCAGGGCCAGCCCAGAAGAGCGCAGCCTGCAGCAGGAGCCCGACGACAATCCCGGTTTTGGTCATCACGTCGGGCAGCAAGAAATGTTCGAGGTCGATCATCGCGAGCGCGATCATGGCCGCGCTGAAGCCTGCGGCGACCACGAGTTCGAGCCAGCGGTCAAAGTGCAGGAAGACCAGGACGAAACAGGTCGCGGTCAGCGCTTCGACGAGGGGATAGCGCCACGGAATCGGCGCAGCGCACGCGCGGCAACGGCCGCGCAGCAGGAGGAAACTCAGGAGCGGAAGGTTGTCCCAGGCGCGGATCAGGGACTGGCAGCGGGGACAGCGGGAGCGTGGCAGCACGGTCGAGAGACCGCGCGGCAAGCGGTAGATCAAAACGTTGAGGTAGCTGCCGATGACAAGGCCGACCAGCGCGACGTAGATTCCCAAGACTGAAGTGAGCCCCACACCGACCTCTGCTGCGTCCGCACAAGCGACAAGTCCAAAGAAAAAGCAAGCAAAAAAGCGTTCAGCAAAAAGCGCCGGTTGCCCGGCGCCTTTGCTCGCTCGCTCGAAGGATCGTGCTGGCTTACCGCTTGGTGCCTTCCGGCCATGCCACGAAATAACCATCGGCCCAGACGATGTCTTGGTCGTAGTCCGTGGCGATGAAGGGGTTGATTGGGCGATCCGCGGTGAAGGCCGGGCTAAAGGTGTTGTCCCGGCACGGCGCACCGATCATCAACACACTCGAATCGAGCAAGTTGGCCGCATGCGCGAACTGGATGTTGTAACGCCAGCCATCGAGCTCGGGGACTTCTTGCATGTAAAAGAAGGTGGTGTTGGGGTGGAGGTAAGCGTAAACTTCGGCGTAGGTCTTGGTCTGTAGACGGCTGGCCGGGTAGATCTTCTGGGAGCCTGCCGAAGCCGCGCCGACCTGATCGGTGAGCCACGACATCCAGGCAGTACCCGCGTTGCGGAGATCCGAAACCGTGCGCTTCTGCTTGGCCTTCTGCAGGGCGTCCAGCAAGTTCGGGATCAAGATGGCCGCGATGATGCCGATGATCGCGACGACGATCAACAACTCGATGAGAGTGAAGCCTCTCTGGCGTTTCCGGTTGAACATAAAACTTGCATCCTCCTTCTCCGCAGCCTCTCAAGGGTCATTCCCGGAGAGCGCTGGTGAACGCTTGTTGTCGTGGGCCGTCTATTGCAGGATGCATGCCATGTGGCCGGCCGGCTTCGTTGACGGATCTTCCCCGGGGAACAAACGCTGGGGTCATTGCGCTTGAGCCCCGTGACCAGCCGGAGCCGGCGGCAAGCGGCATGCCAATGCTCATCCCGCAGAGGTCTCCAGTCAACAAATCATGACACCGCAGGGCGACATTTATTGTCAGCTAGCTATTATCAGGCTTCTAAGACGGGGAGGGCAGGCACGGGGGCCTGCCCCTACGGTCCCAATCCCACCTAGACCGTCAGGGCAATTCTGACGTTCCCGTAGGGGCAGGCCCCCGTGCCTGCCCTC
>CAZCOV010000259.1:0-5590 GCA_964499975.1 uncultured Thermoanaerobaculia bacterium
TAGGTCCCCGGCAACTGCTGGTTCAAGGTGATAAAACTCACACAGTGCAGCTGGATCGTTGGAAAACATGCGCTCGGGCACCCGAGTGGTCAAGTGCAACAAGGCGGCGGATGCCTTGCTGAATTCTTCACAAAGGGTTGTGTCAAGGAATATTGGCCAGGGTTGCGTGATCATTTGGCGGAGCAGGAATGCCCCGATCGCGAGATCAGCGCTCCCCAACTGCAGTTGGTCGAAGTGGCTGCGCTCCAAACACCCTGGGTTGCGCGCTACGTAGTCCAAAAACTGTGCTTCATAAAAAGAGAGGGGCGTGTAGTGGGGGAATGCTGGTGATTTCATGGTTTTGCTGGCGTGAGTTGCGACACGTGATCCTCGGTCGGCGAATGACCCTGGTCGGCGAAAGCGTACCCGCGGTGCTGCATGCTATCAGGAGAGCGAGACCGCAAAACTCCTGCATTGGGCGGCTCTCGCCCTCCTCGTCATGGTTCTGAAGAAATTGAATTCTTTCCCTGACGATCATGTCTGTCAGGCTTTTTGGGATTCCTCTGAGATTACTCTGTATGGCAGAATCGATAGCGCCAATTCAGACAGCTACTCTTCACCCAAGGAGGAACCATGAACTGGAAGCTGATCATTGTCGGAGGCCTGGTGTTCTACGTGGCGACGTTTGTGCTGAGCTTCGTCACCGGCCCAGTGATTCACAACGGGATTTTGAAACCCCTGTATGGCGAGACTGCGCAGTTCTGGCGCCCGGAGCTCGCCAAGGATCCGCCTGACATGGCGGCCTTGCTGCCGATCTGGATTCCTACCGGCATTTTCTTGAGTTTGGTCACCGCGGCGCTTTACAGCTTTGTCCGGCCGTCGCTCCAAGGCCCACCATGGAAGCGGGGAGCTCTTTTCGGCCTGTTATTGGCGATCTACATCGCCGCTACTTACGGGGCCTGGTTCGGCGTTTTCAACCTGCCGGCCAAGATCTTGGTCTGGTGGAGTGTGGATGGGCTGATCTTGAACGTGCTCGGTGGGATAGCTCTCGGGGTTGTTGCCGACAAGGTCGCTCCAGCTTCTGCTTAGCTCTACCCACCTTTATTTGTACCTGCACCTTTGCGGCTGGATTTGGCTGACGCTGGATCCAGCCTGGAGGTTTCCCCGCAGAGGAGCCAGAAGCCCTAGCTGCTCACCGCGGCATCTTCGGATGGGGTCTCGCGTTTGGGGTCGAAGATGGCTGCCACGGCGATCCCGAGGAGATAGAGGAGGATCGTTGGCAGGGCGAAAATGCAGAGGTTGATGACGTCGGGAGTCGGAGTCACGATCGCTGCCAGCGTGAAAATCAAAACCACCGCAAGGCGAAAGTGGCGCAGCAGGAAGCGCGGGGTGACCAGCCCGAGGCGGGTGAGCAAGAAGATCAGGGTCGGCAGCTCGAACATGATGCCGAGCCCCAGAATCACTGTCATCAAAAAGCTCAAATAGCGGTCCACGGTGATCATCGGCTGGAAGTCTGCCCCGACCCCGAGCAGGAACTCGACGGCAAAGGGGAAGGCGATGTAGTACGCGAAGAGCCCACCGGCGAGAAACAGCACGGAACCGAAGAAAATGAAGGGCCCGGCGAGCCGGCGTTCGCGGCGGTAGAGCCCTGGGGCGACGAAATTCCACAGTTCGAACAAGATGACCGGCGAAGCCACGAAGATCGCAGCTAGCGCCGCCACTTTGAAGTAAATCAGGAAGGGGTCGGTCACCCCAAGGAAGGCCAGCTTGGGCGGCAGCGCATGCGGTCCCGCTTCAGGGTGCGTGGCGAGCAGTGCCCGGTAAATCGGCTGGGCCAAGAAATTGTAAATTGATCGAGCGAAGGCGAAGCAGACGGTAAAGGCAAGGGCGAAAGCGAGGAGCGCCCGAATCAAACGACGGCGCAACTCTTCGAGATGATCGAGAAGCCCCATCTTGGGGAGGTCATCCTCGCGACGTTTCTCCGAAGCGCTCATGCTGAAGGTTCGGCAATTTTAGTCGGAGTTGAGTCTTGCGCGCCGGGATCTGTCAGCACCTCTGCCGCCGTTGCGGTGGGGGTTGCAGCGCCCCGCGCGACGGGTGTCGAGAGCGAGCCAGCTTGGGGAGCTTCCCGCAGTTGGCGTTGGGGGTCGCTGCTGCGCAGCTCTTCTTGAATCAGCTCAGCGTTGATCGAGCGTTTGAGCTCGTTTGAAGCTTTGCGGAACTCAGCTAACCCCTTGCCCAACGTCCGGCCGATTTCCGGCAATTTCTTGGGGCCAAAGATGAGCAAGGCCAGGACCAGAATGAAAATCAGCTCGGGAATTCCCAGCGGACCAAACATGAGGGAGTTGCCTTTGAACCTTTCTGGCCGGGGTTCGCCTGGGCAAAGCCCCTGGCCTTTAGCGTTCGATGTTCGAGATGCTCGCGTTGCCGCCGCGCAGTCCGGACAAACCCTGCCACCCCGTCCTGCGTAACCCGGGGAGTCTGGCTGCTCGCGGCCGGACATGCATGCAGCCGAACAGGAACGATGATAGGATAGTCGAATGTCGAGACCATGGCGTAACTTCGCAATCGTACTCTTTGTCGTCGCTTGGGTCGCCGGCGGGTTGATGGGCGACCAGTTGCTCGCGGTCAGTCGCGATACCCAGAGCAACCTGCGGCTCTACACCGAGCTGCTCCACATCGCGCACCAGAACTACGGCGCTGACGTCACTTATCGCGACTTGGTCTTTGCCTCGATCCAAGGTATGCTGCGGACCCTCGATCCGCACACCAACTTTTTGACCCCGGAAAGCTACGAGGACATGCGGCAGCGGCAGGAGAGCAGCTTTTATGGGCTGGGCATCCTGGTCAGCATGCGCGACGGACAGCTGACGGTGATCAGCCCGATCGAAGGGACCCCAGCCTGGCGGCTGGGCCTGCGCGCGGGCGACATCATCAGCACGATCGAAGGGGAGCCCACAGACACCATGCTCCTCGACGAGGCGGTTTCCAAGCTGAAAGGGCCCAAAGGCACGCAGGTGGCCATCCAGGTGGTCCGCCGTGGCCTCGAACAACCCCTCGACTTGCGCATCACGCGCGCGGAAATCCCGCAAACCACCGTTCGCTTTGCCTACATGATGACCCCAGAGGTGGGCTATATCCGCCTGACCGACTTTTCCAGGTCCACTGCGCACGAGATGTCGCAGGCTTTGGAAAAGCTCAAGAACTCCGGCATGCAGCGGCTGATTCTCGATTTGCGTTCGAATGGCGGCGGCTTGCTCGATCAGGCGATCGCGGTCTCCGACCTTTTCGTTCCTGAAAGGTCACGGATCGTCGAGACCCGGGGACGTGTCGCCGAGTCCTACCAGACGTTTCTCTCGGACGGCAACCACAAAGCTCTGCACCAACCGCTGATCGTCTTGGTCAACAGCGGCACGGCTTCGGCCGCAGAGATCCTCTCCGGCGCGATCCAGGACCACGACATCGGTTTGATCGTGGGCACTCCCACCTGGGGCAAGGGCCTAGTCCAGACGGTTTACAATCTGTCTTACGGTGCGGGAATTGCGCTCACCACTGCCAAATACTACACACCGTCAGGCCGGCTGATCCAACGCGACTACTCGTCTTATTACGACTATTACACTCACTTCTCAGATCAGCCGGAAGGGGCTGGGGCAGCGACCGCGGCGCCGGCGGCTGGCCCAGAGTTTCAAACCGACCTTGGTCGCAAGGTCTATGGTGGGGGAGGCATCACACCGGACCGGCTATCCGAGCTACCGGAGACTCCGCTGTCATTGCCTTATCTCTTCACCCGCAATGCTTTTTTCGACTTTGCGGTGGACTACGCCAACCGCAACCCGATCAAAGATCGCGGCTGGCACCCGGATGAGGCGCTCCTCGCCGAGTTTCGCCAGTGGCTGCTCAACGAAAAAATCGCAGATGAAGACTTCCTCGAGAAGATGTTTGCCGACCCCCAAGCGCTGGAGGTTGCGAAGCGGCAGATTCACTCGGACATTTTCAATTCAGCGTTTGGGACGGAAGCCGCGCATCAGGTGCTGACCGCAGGCGATGCGCAAATTCAGGACGCCCTCAAGCTCTTCGATCAGGCTGCCCAGTTGCTTGCCGTGCGCGAGCAGATGGGGGAAGGGGTTCCCCAAGAACTGCTCGCCGCAGGATCAGAGAACGGCCAGCGCTCCTCCGTGCAGGAACGCCGCCCGTAAGCCCGATCAAACCGCCGATACAAAGCTAACCGCCCACGCCGTCGATCCCGTTTGGGGCGCGGCGTGGGCGACGCTCAGTCGCGGACGTTGTCGACGAAGAAGTCGACTTCAGCGATCACGGTGTGCTTGTTCTCCACATCGATCACCACCACTTGCGCCTGGTGGAAACCGTCCGCGATCTCTGTGCTGTCGTAAGTGAACCGCCACGCTGGAGCCGCGATGTCCGGGTAGCCCGGATAGCGCGCGGCCACGGCTGGCCGGCTGGCGACGCCATACGCTGCTTGCCCGATGAACTGGCCGTCGATCCGCAAGCTGATGGCCTGGACACCCTCGCCGTCCAAAGCCCAGCCCTGGAACAGGATGTTGCCGGAATAAGCACGCCCCCGGCGGGGGGATTCGATCCGGCCAAAAGAGCCTTCGTTGCCGAGGTCGCCGCTGCAGAAAAAGTCTACCGGAATCTCCGCGATGTTGGCGTGCTGGCTGGTGATGTCCCCGGCGCGGATGGTCAGGACGTGGTAGCCGCGCACATAGCCGAACTCGATCAAAGCACCGATGTCAAGGGCGAAGCGGAAGCCGGAATTGGGCGCATCCAGGGCAAAGGGATAGAGGAATTCGATGTCTGGGCGCGGCAAGCCATAGCAGTCCGTGAGGCCGCCGGATTCGCGGTCGAAGCGGCAGGTGGTCCGGGTGTTGGCCACGATCGAACCATCGATCAGCAACTCGACCCAACTGACCCCGGTATCGCCGATCTCGACCCCCAAGTCGAGCGCCCAGCCTTCGACGATGGCATAACGCCGGCCGACCGGTAAGGCGCTGGGAGCCGACTCATCGCAGGTGCCAAACAAATGGGCATTGCGTTGCGGGTGGTCAATCGCGCCAAAAGGCACCAAATTGTGCGTGTTGTTGTTGAAGAAGAGAGTGCGCGAACCGCTCAAGACCACGGTGGTTCCGGCCTGGGTAGTGACTTTGGCCGAGATCAAGTGGTTGCCGTTCAAAAAATCCGTGCTGTTCAGTTTGTAGCCAAAGCCAGCGTTGTTCGAGTTGGGAAAACCGGGATAAAGCGCGGCGACGTCCGGCCGCGATTGACCGTAGCGAGCGCTGCCCAGGTCCACCCCATCGACTTGGATGACCACTTTCTTGATCCCCGAGTCTGCGAGCACCCAACCGGTCAAGGTGATCACCCCTCCGCCCGAATTCAAACCACCGCTCTGACCTTCGAAGAAGCCCACGACGTTTTCTGCGTTAGCCGGCGGGGTCATGGCCACCAGGCTACAGAGCACAAGGACGACGAGCAGGCCCTGCTGCAGCAGCCTTGCCCGCTCTCTGACCGACTGTCTCAGCTTCCTCACCTTGTCCAGTTTCATCGTCATCTCCCCTGCTTGCGGGTTGCGGCCTGAGTTGAGGCCACGTTC
>CAZCOV010000259.1:5600-9445 GCA_964499975.1 uncultured Thermoanaerobaculia bacterium
CGTTCACGCTCGCCGATTTTCCTACCTCATGCGCTTTGAGTTCTGCGCTTGAGCCGTGAAGGCCATTATCCATCGCATTTATACCCGATCCATTGACAGAAGTCTATGGCCTAGCGCAGGTTTTTTGAGCTGAGGTCAAGTCGCGCCCTGTCCATCGCCGGCGGTTTGCGTTCCGCGCAAGAAGGCCTCGACCAAACGGGGCAAGTTCTCCAAGTCATAACCCCCTTCGAGGATGGCAGCGAGGCGTCCGCTGCACAGCTCGTCGGCAGCCGTGCGGAGGAGCTTCCCCCAGTGCGCAAAACCTTTGACCGAAACACGCATTCCACCCAAAGGGTCGTTTTCCCAAGCGTCGAAACCTGCCGAGACCAGCAGGGCTTGCGGCTGGAAGCGGTGAAGCGCGGGCAGGACCTCAGCGGTCATGGCCAGGGCATAGCGCTGATCGTCGGCACCCGCGGCCAGGGGAATATTGAGGGTAGCTCCGCGGCCGCGACCGCGACCCACTTCTGCGGCTGCCCCGGTCCCCGGGTAGAAGGGAAATTGATGAAGGCTGATGAAGAGAACGTCGTCTCGTTCTTCAAAGATGTGCTGGGTTCCGTTCCCGTGGTGGACGTCAAAGTCGACGATTGCAACCCGGTCCAGGCCATGGTGGGTCAACAGGTGCTGGGCCATGACCGCGACGTTGTTGAAGTAGCAGAAACCCATGGCCAGCGCCGATTCAGCATGATGCCCTGGCGGCCTCACCGCAGCAAAAGCTTGGCGATCGGGAGCTGCAGCGACCCAATCCGCGGCGGTCAACCCGACCCGCAAGGCCGCAGTGGCCGCATCCCAGGTTTTGGCGGTGAGCGGATTGTCCGCAGAATCGAGCAGTCCATCGCCGCGCTCCGACGCTCGGCGGAAGCGGTCCAGGTAAGCCTGGTCATGCACCCCGAGCACGGCTGGCCAGACATCGACGTCGGCTGCGCGTTCGTCCAGCGCGAAAGGCGTTTGCCGCAAGTGCCTGAGGATACGCTCGAGCCGTTCCCCGCGCTCAGGAAAACCTGGGGGCGGTTGATGGAGAAGGCAGTCAGGATCCGTGAAGATGCGCAACATGAGAAGCACCAGTCTAACCTATCTTGTGGCGCTCGGGATCCAACAACGCGGAACTCGGTGGGGCAGGGCCCGATCGGCTGACTCGCGAGCAGGACCGCGAGGACCGTAATTTTTGCCGCCGTCGGCGGCGGGTTGCGCGGTTGCGGCGCGACAGCCGGATGCCGTCACGGGCTAGTCGTCGGCGCAGTCGGAAGATCAGCAGGTCGACCTGCCGCGCGGTGAGCTGGCCGTCCACCGCAGCAACGATTTCCCGGCTCGAGTGGCCGAGCAAGGCAAGCAGGAGGGCGCGCTGGCGGAGGGGGCCGCGTACCCGGCCGATCAACTGGCCGCAGGTGGTAAGCAAGAGCGCCTGCCGTTCTTTCAGCAGGAGCTGTTCTTCCGGGGTTTTGGGCAAAGCACCCAACTCGGGGAGCAGGGCAGCCTGCCAGGGCTGTTGCCGCCGCTGCCGACGGGTTCGCTTGGCCACCCGGCGACGCTTCTCCAGCTGACCTTGACGCCAGCGATCAACCACCAAATTGCGGGCCATCCTGCTGAGATAGGACCATAACTCGTCATCATAGAAGCCGCGGAAGTTGCGTCCAGACCCAGCCAGCAGCCGGCAGTAGAGTTCTTGCACGTAATCGTCGAGCTCATGCTCCACGCCCAGCCGCAAGCCCAGCTCGTGGAGGGTGCGGGTGACGATGCGGCGGATTTCGTGGTCGTGGCTCT
Organism: uncultured Thermoanaerobaculia bacterium; assembly: GCA_964499975.1. Classification (GTDB taxonomy): domain Bacteria; phylum Acidobacteriota; class Thermoanaerobaculia; order Multivoradales; family J023; genus CAZCOV01. The sequence continues at coordinate 7,398 of CAZCOV010000259.1, forward strand.
CGACAAATTGCCGCCACAGCCGCGAACACAGGGGCGAGCTGCTGGAAGTACAGCAGCGAAAAAGCTGACTTGCAGTATTCATGTTTTCCTTTCCTGGGTTGAGGAAAGGAAGTGCGAGTTGCGGGCAAGCCAGGGAAGGCCAAGGCAAAAGCTAGCGGCGGTGCCGGCTCGGAAGGGTGAGTGAACTTTAAACGGTTTGGGTTAGAGCGTCAAGCCGGATCGGGCGATCAAGTCACGGCAAGAGCGCTCGACTTGATGGCGGATCCGGCCTAAGTCGAGGTGGGTCAGCTGGCCGTCCTCGACCAGGGGCTCCCCTTCGACAAAAACATGGCGCACCTGAGCTGGCGAGGCGCTGAAAGCGACCACGTCATGGGGATCGGCTTGCGCCGTTGCCCACATTTCGGGACGGCTGCTGTCCAAAACGACCAGATCCGCCCACTTTCCGATTTCGATACTGCCGACCTCGTGTTCCATGCCGAGAGCTCGCGCTCCCTCGCTGGTGGCCAAACGCAGGGCGTCGACGCCGGAAAAACTCTGCGGACCGTGGCGGAAGCTCTGCAGCAGGGCAGCCAGACGCAACTCCTCGAAAGCATCGAGGTCATTGTTGCAGGCCGCGCCGTCACAGCCCAAGCCCGTGGGAATCCCGGCCCGCCGCAATCCGACGACGTCAGCGATTCCCGAGCCCAGCTTCAAGTTGGAACTGGGGCAATGCACCACAGAGAAGCGTTGCTGGCGCAGTTGCGGATAGTGGTCGGGGGAGAGCCAGATCCCGTGCGCAATGCGCAAATCCGTGGACAAGATGCCTTCATCAGCGAAGTATTCGATCTCGTCCTTGCCTGCTTTGAGCTGCCGGACCAGATTAGTTTCTTCCTGCTGCTCGAGCGCGTGGGTGTGGACCGGCCACGAGTGTTTGACCGCGAGATCCCGCACCCCATGCCACAGCGCATCCGAGCAGGAGAGAATGAAACGAGGGTTCAGCCCATAGCGCAAGCGGCCGTGGCCGGCGCCGTCAAACTCCAAGCCCAAGGCTTCGGTTTGGCTCAAGGCAGCATCAGTTTCTTGGACCAAGGCTTTGGGCAACTGGTCGCCGCAGTCCATCAAGCACTGGCCGGCAATGGCGCGCAGCTTGGCATCGACCAGTGCGCGCAAAAAACCGTGCGCTCCGCGTCCGATGCCAATGTCTTGGATGGTGGTGGTGCCGCTCAGCAAGCATTCGGCAGCGCCGAGCAGCGTACACCAGTAGGCACTTTCGTCATCATGGGCAGCTTCCAGCGGCCAAATTCGCTCGCGCAACCAGGTGAGCAAGGTGCGCGCTTCGCCCAAACCGCGGAAGATGGTTTGGCCGAGGTGAACATGACCCTGGATCAAACCCGGCAGGATCACACAACCCTGCGTATCGAGGAGACGGGTCCCAGGCGGCGCCGTGATGGCACGGCCGATCGCGGTGATCCGTCCGCGCTGGATCAGCACTTCGGCTTCGCGCAGCACGTCGGCTTTGCGGTTCATGGTCAACACGGTGCCACCGTAAAGTAGAACCGGTTGCGTCACGAATTGGCGCGGATTTGCGTTCTTGGGCAAGGCACTCACCTCCTCCTTGACCCTCCAGGGCAGAGGAGGGTGGGAGGCTTGCAGCTGCCGCGGGAAGGACCGCCGGGCGACGGAAACTCAGGCGACGGGGATCTTAGCGCAGCTTTTCTTCAACGAACTCAACGTGCTTGCGAATCTTGGGGTCGTACTTTTTGAGACGCAGCTTTTCCGTCGAAGCCTTCTTGTTCTTGGTCGTGGTATAGAAGTAGCCGGTTCCGGCGGATGAAGCTAGCTTGATGTTGTCGCGCATGGTTTCTATTTCCTGAGTCGATCTTATCGACGAACCCTTATCGACGAACCCTTTGATTGACGAACCCTTTGGTTGACGAAACCTTGATCATGGAGCTTTGGGCGGTGACGGAGCTTGGGTCACCAGAGCGCATCCAGGAATCAAAATGGCGGGGCCGACGGGACTCGAACCCGCGACCTCCGACGTGACAGGCCGGCGTTCTAACCAGCTG
>CAZCOV010000260.1:0-9348 GCA_964499975.1 uncultured Thermoanaerobaculia bacterium
GGCACCTTGCTGGCGACCTACCCGTGGGGGCCGGCCCCCGGGCCTGCCCTCCCCGACTAGCAAGTCGGCTGGCACCTTGCTGGCAGCACCTTCCAGCTGGCCGGGCAAGCTGCCAGCAGCTGTCCTTCGCACGGATAGACCCGGCGCGCGGACAAAGGGAGGATCGGCGCCGCCAAGTTTTCAGGTTTTTTTCATTTTTATTTTTTGCCGGGGCTGCTCCCCCCAGGCGTCGAGTTTGGGGTCTACCCCCAGAGCCGGCCCATGATGGGCCAGCCGAACCCCCTGGAGGACGTCATGAAAGCCAAAGCAGCTGCAGCAGTGGCCAGGCAGTACAGCGACCTGGTCCTCGAACTCCGTCCCGATCCCGAGCGCAACACCTGGACCGTCGAGGTCGCCTCCGTGCGCGCCGGCGCGCCACCCGTGCGCTGCGACTTCGACTTGCCGTTTGGCCCCGAAAAGGCGGCCGAGATCGAAGGACTCCTGCACCAGCTCCACGTTGCCGAGAGCGATGTGAAAGCGACGCGGAAGCGGCTGAAAGCGGTGTACCAGGAGGTCGGCCAGGCGCTTTACGCTGCGCTTTTTGCCGGGGCGATGGATGCGGAGTTTCGCGCCCGTCTCGCATCTGCCAGATCGCAGTCAGACCACGGCCTGCGCCTGCGCATCCGCTGGAATCCGGGCCCGGCCGAACTGGAACCGATCGGGGCCTTGCCCTGGGAACTGCTCTACCGTCAAGCCACGCATGACCACCTCGCCCTCTTGCGCGACGTCGTGCTCTCTCGTCACCTGCACACCGAGCGGGTGATCCCGCCCTACACCGACAATGAGCTGCGGGTTCTGCTGGTAGCGTCCGAGCCGCAGGGGTCCAACCCGATCCAGGCTGACACGGACATGTGCCAGATCTACCGCGCCTTGCAGGAGGAAGGCATCCGGGTCAAGCAAGAGTGTGCGGTGCTCGAAAAGGTCCGCGACCGGCTGCTGAAGGAACGCTTCCACGTCTTGCACTTCATAGGGCACGGCGACTTCTGGAGCGACACCGGAGAGGGCATGATGCTGTGGACCGATGAGCACGGACAGAAGCAGTGGCTAAAAGCGGACTTCGTCGCGGATCGGCTCAAGGGGATTGACTCGCTGCGTCTGGTGGTGCTCTCGAGCTGCTGGAGTGCGGCTTTGCCGCGCGCACCCGGCCAGGACGCCCAGCACGCGGTGGCAGCAGCGCTGGCACTGGCCGGCATTCCAGCCGTGGTCGGCATGCAGTTCCCAATCACCATCGCGGCTGCGATCGCGTTCAACCAGCGCTTTTACCAGCGCCTCGCCGCTTCTGACCCGGTCGACGTTGCGGCCGCCGAAGCGCGCCTTTCGATGCAAGGCGACGGCGTCGCAGGCGGCGTCGAATGGCCCCTACCCGCGGTGTTCCTGCAAGGTGAGGACGGCCGGCTGTTCGGCCCTGACGGCGTCGACAGCAGTGGGTCCCGGTCCGCACCTGCTACTGCGCCCGCTACCGCGCCACCGGCGGAGGCGTCAGCGCTGCGCCTGGGCATCCGCAGTTTTCCCAACGGCTTTGGTGCCGGCATGGAAAACGAGGTCGAGCGTTTGTTGCCGCTCGAAGGTCACTTCCCCGATCCTCGCGACCCGCAGGCGTGGGAGCATCCGCAGATCTTTTCCGAGCTGGAAGCGTTTCTGCGCCCGCACTACGTGGAACGACGGCCCCTGATCCTCGATTTTGCCGCGCACTGGAGCCTGGCGTTTGCAGCTGGCTACTGCCTCGAAGCCAAGAGCGGCCTGGACATCAGGGTCTTCCAGCGCGGCCAAGGCGGCAGGGGTTTTTGGATGGATCAGGACGCACCCCCGCCACCTCCGGACCAGGTGTTGTGGACTTTTGACAGCGAGTTGCTCACCGAATCCGCCGCCGTCCACGACGTGGCGGTCGCGATCAGCGTCACCTGGGACATCCACGACGAGGTCCACCATTTCCTGACCGCAAACGGTGAGTCTCCGGTGCGCCGACTGCTGCACGCGAAGATCTTGCCCGAGCCCGGACAACGCGCCGTCAGCGGCGGCACCCATGCGCTGTGTCTGGCGTTGCAGCTGAGCCGCGAGATCCGCCGGCGGACGATCCGCGAGCGTCAGGGCACGCTCCACCTTTTTGGGTCAGCACCCAATGCCCTGATCTTCTTCCTCGCCCAGCTGGCCCGTGCTTTCGGGGCGGTGCAGCTTTACGAGCATCCTTGGGGCAGCGACCAGGTCGGCGTCTACTTCCCTTCCCTCCGCTTCCCGCCACGCCAAGCTTGAATCAAGGTTTGTGAAAGAACCCCGCCGGGCGGGGTTCTTTGTGGCGGTCCTTCGATCTGCAGCGTCAGGTCTCACGCGGTGCATGTTCCCCAAGCTGCGCAGGGAATTTCTTAACCTCGGTTCCTTCCTCCATCAACCCTGGACCTGGAGGCGCAGGGTCTGGACGGTCGACGCCAGGGACGGGGTCGCTGTTGCTGGTGGTTTTCGGGTGGAGGTCTTGCGCTGGGGTCATGGGGATCTCCTGGGGGGATCGGACCGTGCGCAGGATTGCCACGGTCCTTTTTGCAGGCATAGACCCGCTCAGCGGAGTTTGGGGGAAGTGGTCAGAGGACGAAAATCGCCGAGCAGCACAAATCCGGCCCACGCCCGCCTGGGCTCGACTTGACGGAGACTGAGCTGCGCCTGCCGCAAGGCTTCACCCGGCGGTAGCTGGTCGATCCACAGGCCATGGTAAAACGCCGTCATCAAGCGCGCGGTGGTGCTGTCGTCAACCTCCCACAAGCTGGCTACAAGACGGGATGCTCCGGCCGCAAAAAAGCCGAACGGCAGCCCGACCTGGCCTTCGCCCGAAAGCTCGCGGCCAAGCCCGGACTGGCAGGCACTCAGGACCACCAGATCGGCAGGTAACTCGAGTGACAGCAGATCCTGCAGCCACAGCATGCCGTCCTGGACCTGGCCGCTGCGGTCGAGCTGCGCCAGCGCTAGGCCGGAGAGGGCCGGCAGCCGACTGTTGAGAAAACCATGGGTGGCGAAGTGGAGAACCCGGTACTGCCGCAGCCGGCCGCTCAGCACCAGCTCGCGGGTGGCGTCAAAGCCGGTGGCCACGAGCGGCATCGCACCTCCCGGCAGCTTGCGGGCCAGCGCCACGATTTGCGCTGCCTCGTCGTCGGCAAAGCGCAAGCGGTCCAGCTGGCCCGGCCAGGTCAGGGCAGGAGGAGGGTCAGTGCCCCGCGTCACGCCTTCGAGGCGTGGATCCTCAATCTGGTAGACGGGATCGGCGATCATCGCCAGCAGTTCTGGCGGCGGCGTCCGGTTGGCCTGCCGGCGCTGTAGCTCCCCCAGGACGGAAGCGGAGGGCAGGTAGACGATTTCGTGGTCGACGAGCAGCGGCTCGCCCGGATGGCGCGCGCCAGCGGGTTGTGGCAGGGCGCCAAAGGGCACCAGCTGCAGCGCCAGATCGCTGACGATCAGCAGACGGTGCGCTGCGAGTTCTTTGGCCACGGGCGCCAGCACCACCGTGCTCAGCTGGTCGAGCGTGTGGGTCACCAGCGCTTCTTGACCCGGCAGCAGGGCTTTCAGGCGTTCGTGGGCGCGGTGCGCGAGGTCGGCGATCTTGTGGCGCGGCGGCAGCGTGAACGTCATCACTTGGTTTGCCGTGATCCGCCACAGAACGCTCTGCCGTTCACCCAGCGAGTAAACCAGGAGCAGCGACTGCGGGTCGAGCACCGTGGTCTGCAGGGTTTTCAGCGACAGCGGGGTGCTGGTGCGGAGCGGCGAACGGCTGGCGGCCAGGGCTTCGCCGCGCCCGGTGTCGTGTTCGAGCAGCAGCTGTTCCAGCCGGGTCGCCAGCTGCGCAGCCCGGGTGGAGTCGCCCCTGGCGAGCAACTCCAGGCGCCGGTTCTCCAGCCAGCGGATCTGCGCTTGCTGTTCCTGCAGCTGCTCTTGCCAAGGGCTGTTGAGGGCGGGCACCGCGCTGCCGAGCAGATCGAGCAGGCTGCGCGCCCGCGCCTGTTCGCTGATGGCAAAGGCACGGGCGGGTTGGCCCTGGCTGAGGAAAAAGTCGATCGCCAGGTCGCGCAGTGCCATGCGGGACGCCAAAAACGCGCTGCGCAGGGTGGGCGCAGCGAGCTGGCTGCGCAGCGATTCGACCTGCGCCAGCGCCGCTTCGAGGTGGGCGCTCGCGGCCCTGAGGTTGCCCAGCTGCCATTCGGCGCGGGCCAGATCGGTAGCGGCCGCGATCGCGCCAGGCAAAAGACCGAGTTCTTGGAAGGTGGAAAGGGCCGGCCGCAAGTCCGCGAGCGCGGCTTGTGGCTGCCCGCGCGCGAGCTCGACGGCGCCCCGTTCGGCTTGCAAGTAGGCCCGGTCGAGCGCACTCTGGCCGGGGTGGCGCAGGCAGGTGTCGAGGGCGGCAGCGGCCTCGGCGAAGCGCTGCAGCTTTAGCAGGATGGCGGCGCGCTGTTCGAGCAACCGAAGAGCAGCCAGCGGATCGGACTGGCGGCGCTGGAGCTCCTGGGCAAGGTCGAGGGAATGGAGCGCCTGGTCCGCCGCGCCAGCTTGGAGGTGAATCCAGCTCGCCGAGGCCAGGGCCATGGCTTCGCCGTCAAGGTCACCGAGCTGGCGAAACGCGCTTTGGGCAGCTAGCACCTCGGAAATTCCCTCGGCATAAAAACCCAGATGCGCGTAATGGACGCCGAGATTGTGCCGCAAGCTGGCAGCCGCCGGGAGATCGCGGAGTTGCTGGCGGAGCGTCAGGGCTTGGCGGTAGGCGGAGAGCGCGGCCTGCATCTCGCCGCGGTAGGCATGGATGACGCCGAGGTTGTTCCAGGCCACGGCACGCGCCGGCAGGTGCTCGATCGTGGTGGCGAGATCAAGGGCCTCGGCAAACGCCTGGCGGGCTTGCCCCAGCTGACCCGTCGCCAGCAGGGCGGCCCCGAGATCGTTGGCCAGCGGACTGCGTTCCCAGGCATTGCCGTGGGCGCGCAGCAACGCTCGCGCAGTTGCTAGTTCGGTGATCGCGTCCTCGAACTGGTCGAGCTGGCTCAACACCAGCCCCAGCGCCCGCCGGATGCGGGCGGTGAGCAGCACGGCGGCCGGCTCCTGGGGTGCAATCTGCAAGGCCGCGACGAGCGCTTCTTGGAGCTGCGCTTGCGCTTGGGTGCAGGCGGCCCGGTCGCCCGGCGAGCAGGCGGTTGCCGTGGTAAAGAGCGCCTGCGCCTGCGTCCAAGCGCGGTCTGCTGCGCTGGCGGGTGCGCGCCGCGTCACCGCGAGACGGTAGGAACCGGCGCCAGCGTTGGCTCCCACCACCAGCTGGAAGTTGCCTGGCGCGGCAGCAATCGCGACCAGGGTTTCGTACCCGTCCGGACCATTGGGGCTATCGACGTGGAGTTCCTCACCAGCAGGAGAGCGGAGGGTCAGGGTGACGTCGACCTGGCGCTGCAGCAGCTCGACGCGCAAGGCGGTGTCGGCACCCAGCTGGACGGCATAGACGTGGTCTTCGCCAGCCGCGAGCGCGGATTCCCAGGTCTGACCCTCGACCCACTGCGGCGCCTTTTCGGATGCGCGCGAAGTGGCGACCGGTGGCGACAGGTTCCGTCCGGTGCCAGAGAGTCCCACCATCACCGCGACGGTCACGGTCACAACCAGCAGCCACGCGTTGCGGCGCCGGAGCTGGGGCCACAAGACCGCCGTCTTCAGCGGTGGGGACCGCAAACGGGGAACTTCGCGCTGGAACATGCCAGCGGGTAAGATATCAGGATCAAGGACCGAGGTTGAGGGTATAACTGGCGACGAACGGCGGCTCCGGCTCGCTGCCGATTCCGCGCAAAATCAGGTGGGAGCGGCCGGGTAGCAGAAACTCGCGCGGCAGGGTGAAAGTGAGCACGGATCCGCTCTGGGGCAGGAGCCCTGCGGTTTTCCAGATCACCTGCTGAGCGGGGTCTCGCAGCTCCACCTGATAGGTCGCGAAGCGACGCGGGTCTTCAAGACTCAAGGTCACAAACACACCTTCGGCGGTGGCTGGCAGGGAGACCTCCGCCGGGACGGCACGGGAACCACCGCTGGCGTCGGGCAAGAGCGAGACGAAGGGTAGATTGATCCGCGGTTGCGGCGGTTCGAAGGGGCGCCACAACACCCCGCTCGCAAGCCCCAAACCAGCGGCGAGGACCGCCACGGCAGCGAGTTGCCAGCGGGAAAAATGCGCTTGCCGATGGCGCAGCAGCGGCTCGGGGTCTGGTCTGGAGGTCGCCTTGAGGTCGCCCGTGGCCACAAGACGCCGCCGTAGGCGTTGCCAGGAAGCCTCATGGTCCCAAGCGGCGGGGTCGGCAGTTTCAGGCGGCGCAAGCTCGGGGAAGTGGAGGGCGTCGAGCAGGGCTTGCGCCACTTGCGGATCAACAGCGGCCTGTTCGAGCACCCGCTCACGGTCTGCTGCGGACAGTCGCCCTTCCCGGTAATCGGCATATGCCTCGGGCGGTGGCGGATCGCCCAGCCGGGCGCGCCGCCGGGCGAGAACGGCGGCCGGGATGCTGGTCTTGTGCTGGCGCGGCATATGGTGTCTCCAGTGCTCGGTGGATCTCCGGTCAACCCCAGAAAGCGAGCAGCAGGTTCAGATGGCTGAGGTGGCTGAGCAACGGCTGTAGCCGTGCCTTGCCCGATTTGAGTTGCTCCTTGACCGTGGATACCTCGATTTTGAGCAGGGTGGCGATGTCACGGTAGCGGAGCTCTTGTCCGTAATGCAGCAAGATACACTGGCGCATGCGGGGCGGCAGCTGGTCGCAAGCCTGCTCGACCTGGTACACCTGCTCTTGCTCCAGCACTGCCGTGAGGGGGTCCGGCTCCCTGGCCGCAGGCTCCGGTGCGGCACCGCCAGCTGCAACCGGGTTTGGCTTTGGCTCCAGCACGTTGGTCGCCGGCTTGTGTGACTCGATTTGCCGAAGTGCGTTTTTCCACACGTTGGTCACGATGCGAAAGAACCAGGTCTCGAAGGACGCATCGAAGCGAAAAGCCCCGATACCACGATAGACCCGAAAAAACACGTCTTGGACCAGATCTTCGGCGTCTGAGGGTGAAAAACCGCGCTTCTGGAAGAACAGCCGGCAGGGGTGCGCGTACAAGTCGAAGAGCCGGCGGAAATGGTCGTCAATCGCGAAGCCATGCTGGATCGCGCGCACGGCCTCTTGCGCCTGCGCCTCACGCCGTCCCTTCCCGTTGACTCGTGGTGAGCCCCCGCGTTCTTGAACTGTTGCGGGGTTTCCCTCGGACGTGGATTTCATGGAATTCATTCAACTCTCACCGGGTGCCACCCGCCCGCTGCCTGTGCGGCCGGGACGGCCGCGTTCCCAGGAATTTCTCGGACCAAACCGCCAGGGATCACCCCGCACACAGCGGTTTGGGGGCGTAGGTCTTCGAGCTGAATCATAGAGCTGTGCGGAGATTGTGGGAACCCATCGTCACGTCCAGAAGTGGTGCGTTTGGCGAGCAGGTACGGGGGCTAGAGGGAAACCCCCTGCGGGACCGATTTTCACAGGTGAGCCTCCCCCCTCCCTCCGTCGGGGGTTCGTCACCGCGCGCCTCCAGAGCGGCGCGCCGCGCCAGGCAGTCGAGCACGGTTCAAAGGCCTCGGGTCGAGGATCCCGAGGCTTCGCGATCAGGCTGCCTGTCCCCTGTCACCCCCGAAATGTCTCGCTGTGGTTGACCCTCTGCCCACCCGCCTTCACTGCGCTTTGCACCGCCAGCGTCTCACTGTGGTTGAGCCTCTGCCCACCGGCCTTCACGTTGGTCTTGATGTTCATCGCTGTTCTCCTCTTGGTTCCTGGCTTGATTGCCCGGCAATCTGGAGAACGGAAACGCCGCGGAATTCGGCTCATGACGGCAACCGCAGCTTGTTTTGCAAGGCCACGAAACGCGGATCGCCGTGCAGGCCGCGCAGCAGGGGCTCGACGCTCAGCCAGGTGATCCCGGCGTCGTTCTGCGCGAAAGCGCGCTCGAGCCACTCCAAGGCATGGTCCTTTTCGCCCCTCGCGGCATAGACGGTCGCGATCACTGAGGCCCAGTTCGCGTGGTCCTCGGCGATCAGCTCGGCGAGCGCGGCATCCGACGCCTGCTGCCGGCCGAGGGCGTGATACGCCAGCGCCAGGCCGAAGCGGCGCCGTGCCGGATCAATCTCGAGCTCCATCTCGGTCAGCGCGTCCTCCGCTCGCGAGCGGGCGAGAAGGACCAAACCCAAGGCGAGGTGCCCACCCGGCAGCTCCGAGTTGAGCTCGAGCCGCTTGCGGCACTCGGCCTCGGACTCGTCGAGCCGTCCGGCGAGGAGCGCAAAATCAGCCAGATAGGCATGGGTGTCGGCACTGAGCGGATCGAGGGTGACCGCCCGACGACCGAGGGCCAGTGCCTCGTCGAGCCGTCCCAGCCCGGCGACCAGCGAACCGAGCCGGCGCAGCGCGCTGACGTTTCCGGGGTCGAGTTCGAGGGCGCGCCGGTAAGAGCTCTCCGCCCCGGCCCAATCCCGGTCGTAGAGGTGCGCGATCCAGGCCAGGGCGCCGTGCGCCTCGGCGAGGTCGGGCGCCAGTTCGAGCGCGCGCTCGGCCTCCTGGCGGGCCTGGGTGAACCCCTGCACCGCGTCGACCTGGCCAAACGCCGCCAGGCCGGTGTGGAGTTCGGCCAGACCGGCCCAGGCCGGGGCATAGCCGGGGTCGAGCGCCAGCGCCTGCTGGAAATAGGCGATGGCACGCTCGGGGTTTTCCCAGCCACCGTGAAGGCTGAAGTACCTGCCCTGCAGGTAGAGGTTGTAGACCTCGAGGTCGGCCGTTCGCGATCGGCCAGACATCACGTCTTGCCCCACCAGCTTGACCGCGAGCGCCGCCGCTACCGCGCGGGCGATGTCGTCCTGGATCGCGAAGACGTCGTCGAGCTGGCGGTCGTAGACCTCCGACCACAGATGCGAGTCCGAGGCGACGTCGATCAGCTGAGCGCTGACCCGGACTCGCTGGCCGGCCTGGCGCACGCTGCCCTCGAGCACGTGCGCCACGCCGAGCCTGGCGCCGATCGCGGCGACGTCGAGGTGCTGGTCCTTGAGCGCGAACGCCGAGGTGCGCGAGCAGACCCGCAGCTGCGGGATCTTCGCCAGGGCGTTCAAGATCTCCTCGCTCAGACCCTCGGAAAAATACTCGTTCGCCGGATCCTTGTTCAGGTTCACAAACGGCAGCACCGCGATCGAGCGGGTAATCACGCCTGGCGCCCTCGGCTGGCGCAGCACGAGGCCCGCGCCGCCAGCGGCGAGCACGGCGACGAGCGCCGCCGGCAGCCACCAGCGCCGCCGCGGCGGCGCCGGGAGCGCGAGCAGCG
>CAZCOV010000261.1:0-9308 GCA_964499975.1 uncultured Thermoanaerobaculia bacterium
GAGCGACAGCCTCCGGAGCTGTAGGTCACAGGTTCGAGTCCTGTCGGGCGCACCATTTCTCCCACGCCACCTGCAACAGAGTTCCCCTCCGCAAAGCAGGAATCTGCTGCAAGTCATCGCGGCAAGATAAAAGGCGGCTTTTATTCCTGTCTTTGCGAAGGGTTTAGAAAGAAATGAGACAAATTCGATTCTGGGGCCTTGACAGACCTACCGACCGCTTGGTAGGTTAATAGACCTGAGGAGGCAAAACCTCCTCTCATCCCTCCCAACAAGGGGCAGAAGTGCCCCTTCTTTTTTTGCCCAACAAGGTTTACCAGAAAAGCTAACCGAACCCATCTAACCACGAAGCGATGGCTCATCACAGTGAGCCGAACAGCGTCAACCGCCGCCAGCTCAACTTACCACTTTTTCTAGCGCGACGTCTAGCTAGCAAAGTGGGCATTTTTACCCTCCGGCGGCGGCCCTGGGGGCCTACTCCTGGCGCGCCAGTTCGCGATAATCTTGGCCGATGGGGTCAGAGAATGCGCTCGTTTTCCATCACGACTGTCTGGTCTTAGACGCGCACACCGACGTCCCGATCCGGCTTCATGAAGAGCCTGCTGACTTGCGTGCAGACGTTCCTGGACGCCACGTGGACCTGCCGAAATTGCGGCGCGGCGGGGTGGATGCTCTGGTGTTTGCCCTCTACGTACCCTCGGCACTTGAACCCGAGTCTGGGTGGCGTCTGGTCGAGCGGCTTTATCAGCTGAGCCTGGACCAGCTCACGGCCGGGCCATGGCGCGCCGTCCGCAGCGTCAAGGCGCTCCGGCAGACCGTAGCTGAGGGTCGAATCGCGGTGCTGTTTGCCCTCGAAAACGGCCGCCCTTTGACGGTGCCTGGTGCCCTGGACGCCTGTGCTCGGCTGGGGGTGCGCTATGTGACCCTGACCCATGGCGCGAGCCACGAGTGGTGTGACTCGGCGACGGATACACCTCAGCATGGCGGGCTGTCGAAGGCCGGGTTCGAGATCGTGCAACAGCTGGGCGAGCGGGGTATTCTGGTGGACGTCACCCACGTTTCCGCGGCTGCCGCCTGGCAAGCGCTTGCGGTTTCCCCTCTCCCGTTGATCGCCAGCCACAGTTCATCGCGGGCTTGCTGCGACCACCCAGGCAACCTGAGCGATGAGCTGGTGCGGGCAATTGCCCAGAGCGGCGGAGTGGTGATGGTCAACTCCCACCCGGCCATGCTCGATCCCGCAGCTTGCCGCGTCAACCAAGCGCGCTGGCCCCAGATGTCCGCTGCAGTGGCCGAACTCGAACCTCTAGCCATAGCAGATCCGACGGCTTACGCGCTCGGGCTCGAGCGCGTTTTTGCGGCGTACCCCCTGCCTCAAGTCGGCCTTGGACGCTATGTCGAACACATCGTGCATCTGGTGCAAGTTGCAGGCGAAGAGCACGTGGGTCTGGGCACGGACCTGGACGGGATTCCCGAAACGTTACACGATTTTCCCGACGCGAGCGGGTTTCCGGCCTTGACGCAAGCACTGCTCGCCGCCGGCCTCGATCGCCGCGCGGTTCGGCTCATCCTTGGGGAGAATTTCTTGCGCGTGCTCGCACTCGCAGAAACGCACGCCTTGCACAGTATCCGATGAGAGCATCGCTCACTGCCGTGCGAGCAGACGCGAGTAGAGCTCTTCGTGCCGCCGGATCATCTGGTGCAGGCTGAACTCGTCCTCGATGCGGCGGCGCGCTCCTTGGCCGAGGGTTTGCCGCAAGCCAGGGCTGGTGGCAAGACGAGCGAGTGCAGCGGCCAGGGCTGGTGGATCGCTCGCTGGCACGAGGAGACCGCTGACTTCGGGTTCGACGATGTCGAGAACGCCGCCGACCGCGGTCGCAACCACCGCAACCCGCGAGGACATGGCTTCGAGGAGCGCGTTGGGCGAGCCTTCGGCGAGGGAAGTGAGCGCGAAGATGTCGAGCGCCCGATAAAAAGGTCGCAAATCCGCCTGAAAACCGAGCCAGTGAACTTGGTCGGCAAGCCCCAGGTCCCGGGCTTGCGCCTGCAAGCTGGCCTCTTCGGGACCGCTGCCCGCGAGCAACAAAACGAGGTTCAACCCACGATCGCGCAGCAAGGCCAGCGCGCCGAGCAGGTGGTGAAAGCCCTTGGTGGTGGTCAGCCGGCCGGCCCCACCCACCACCAAGGCCGCTGGATCCAAACCCCAGCGAGCCCGCGCCGCCGTCGGATCGCCGGCCTGGAAATAGTCGCTGTCGACGCCGTTGCGAATGATCTCGATTCGCGCTTTCGCGAGGTGCTCGGTGCGCGCGATTTCGTCTTGCACTGCGGGGGACACCGCGACGATCTGGTGGGCGAGCCGCCGGGTCAATTGCACACCGAGGACCGCCAGGCGGGCGCCGCGCGGGTTGAGGCTGCGCTGGCCAGCAACCAGCAGGGGCTTGCGGCGGGACCAGCGGGCGCTCAAGCTGGCGAGCAGATTAGCCCGGTAAAGCAACGGCTGGACGAGGTCGATGGCCTCGTGGTCGATCATCCGCACCAGCTGGCGCCAGGCGCGCCACAGCTCGAGCAGCCGGGCAGTGGGGGCCATGTCGAGCGAAACCACCCGGACCCCAGCCGCGGCCATGCGCTGGCCCATGCGTCCAGGCGGGCACAGCGAGCAGACGATCGGCTCGAAGCGGTTGCGATCGAGACGGGTGGCCAGCTGGAAAAGAAAGTTCTCGGTGCCCCCGAAGTCGCTGGTGGTGATGACGAACAGCAGGCGGTGCCTCATCGTACCTCGCAGTCTTGCAAAGATGCTGCGGGTTGCCTCACAGCCGCAGGCGTTGGCGCAGGGCCTGATCGAACAAGCCAGCGAGCCGCGCTTCGAGCAGAAAATTGGGGTCGTGCCCAACGCCGATCCGCAGCAGGGTCAAGGGTTCGCCACCCGGTGAATTGGTGCCGCGAAGCATCGAGCAGGAGGTACGAAACCGGTTCTTCTTCAAGGCTTCGAGCGTGTCTTGGTTGAAGTCACGCGGCGAGCCATTGGGGAAAGCGAACGTGGTCGGCGCTGTACCGGTCTCGGCGGCAATGCGCTCGCGGCAGCCCTGAATCTCGCGCTCCTGTTCTTCCCGGCTCAAGGTGGCGAGGATCGGATGGCTGACGGTGTGAGCACCGATGCCTGCGCCGGCAGCGAGCAGTGCCCGCACTTCGTCCCAGGTGAGCGGCTGGGCCGGTGGGGCGAGTTCAAGGTCGAGCGCCTGGACGCAATCGAGCCAGATCTGGCGCGCCCGCGGGTGGAGGTACTTGAGCTGACGCACCAACTCGGTACTGGGGGTGTGGGGCTGCCAGCCTGGCAAGAGCGCCGCGCATTGCTCCTGAACTAGGGCAGACACTGCTGCCGGACGGCGGGCGAGCGCGACGAGGGCGCGGTGGGCGAAGTCAAACCACAAGCCCTTGCCATCCAGAAAGCCGGTGGTGAGAAAAATCGTCGCGCTGGCCCCTTCAGCTGCGAGCACCGGCCAGGCCACCCGGTAGTTGTCTTGATAGCCGTCGTCAAAAGTCAGGACCAGCAAGTCCTCGCGCAGGTTCCCCTGGGCGAGTTGAGCGGCGGCGGCGGTGAGGGAAACCACGCGGTAATGGCGTTTGAGGCCCCGGAGTTGTCGCACTAGGCGCGCGGCCGACACCACGCCTTCGCGTTCGGCCCCGTGGGTGACGCCATGGTAAGCGAGGATCGCCACGCGGAAATCGCCCCGCGCGTGCCTTCTGGCACGGGCAAGGCGGGTCCAGCCGCTTGCCACCGCGACCGCCGCCACAACCTGAGCAGCCAATCGGCGCATCGCGTTCAAGTCTCCTCGCCCAGCGCGCGCCCTGGGGGTACTTCACGAGTGACTTCACGGTAAAGCGCTTCGTAGTCGCGCACCATCCGCTCGACCGCGAAATCGCGGGCGAATCGCTCCTGGGCTGCCCGGCCCAAACGCGACCGCAGTTCGGGTTGGGTGATCGCCTGCGCCAGTGCGTCGGCCAGCTGCTGGGGATCGCCGGACGGTACCAGCAGGGCTTCGCGGTCGGCGCTCACCGCTTCCGGAACCCCGCCGACATCGGTAGCGACCACACAGCACCCCGCGGCCATGGCTTCGAGCAGGGCAATCGGCAATCCCTCCTGAAACGAGCTGAAAACCACCACGTCGATTCCCGGCAAGAGCGCTTTCACGTCCGCGCGGAACCCGGCGAAAATCACGGTGTCCGCGAGGCCCTCGCGTCGCACTTGGGCTGCAAGCTCCGCTTGTTGCTCCCCTTGCCCGAGAAAGATCAGCTGGAAAGGTGGGACCCCGTCCCGCTGGCGCAGCGCGGCGCAGGCCTTGAGCAAGAGCGGATAGCCTTTCTGCGGCACCATCCGGCCGATCGTCGCGAGCACCACGGCATCCGCACGCACGCCAAGGCTCGCGCAGAGCGCTTGGCGGCTCTGCGCCGCCGGGGGAAAGGATTCTGCCAAGGCAAGCGCGTTGGTGATCGTCCGGATTTGCGCGCCGTGGACGCGGGGCCGGGCAAGGAAGGAACGGCGCACGAACTCAGCGCAGGCCACGGTTCGCTCGACGCGCCGGATCAAGTAGTCATAGCCCAGCCGCTGCCACGGATTGCGGCTTTCGGCCGTGTTGTGGAGCGTCATGATCACCGGCAAGGGCCCCGCCCGTCGCGCCGCGAGAAAGCCGTGCAGGCTGTCGCCGAACAGGTGGGTGTGAACCACGTCGATGTGGTCGCGGCGGAAAGCACCGGCCAGCGCCTGGACCCAGAGCGGGTCAAATTTGCGCAGATGGCGCGGCACCACCCGCACGGTCGCACCTGCCGCTACGATTTCGGCGTGAAACACCCCACTTTGGGCGGCAAACACCGTGTGTTCGAAAGCGTTGCGGTCCCTGGCGCTGACGATGAACTTGATCACCTGCTGCGCGCCGCCCAACCCTACCCCATGGATGCAGTGTCCGACCTTCATCACCGTGGATCTTACCGCGCCAGAGCTTCTCGGACAGTCTCAGCAGCGCGGGAATGGCGGCGTCTTTTTTGGCGGTTGACAGATCCCGATTTCGTAAACTATCCTATCAGGACACTCCCGGGGGGGACTCTACATTCCATTCTTCTCGTGCCGTCCAGATCATATGTCATGATCATTCCTTCCTAGCAGTGTCTGGTCGGTAGCCGGCCAAGGTCTTCGTGCGGCTGGTTACTCAAAAAGCAGGGATCTCATCACAGTCACCGTAAAGGAGAGCTCCATGAAAGCGACAACTTTGATTTTTGCCATCATGTTACTTTGTACCGGAGGCCTATTTGCTCAAACCCCAGACGGACAAACCCCAAACATTGAAGAGCCTTGCGCCTTTGAAACTGGCGCGGCTTATGGCGCATGCACGGCTTACTGCTCCGCCATGGATTGCAGCAGCGACTCCGCGCGCGCTTCCTCTCAAGCCTGTCAAAATCACCGCGATCGGTTTATTCAGCTCACTGGGCGTGAACTCCCTTGTGAACTGCCCTGCGCTTGCTTGACCCTTCCCGTGTTTGTCGCTGGCACTGAGGGTCCTGGCATCTACTGCGAGTACAGGGTACACAGTGGAACCTTCGTCTTGATCACGGTGAATGGCATTACGGCCGGGACTACCGGGGGCAATCCGGCGCCGTCTCACGGTGGCTGCGGGATTTTCATCAATGACACCACCCCGATCGCTGCCATGAACACGACCCCTGAAGACGGTGAGAAGTGCAACAATTATCTGCGCGGTCTCGCAGCAGATTACGGCTTGACCTGCCGGACCAGGCCGTAGCCCGGGGCGCGTAGCCCGGGGCGCGTAGCCCCAGCTAGATTTAACGACCACTCTGGCTTCTAACCCCACTAGGCCGAGCCGTACAGGCACGACGTCTGGTGGGTTCCCAACGACAATGCATGTAGGGTGTGCCAACCTGCCCTACATGCGTTCCCTTCGTTCCCCCGTTCCCCTTTCAAGGATAGACCCGACAACGCAGTCGTGGTATGCTGCGGCGCTTTCGTGCGGCCGCGGGCTGCACCGCCGCGTGTCTTGCCACGAGGTTGCTTTCCCGCCCTGCTGGGAAGGGCTTGGCAGCCCAGGCGATCAGCGCTACAACTCGACCGACCCCGACCGGGCGGTCTTCAGGCAGGAGGTCTTTGAGCATGTTGAAGATTCGGCTCAGCCGAATGGGCAGCCGGCACCGTCCCTTCTATCGGTTGGTGGTGTCGGATTCGCGGCAGGTCCCCAGCGGATCTGCATTGGAAGAATTGGGTTATTACGATCCCCGGAAGAACCCCGCACAGATCTCGCTCGATGTGACGCGGGTCGATCACTGGCTGCGCTGTGGCGCTCAGTTGTCGGGCACGGCCAAGAATCTGGTCGCCCGCGCTCGTGCCGAGTTTGCCAAAGCGCCTGCAGCACCCACCGCTGAGGCCACCCCCGCTGCGGAGATCGGCGCGACGGCGGAGGCAGCACCGGCTTGAACAGCAGTTTCGATGTGGTCGACGCCGGATCTGAAGGGAACAGCGCCCCTCAACAAGTAGCCCAGGAGCTCTGCAAGATCCTCGCGCGACTGGTCGAGGATCCGGCCAAAGTCCGCGTGCAAGCCCTGCGTTATGGTTCGACCACGGTGCTCAAGGCCGGCGTTGCGAGCGGAGATCTGGGCAAGGTGATCGGCCGTCAAGGCAGGACCATCCGCTCTTTGCGCACGTTGCTCCAGCTGCGCAGCGAGCGCGACGGCCGCTCCTACGAGCTCGAAATCCGTGAGCCCAAACCCGCGGCAGCTCCCTGAAACGGTGCAAGTTGGCCGCGTCCTGCGCCCCCACGGGTTGCGCGGCGACGTCAAGGTTGAAGTGACGAGCGATGTGCCCGACCGCTTCAGCCCAGGCCAAAAGCTGTTGCTGACCTTGCCCGGTCGGCCGCCAGAGCTGGCGGAAATCCTCGCTTCGCGTCCGCTGCGCGGAGGCATGGTGGTTCAGCTGGCCGGGATCACCGACCGTGCGCGCGCCGAAACCTTGCGCGGCGCGGTGCTCGAAGTGAAGCGCAGCGCCGTGCCCAAGGCGCCCGCGGGCAGCTACTACTTCTTCGAGCTCGTGGGCTGCTGCTGCATTGACGCCGTGCTCGGTGAGCTGGGAGAAGTCGTCGACGTGATCGAAGACGGCGGCGGGGTCTTGCTCGCGGTGCGCTCCGGCGCGCGCGAGGTGCTGGTCCCGTTCGTCGACGCCTATCTCGTGGCAGTCGACGTCGACCGCGGGCAGATCGACTTGCAATTGCCCGAAGGGCTGATCGAAGCATGCACATCGTCATCTTGACGATTTTTCCCGAGCTGTTCACCCCGTTCTTGGTGACCAGCCTGGTGGGACGGGCGATCGCCGAAGGCCGTTTGCGGGTCGAGGTCGTGGATTTGCGCGGATTCACCTTGGACCGCCATCGCTCGACCGATGACGAGCCCTACGGCGGCGGCGGCGGTATGGTGATGACCGCCCCCCCCTGGCTTCGCGCCGTGCGCACCTTGACCGCAGAGCATCCCGCGCACCGGGTCTTGCTGTCGCCCCAGGGGCAGCGCCTCGACGAAGCCGGAGTGCGGTCGCTTGCGGCGCAGAGCCGCCTGCTCTTGCTGTGCGGACGGTATGAGGGGATCGACGAGCGGGTGCGGCTGACCGTCGTCGACGAAGAAGTCTCGATCGGTGACTATGTTTTGGCGGGTGGCGAGCTGCCCGCCATGGTTCTGATCGAAGCGTTGTCGCGGCAGATCCCCGGTGTGGTGGGACTGGCCGACTCGGTCGAGCAGGACAGCTTCCGGCACGGCCTCCTCGACTATCCGCACTACACGCGGCCACGCGCGGTCGAGGGCTTGGAGGTTCCAGAAGTGCTGCTTTCGGGCAACCACCGGGAGATCGTGGCCTGGCGGCGGGAGCAGTCGCTGCGCGCAACCCTGCTCAAGCGGCCGGATCTCTTGCGGCAGGCACCCTTGAGCGAAGGCGACCGACGGATCTTGGCGCGTTGGGCCAGTGAACTCGGGCTCGCGGACCGGCTGCGCGGGTTGCAAAAGCCGGGCGACGGGGTCGACCGCGAGTGGACTTGCAAGACGAGTGCGGAATAACAAATAATCAGAAGTTCACCGTCGCTTCAAGACCGATCTCCCGGATTGCACCAACGACGGAGCGAAACGACAGCAAAATGCGGACCGCAAACCCGCCTGCGCTGCAGCAGGCTTTCGAGGATGATGGCAATGAGTCAACTATTGAAGGTGGAACAACCTTATTTGAAGAGCAACCTGCCGGATTTTCGCTCCGGTGATACGGTTCGGGTGCATGTTCGGGTCGTGGAAGGCAACAAGGAACGCATCCAGATCTTCCAAGGGGTGATCATCTCGCGCCGCGGCGGCGGCACTCGGGAAATGTTCACCGTGCGGAAGATTTCGGGTGGCGTTGGGGTGGAACGCGTTTTCCCACTCCACTCGCCGAACATCGAGCAACTCGAAGTGGTGAGACGAGGCAAAGTGCGCCGCGCCAAGCTCTATTACCTGCGCGACTTGCGCGGCAAGGCAGCGCGGATCGAGGAGCGGCGTGAGGACTAAGCCCCGCGGATTGAGGTTCGGGGGCCACCAGCGGCCGGGATGACCGTGGACGGGTCGCTGCGCGGCGCTTCGCCGCTCGAACCGTTGCTGGCCGAAGCTTACCGCCTGCGGTTGATGCGCGGCCTTGAAGAACGCTTGCGCGAGTGCGGTTTTGGTTTGATCGCCGGAGTTGACGAAGCCGGACGCGGCTCGCTGGCTGGACCGGTGGTAGCAGCTGCGGTGGTGGTCGGGCCCGAAGCCCCCATCCCGGGGGTGGATGACAGCAAGGCGTTGGGGCCGCAGATGCGCCAGCGCCTAGCCGAACAGATCCGTCGCGTCCACCGGACAGCTGCGATCGCGGCAGTGCCAGCCCAAGACATCGACCGCATGAACATCCTCGAAGCCACTCGCTGGGCGATGGAACAAGCGGTCGCGGGATTGGCGCTCCAACCAGATTTGGTGTTGGTGGATGCGGTCAAACTCCGCGGTTTTTCCTGTCCGTGCCTACCGCTAGTGCGCGGTGACCAGATAAGCTATGCGGTGGCTTGTGCGTCGATTCTGGCCAAGGTAGACCGTGACCATCGGATGGCCGAGCTGGATCGTCAGTTTCCGGAGTACGGTTTTGCCAACAACAAAGGCTACGGCGCCCGCGAACACCGCGCCGCTCTTGCTACCTTTGGACCCAGCGCGGTGCATCGGCTAACGTTCCGCTCCGTGTTACCGCGCCTGGAAGCTGGGGGCAGTTGATGGCTCTGAACCGA
>CAZCOV010000262.1:0-9282 GCA_964499975.1 uncultured Thermoanaerobaculia bacterium
CGTGGACTACGCCCGCTGGCAGCGGGAGTGGATGCAAGGCGCGGTGCTCGAAGCGCATCTCGAGCACTGGCAGCGGTTGCTCGCGGGATCGAGCTTCAGCTGCGAGATCCCGACCGACCGAAAGCGCCCGCGGGTACACCGCTTCAAGGGTGGCATGGTGCGCTTCCACCTCGAATCCAGGCTTTGTTCCAGGCTGCGGGAAGCCCATCGGCGCGAGAAAGTCACGCTGTTTACGGCCATGCTGGGGGCGTTCGTGGCCTTGCTCCACCGCAGCAGCGGAGAAACCGACGTGGTGGTGGGGTCAGCAGCGGCCAATCGCAGCTTGCGTCAGGTCGAGGGTTTGATCGGGATGCTGGTCAACACCCTGGTGCTGCGCACCGACGTGGGGGGGCGCCCGAGTTTTCGCCAGCTGCTGCGGCGGGTGGAGGCGACCACGCTCGCGGCACTGGCTTATCCCGAGATGCCGCTGGCGCGTTTGGTCGAGCGCCTGGACCCAGAGCGGGACGTGGGGCGCAACCCGCTGTTTCAGGCGATGTTCAGCTTTCACGACTCGCCCATGCCGGACCTCGAATTCGGTGACCTGTGGGGTGAGGTGACGATCTGCCACAACGGTTCGGCCAAGATGGACTTGAACGTCGTCGTGATTCCGCGCGCCGAGCAGCGGGTAGGACGGCGGCCCAAAGCGTCGGAAGAGGGGATCGAGATGCTGTGGGAGTACAGCAGCGACCTCTTCGACCGCACCACGATCGCGCGCTGGTCCGGCCACTACTTGAACCTGCTGCACTCGGCTTTGGCATCGCCGGAAGCGCGTTTGCAGGAACTGGAGCTGTGGTCACCCCACGAGCGCCAGCAGGTCCTCGTGGAATGGAATGACACGACGGTCAGCCGTCCATCTGCGGTCAGCTTGTCGGGCTTGGTGCGGGCTCAAATCACCCAGACGCCGGACGCCGTCGCCGTCGTCTTGGGGGAGCAGAGCTTGAGCTGCCATGAGCTGGGGGTGCGGACAGCGCGGCTGGCAGCTGAGCTCCGACGGCGAGGGGTCGGGCCTGAAACCCGGGTGGGAATCGCTGCCGAGCGCTCCTTGGAGCTAGTGATCGGGCTCTTGGGGATCCTCGCTGCGGGCGGCGCTTACGTGCCGATCGACCCGTCCTACCCGGTGGAGCGCCTGATTTTCATGCTCACCGATGCTTTGGGTGAGGGAGGTCTCCTGCTGATCCAAGAACAACTCCGCGCCAGCCTCCCGCTGATCCCCAAGCTCGCGACGCTGGCCCTGGATCGCGATTTTCCGGCTGCTGATTGGCCTGCGGAAACCGTCGTTCCTGAGCATCTTGCTTACGTCATCTACACCTCGGGCTCAACCGGGCGCCCCAAAGGGGTGATGGTGGCCCAGCGCGCGATCGTCAATCACATGGAGTGGATGCACCGCATCCTGGTCTTGGATCCGGACGGCAAGCCCGCGCGCCAACGCGGAGCCTTGGGGCGCGACGACGCAATCCTTCACAAGACCCCGATCAGCTTCGATGCGTCGGTGTGGGAAATCTTCCTGCCGCTCCTTGCCGGTGCCCGCCTGGTGCTGGCTGCACCCTACGGCCACCGTGACGTGGACTACCTGAACGCAGAAATCGTCCGTCAGCGGGTGACGGATTTGCAAGGCGTGCCGACGCTCCTGGATTGGCTTTCGGTGACTCCGCAGCTGGCGCAGTGCTATTCCCTACGACGGGTATTCTCCGGTGGTGAAGCGCTCTCCGTGGAGCTGGCCTGGCGTCTCGCGCAGCGTCTTGGGGCAGCCACCCTGTTCAATCTCTATGGTCCCACGGAGACCTGTGTCCAGGTGGTGGTTAGCCGCTGGGCTGGGGAACGAGACAGCGGTTTCGTGCCGATCGGACGACCGATTGACCAGGCCAGAGTTCTGGTTCTTGCGCCAGATGGCCGACCGGTGCCGCTGGGAGTCCCTGGGCAAATCGTGATCGGCGGGATCTGTCTGGCCCGTGGCTACTGCCATCGCCCGCAGGAAACGGCAGCCAGGTTTCGTCCCGATCCGTTTGGCGCAGAGCGGGGAGACCGGCTCTATCTGACGGGAGATCTGGCGCGGCATGGCGTCTTTGGGGAGCTCCATTACTTGGGCCGTCTCGACCACCAGGTGAAGGTGCGGGGTTTCCGCATCGAGCTGGGGGAGATCGAGGCGCGGCTGCTGCGGCATCCCGGAGTGCGCGAGGCCGTGGTGCTAGCCCGGCAGGACGCTGCCCGGCAGGACGCTGCCCGGCAGGACGCTGCCCGGCAGGACGCCGTCCCGGACGCCGCGAGCCGCGGCGGTGAGGCACGGCTGGTGGCTTACTGGGTGGCTGCCGGTGAGGGGACGGCAGGGCCGAGCGTGGCCGAACTGCGCGAGTTTTTGGGTCGAGCGTTGCCCGAGCACATGGTGCCAGCCGACTTTATGGCGCTCTCAGCACTGCCGCTGCTGGCAAGCGGCAAGGTGGACCGCCGGGCCTTGCCCATGCCCACGCGCGCCGCGGAAGAGAAGGATGTGGTGGCGCTGCCCCGCAGTCCGCAAGAAGAGCTGCTGGTCGAGATCTGGAGCGAGCTTTTGGGTCGTGCGCCGATCGGGATCCGCGACAACTTCTTCACCCTGGGCGGGCATTCGCTGCTCGCAACCCAGGTGATCGCCCGGGTAAGGCTGCGCTTCGGGGTGGAGCTGGCGCTGGCGGACTTCTTCTTGCAGCCGACGATTGCGGATCTCGCAGAGCAGGTGGTGCAAGCGCAGCAAGCGGGCAGCCCGAGCTTGCCGCCGCTCGTGGTCCAGCCGCGCGCCGCCGACTTGCCACTGTCGTTTGCGCAAGAGCGGCTGTGGTTTATCGACCAGCTGCTGCCCCACAAAGAGGTCTACAACTTGCTGTGGCCGCTCAGCTTCAGCGGTCGGCTGGCACCCACGGCGCTGGCCTGGGCGGTGGGGGAGGTGGTGCGTCGCCATGAAGCCCTGCGCACCACGTTTCGCTCGCTCGCGGGACGTCCGGCGCAGGTGGTCCAGCCGTGGAAAGACAGCCTCACCTCCCCTGGGCAACACCGGTTGCCGCTCGTCGACCTCGGCGCGTTGCGGGTGCCAGCCGCGGCAGCGCAGCAGCTGCGCGACACCGAAGCGAGCTGGCCTTTCGACCTCGAACGCGGTCCGCTGCTGCGCACCACCTTGCTGCGGCTGGCACCCGCGGAGCACCACCTGCTGCTCACCGTCCACCACATTGCGAGCGACGCCTGGTCGATGGGAGTTTTCGTGCGCGAGCTGGGCGTGCTCTACGCTGCCGCGCTCCGCGGGCAACCCTCACCGCTGCCGGCCTTGCCGCTGCAGTACGCGGACTACGCGCAGTGGCAGCGGCAATGGCTCAGCGGCGAGGTTTTCGCTGCACAGCTCGCCTTCTGGCGTGACCAGCTGCAAGGTGCGCCCGCCCTGCTCGATCTGCCCACCGACCGCCCGCGGGCAGCGCTGACCCGCCACCTTGGCGGCCGTGCCCTGCGGCTCTTGCCGGCGGCCTTGCTGACCGACCTGCGCGCCTTGTGCCAGCAGAGTGGGAGCACGTCCTTCATGGTGCTGCTGGCGGCTTACCAGACGTTGCTGGCACGGCATGCCGGGCAGGTCGACGTCAGCGTGGGGTCGCCGATTGCGGGGCGACGGCAAGTCGAGATCGAGCCCTTGATCGGCTTTTTCGTCAACACCCTGGTGCTGCGCAGCCGCCTCGGGCTCGGCGCGAGCTTCCGCCACTTCCTCGCGCAGTTGCAGTTCACGGTGCTGGCGGCCTTCGCACACCAGGACGTGCCGTTCGAGCGGGTAGTCGAGGAGTTGCAGCCAGAGCGCAGTTTGAGCCACCAGCCGCTGTTCCAGGTGGTCTTCACGCTGCAGAACACACCGCCGGATCTGGCGGTATTTCCCGGCTTGACGGTACGCCCGCTGCGCATCCCGGCGCGCACCGCCAAGTTCGATCTGACGCTCTCTTGCGCCGAGGAAGCCGGGGGTTTGCGTTGTGGTCTGGGGTTCAACCGCGAGCTCTTCGACGCCACCACGGCCGCACGGCTGCTGGCGCGCTGGAGTGTCTTGCTCGAGCAGATCGTGGCCGACCCCGACCGCCAGCTGGGGGACTTCGCGCTGTTCACCGCGGGGGAGCGTCACCAGCTGCTGGTCGAGTGGAACGCGACGAACACCGCGGTACGGGTGCTCGACCGCCGCGGGCAGACGCTGCCAGTGGGGGTACCCGGACAGCTCTATCTCGGTGGGATCCAGCCCGGACGCGGCCACTGGCGTCGTCCGGCCTTGAGCGCGGCAGCTTTCGTCCCGGATCCCTGGGCCGCTTCGCCCGGAGCACGGCTTTACGCCACCGGCAACCTCGCGTGCTTCCGTCCGGAAGGTAGCTGCGAGTATCTCGGACGCCTCGACACTCAGCTCAAGGTCCGCGGTTTCCGCGTCGAGCTGGGAGAGGTCGAGGCCCGGCTTGGAAGCCATCCCGGAGTCCGCACACCGAACCCCACCGAAGAGCTGCTGGTCGGGCTGTGGAGCGAACTGCTCGGGCTTGAATCGATGGGGCTCCACGATAATTTTTTTACCCTCGGTGGCCACTCGCTGCTGGCGACGCGGCTGATTGCGCGGCTCCGCATGGCCCTGGGCGTCGAGCTGCCGCTGGCCGTCCTTTTCGAGCGCCCGACGATCGCTGGCCTGGCGTCCGTGGTGACCGGCTACGCGGGCTTGCCGGTGAGGCCGCCCTTGACCGCGACCCCGGCGGAGCAGCCCGCGCCATGGTCTTATGGCCAGGAGCGGCTGTTTTTTCTCGATCAACTTTTGACCCAAAAAGAAGCCTACAACCTGCCTTCGCCGTGGCGGCTGGTGGGCGAGCTGGTGCCGGCGGCCCTGGCCTGGAGCTTGGCGGAAGTGTGCCGCCGTCATCAGGTGCTGCGGACGACTTACGAGCTGTGCGGCGAGCAGGGCCTCCAGCGCGTGCAGCCGGTGGATGTGGAGCTGCCGCAAGTCGACTTGAGCGCGCTTCAGGCTCCCCGGGTCGAGGCAGCGAAGTTGCGCCAAGCCGAAGCGATCCGCTGCTTTGACCTGGTGCGCGGGCCAGTGCTGCGCGCCACCTTGCTGCGGCTCGGGCCGCGGGAGCACCACTTGCTGCTCACCGTCCACCACATCGCAACCGATGGCTGGTCCATGGGGATTCTGCAGCGCGAGCTGACCACGCTCTACCAGGCGCGGATCCTGGGCAAGCCGTCGCCCTGGGCCGAGTTGCCGTGCCAGTATGCAGACTTTGCCCGCTGGCAGCGCGCCTGGCTGCTGGGCGACGTGTTGGCCGCGCAAGTCCATTTCTGGCAAAAGCAGCTGGCGGGCGCGCCGACCCTCCTCGAAGTGCCCACCGATCGTCCGCGGCCAGTGATCCAAAGCTACCGCGGCAGCCGGGTCGGTCAGTCGCTCGACGCGCGTGCGAGCGCCCGTCTGCTGCAGCGCGCCCGCAGCGAAAACGTCACCTTGTTCATGCTCCTCTTGGGCGTGTTCGAGGTCTTGCTGGCGCGCTCGACGGGAGAGCAGGATCTTTGCGTCGGCGCCCCGATTGCCGGCCGACGGCAGGTCGAGACCGAGGATCTGATCGGCTTTTTCGTCAACCCGCTGGTCCTCCGCCAGCGGCTCGACCGCACCCAGCCCTGCCGTCAAGTCCTGACCGCCGCGCGCGGCCTCCTACTGCAAGCCTTTGCCCACCAGGACTTGCCGTTCGAGAAGCTGGTCGAAGAGCTGCAACCGCAGCGCAGCCTCAGCCATTCCCCCTTGTTCCAGGTCATGCTGGTGCTGCACGACGCACCCCTGGCTCCAGTCGCGGTCTCGGGTCTGACCTTCGAGCCGCTGCCGGTCGCAGTGACGACCACCAAAGTCGACTTCAGCATCGGCTGCGCCCTGGTTGCGGGGCAGCTGCAGGCTGAGCTGGTCTACAACCGAGACCTGTTCGACCGCACCACGGCCGTCCGGCTGCTGCGCCGTTTCCTCACCGTGGCCCAGGAGTTCGCCGCCAATCCTGATCAGAAGTGGCGCGACGTACCGCTGCTCAGCGCCGAGGAACGCCAGCAGTTGCACCACGAATGGGGCGACCGCACGCGGGCGTCCGCGGGCCCGCTGCTCCACGAGTTCTTTGCCGCCCAGGCGACCCAGCGCGCTGAAGCCGTCGCGCTCAGCTGCGACCACGAACTCTTGAGCTACGGTGAGCTGGCTCGGCAAGCCTGCCGCCTGGCCTGGCGTTTGCGCGCCTTGGGGGTGGGGCCGGAGTCGCGGGTGGGGCTCCTGCTCGACCGCTCGCTCGACTTGCCGCTGGGCATCCTCGGCATCCTGATCGCGGGAGGCGCGTACTTGCCGCTCGATCCCCGCCATCCCGCTGAGCGGCTGCGCTACATGCTGCAAGACGCCGGGGTCTCTGTCCGGGTGACCACCCGCGCACTGCTCGCCGGGCTGGACGAGCGCCCGAGCAGCGAGGGTGACGTTGCGCCTGCGTCTGGCGCGCTGAACCTCACGCTCGACCACGACGCTCTACTGCTCGCGGCCGCGCCCGCCACTTGGCCTGCAGTCGCAGTGTCACCCGCGAACCTGGCCTACGTGATCTACACCTCGGGCTCGACCGGGCGGCCCAAAGGAACCCTGATCAGCCACCACAACGTGACGCGGCTGCTGGCGTCGACGGCGTCGTGGTTCAGCTTCGGTCCGGGCGACGTGTCGACGCTCTTTCATTCGGTGGCCTTCGATGTATCGGGGTGGGAACTGTGGGGGGCGCTCGCCTACGGCGGCCGGCTGGTGGTTGTGCCGTACTGGGTGAGCCGTGCTCCGCACGCGTTCCACCAGCTGCTGGCGGACGAACGGGTGACGGTCTTGAACCAGACCCCTACGGCTTTTCGGCTGCTGATCCCGCGCGCCGCCGCCCAGCCAGGACAGCTGCGGTCCCTGCGGCAAGTGATCTTTGGCGGTGAAGCGCTGCAAGTCACCGCGCTCGCCGCCTGGTTCGAGCGCTTCGGCGCGACCGAGCCGCGGTTGATCAACATGTACGGGATCACCGAAACCACGGTGCATGTGACGTACCGTCCGCTGCGCCCGGCCGACGTTGCGCGATTTTGGGTGAGCCCGATCGGGGTTGGAATTGCGGACCTGGGGCTGCGGGTGCTCGATCCCGCGGGCGCGGCGAATCCCGCCGGCGTGGCCGGAGAGCTCCACGTCGGCGGTGGGGGAGTGTGCCGCGGCTACCTCGGACGTCCGGCGCTGACCGCGGCCCGGCTGGTGCCCGACGCTTGGGGCCAGGAGGCCGGGGCCCGCCTCTACCGCACCGGGGATCTGGTGCGCTGGTCGACGGACGGGGAGCTCGAGTACCTGGGTCGGATCGACCAGCAAGTGAAGATCCGGGGTTTCCGCATCGAGCTGGGGGAGATCGAAATGGCGCTCGAGCGCCATCCCAACGTGGCGCGCGCCGCCGTCTTGAGCGCGGTTTCGCCCGGCGAGCGCGCGTCAGAAAAGCCCCAGGAGGTGCGCCTTTTGGCTTGCCTGACGGTGGTGCCAGCCGCCTCACGCCCCGCGCCGGAGGACCTGCGCTTGCACTTGAAGTCGTGCCTGCCCGAGTACATGATTCCAGCGTCGTACCTCTTCCTCGATCAACTGCCCTTGACCCAGAACGACAAGGTCGATCGGGCCGCGCTGGGCCGGATGGCCGGCTCAGCCAGTGACCTCGAGGTGGGGCGAGCGACAGCTGCAATCCTTCCCCGCACCCGGGTGGAGCAGTTGCTGGCGGCGATTTGGAGTGAGGTCTTGGAGCTCAAAACCGTGGGGGTGGGGGACAACTTTTTCGACCTCGGAGGGCACTCGCTGGGGGCGATCCGGGTGGTCTACCGGCTGCAAGAGCTGCTGGCGGTCGACCTCGAAGTGCGGGCGCTTTTTGCCGCGCAGACCTTGGCAGAGCTGGCCGCGCGGGTCGATGGGCTCCTGCTCGAGCAGCTGCAGACACTGACCGACGAAGCTGCTGGGCAAGCGCTCAGGGCGGCGGGAGCGAACGCAGGTCCGGACGACGCCTGGGCGGACGAGGCCGAACTGCGGCGGCGTTTTGCACTCTCCGCTGCGCAGCTCGAACTGCGGTCCTGGCGGCTGATGCAGGCGCTGGCCAGAAGCTCGGGCGAGCGTGCGATCCCCCGCCGGGAAGACCGGCAGCGCGCCCCCCTGGCGTGGATGCAAGAAGCTTTCTGGCTGATCGAGCAGCAGGAAAGCGGTGGCGTCTACCGCTTGAGCCAGCACCTCGAACTGCGCGGTCCGCTGGCGGTGGACGTGCTCCAGGAAAGCTGCGCCCGTCTGAGTCAGCGTCACGAGATCCTGCGTACCCGCTTCGATGCCGACGCAGACGGCCAGACCTATCAGGAAATCCTGCCCGCGCTGGCCGTCCCGCTGCCCGAGGTCGACCTGCGCGGCCTGCCTGCTGCAGCGCGCGACGCCGCCGCTCAGCGCGTGCTCGAGCAACGCGCCGGCCAGGGCTACGACTTGCGCCAGGCACCACTGTGGCGGTTGCTGCTGGTCCGCCGTGAGCGCGAGCGGTCGAGCTTGCTGGTGGCGTTCCACCACATCATCACCGATGCCTGGTCGCTCGACATCTTTGTTCACGAGCTGGCGACGACCTACCGCGCCCTGGCTGGTGGCGAGCCGCCGCAGCTACCCGCGCTGTCCGTGCAGTACGGCGACTATGCCGAGTGGGAGCGGCACCGCTTGCAAGATGAGGTGCTGGCCCGTCTGCTCGGCTACTGGGGCGAGAAGCTCGCAGGCGGCATGCCCCAGCTCCACCTGCGCACCGACCGGCCGCGTCCGCTGCGTCCGAGCTACCGCGGTGAAGTGTGCCGTTTTGCGCTGCCGCCCGAGCTCACCGCGAATCTGGTCGAGCGCAGCCGGGCCGCGGACGTGAGCCTGTTCATGACCACGCTCGCGGCGTTCCAGCTGCTCCTGGCGCAGCATTCCGGTCAGCTCGACGTCCTGGTCGGCAGTCCGAGCGCCAACCGTTTCCGGCTCCAAACCGAGCAGCTGCTCGGTTGCTTCACCAACATGCTGCTGCTGCGCACCGACTTTTCCGGCGATCCCACCTTGAGCGAAGTCCTGGAGCGGACCCGCGAGACCGTGCTCGGCGCCATGAGCCACCAGGAAATGCCCTTCATGCTGCTCTTGGCCAACTTCCCACCCCCGGATTTCACCTTCGACCGCTCGCCCTTCCAAGCGATGTTCACCTTCCTCACCGCCCCCCGGCAGCCGCT
>CAZCOV010000263.1:0-9256 GCA_964499975.1 uncultured Thermoanaerobaculia bacterium
GCCGTCGCCGCCGATCGAACCGTACATCGGCTGGTGGATGTCGCCAGGGACGATCCGCCGCGCGCCGTTGGTTTTGGAATAGGACTCATTGATCCGATGGCAAGAGATGCAGGTCACGCCTTCGCGCGAAACGGGCGCGCGGTCCCAGATCGGCAAGTCGCGGCTTTCCCCGAGGGTGGTGCCCACGCTGGCGTGGCAGCGCATGCAGAAATAGCCCACGGTGCCTTGGGACAAGTCGTTGATCGCCTGCTCGAACTTGTGGAACATCGGCGAGATCGAGGCATAGGCGTGCGACGAGTAGCTCCACTCGCGGTAATGGTCCGGGTGGCAAGTCGCACACACTGTGGCTGAGGGATATTGCGATTCCTTGAAGGCTTGTGCGTGCGCGGCATCGGCCGGCTGCGCGCGCAATGCGGTCAGCACGTCTTGCTGGGCGGGAGCGGCACCGCTGATCCCGATCAACCACAGCGCGCCAGCCAGCGCGAGGGCTGAGCGATTGAGCGAGCCGTCCCCAAATAAGCGAACCCTGGACATACCACTCCCTTCTCCCCCCTTGTTCTTGCGCTCTCGGTGGCACTCGCTGAGAGCGGCTCGACGGGCCTCGGAAGTCTCCAGCACGGGCGAGCCGTGACTCGGCCGCGAACCTGTCATCATGAGTGCTACCTCGCGTTTTAGTATAGGCGATTCAGCGGATAAAAAGTTACCAAAACCAGCGACCTTGGATCGCGGTTTGGTTTCGCTGACAAGAAGTGAACGGTAAAAAACCAAAAGAATACCCAAGTAACTCAAATCTCTTGCTGAGACGTAGGCCGACTTCGTAGGATCATGATAGAGTTTCCCCAATCTGCGCGCTGGTCGTACAGGAAGAAAATCGGCCAGAAAGTCGGCCAGAAAATCGGCCGACTGCGTCCGCACGATTCGGTTACGGCACCAGAACGGAGTTAAATCATGGAACTTGCTCACCCCAACCCTGACCGGTTTCCGCACGACGCCTCGGTTGGCCGCCCGCGAGAGCGCTACCTGGTGCCTTGTCGCGATCCCCTGGCACGCGCGCTCGCGGGCCAGATCCAGGTGCCGGCGTCGAAGAGCATGACCCAGCGTTACTTCAACCTGGCCCTGCTCAGCCGCACTCCCACTTGCATCCAGCGTCCGCTCCTCGCCGAGGATACGGCGCATTACCTCGAGGCATTGGCCGCTCTCGGGATGGTGGTTGAACGACGTCCGACCGAAGTTGTGCTGACGCCGGGAAAGTGGGCCGCCCAGGCGGACCTTTTCTGCGGCGCTGGCGGTACCATGCTGCGCTTTCTCACCGCAACCCTGACCGCCCTTCCCGGCCGCTTCCGTCTCGACGGCGTTTTGCGCTTGCGCGAACGGCCGCTGCAGCCCCTGCTCTCTGCGCTCCGACAACTGGGCGCGGAAATCCACTGCCTGGATCGTCCCGGCTTGGCGCCGCTGGAGATCGTCGGTGGCAGCTTGCGGGGTGGTCGGGCGGTGCTTGACGCCGGGGTCTCCAGCCAGTTCCTTTCCGCTTTGTTGATGGCGGCATTGGGTGCCAAGGAGCCGGTCGAGATCGCCGTGGCAGCCCTTACCTCAGCGCCCTACATCGCGCTCACGCTCGCCGCGATCGCCCGGTTTGGCGGACAGGTGCAAGAACCATCCGCCGGAGTTTTCCGCGTCGTTCCCGCGCCGCTTGCCGGGGGCGTGATCTGCGTCGAAGGCGACGATTCCGCCGCGGCTTACCCGGCCGCGGCCGTGGCGCTCTGCGGCGGCCGGGTGCGGCTCTTGGGCCTAGCGCGCGACTCTCAGCAAGGAGATCGCGGCCTGCTCCGTCTGCTCGAACAGATGGGGGCCAGCTATCGATTTGAAGGGGATGTTTTGGAGGTCGTCGGCGGCCGGCTCGACGCGATCACGGCGGACCTCTCAGCCATGCCGGATCAAGTCCCGACCCTCGCCGCGCTCGCCCCTTTTGCCCGCGGCACCACCGAGATCCGCAATGTCCCCCATCTGCGGCACAAAGAGAGCGACCGCCTGGCAGCCATGGCGCAGGAGCTGCGACGGGTTGGAGCGCAGGTCGAAGAGCTCCCGGACGGCCTGACGATCCCTGGAGTGTGGGCTGAACGCGAGCCCCCCGAGCAGCCGGTCGAAGTCTTGACCCATGGCGATCATCGGATTGCCATGAGCATGGCTCTGGTCGGCTTGCGGCGGAAGCAACTCACCATCATGGATCCCCAGGTAGTGGCCAAGTCTTACCCCGATTTCTGGCACGATCTTGCGACGCTCGGGGGGACCCCAGATCCTCATGCGTGAAGCCGTCCGCCATCTCCGGCATCAAGCTTTGAGTGCAGGGAGCGCAGGTTGCCCGCTCGACCAGGCCCAACTCACCGACCAGGAAAAAATTGCCGTGGTGCTGCAAGCCGCAGCGCTCTTGGCGCAGCTCGAGCACGGCGGTTTCTTCCTCGCTCTGGGTTGGGAGGGGAGCTGTATCGGGCCGGACCTCTTGCTGCGGGTGGGACAGATCCAGGAGGGGCGCCCGCTCGAACTCGCCCAAAACGCGCTCCAGCGATTGCTCGCGCGGCTTTTCCGCAGTCAAGGTCCGATCGCTGGCCGCGGTGAAGCCCGACGGGTGGCCCGTCACCTGTGGCACCGCTGGCAGCAAAGTCTGGCGCCGCTGTCAGCAGATGCGGCGGTGGTCGAGACTTTGGAGCTCGCTCCCTTTCTCTGGCTACCCGCTTTCAGCTCCGCCCGCACTGCCTTGGTAGCCGAACATGGAACTGGCGAAAACCGTCACTTGTGGGTGGTGGGACGTGGCGAAGCGCGGCGTCGACTGCTCGCGCAGGGCAGGACCTTCGAACAGGCCGCAGCTTTGATGGCTGGCACCACCGCGCAGGAATTGTGGGAAGGCTGGGACAAAGCGGCGGATCCTTGGCAGCTGATGGCCCAAGGGCAGTGGCGACGGGCAGCGATCGCGTGGCGGCAGCGTGGGACGTCTACGCGGGCCGAAGTGCTCGCCCAGACCCGCTGCTGGTTTGCCTTGGGGCAGTACTCCTCGACTTTGACCCTGCTCAAGGGCCATCACACCACCGAAGCCCGACTGCTGCGCGCTTGGTGCCAGCTCTATTTGGGCGAACTCAATGCTGCTCAAAACACCGTGCGACGGCTTGCCGAGACCGAATTGTCAGCAGCCGAGCAAGTGGCGCTTGCAGCGGTAGCCATTCGTGTGTCAGCCGCCCATGGGCAGTACGATGAGGGGCGCGACTGGGCTGCCCAGGCGCTGGGCAAGAGCCATGGTCGCTGGCGCTGCGCCGCCTGTTTGCTCGCGGCCGAAGCCGCGTGGGATCGCGACGATGCCCAAGCCATGGAGACCTACCTCGAAGCCGGGCACGAGGCCCTGCGCGATCCGGAATTGGCCTGGCGCTGGCACCAGGTGCGCGGTCTGCGTTCGATGGCCGCCGGCGATGGTGCGGGGGCGGTCGAGCAGATCGGGCGCGCACTCCAGCTGCGGCGACGTCAGCTGCTGCAAGCCGAAGCCGCGCGATTGTGGAACGACCTTGCAGTGGCGCGCGCGCTCGCCGACGACCTGCCCGCGGCCGAACGGGCTTGCCGCCATGCCCTGCGGCTGTTCAACACCTGCGAAGGTCCTGGACGGAGCACGTTGGCTCTCTACAACCTCGCCGAAGTGCGGCTGCGCCGTGGCCATACCGTTGGGGTCGAGAACGTCCTCGCAGCCTCGACCGCGGAAAATCGCCGTGCGGGTAACGTCCGCGGCCTGGTGCGCGACCTCGAGCTGTGGATCCGGTTCGAACTGACCCAAGGACGCCCTGCCGCAGCGCTAGCTCGTTGCACCGAAGCCCTGCAGGGGTTGGGCGAGGAGCGGATCCGGGGGCGCGCAGAGGTGCTGGACGTCCTGGCAGCGCGCGCCCATGGCTGGCTCGGTCGGCCAGAACAGGCACGGGCTTGCCTCGCGCGGGTCCGTGAGCCTGCGGTCCGCGAGCTCGAACCTGAAGAAAGACCGGCCCTGTGGGCGCATGCTGGCCTGCCAGACCAGGCGTGTGCGGCCGCAGCTGACACCCCTTGGGCCCGGCTGTGGCCCGCGCTGCTGAGCGATGCCGTCCCGCCCCATGAGCTGTGGGAATCCCTCGCAACCCTCGAACCTTTCCGCGCCGCACGTCTCGTCTTCGACTGCGAAAAAGTCCGACCAGGCGTGGTGCCTCCGCACTGGGCAAGGCGCGCGATTGCAATCTTCACCGACCTGGGAGCCGTGGCCCTGGCAGACCAGCTGGAAAATCGTTCGCTCACGCCGTGGCGCGCGCTCGAACGTTATTTGGAAAACAGCAGTCGAGCGACCGCGATCGCCGACCTCTTGCAGCAGTCAGGTTACGTCGATGTCCTTTTGACTTTTATCCCGCAAGATGGTCATCCGCGGGTTTTATGTTCGGGCACCGGGGGCTCGGCTGAACTGGCAGCAACCCTGCGGAATGGACGCTTGCTCCTCCGTTCGTCAACTGTCGATGCCCCGCTCAAAACCCTCTTCCACTTGCTGCAGCGGGATTTGAACCATGCCTTGCTCGAGCCGGAAAAGGGACAGGAAGAACCGAGAATGCCTGCGCCGGGAGGAATCATGGGTCAGAGTGTGAGTCTCAAATCTGCGCTGAGCCGTCTCGATCGGCTGTCGGCGGGCGAGTTGCCGGTGCTTCTTTTGGGCGAAAGCGGCAGCGGCAAGGAACTGTTTGCGCGCCGCGTTCATCGCGTGAGCCGCCGTGTCGATAAGCCTTATCTAGTGGTTAATTGCGCTGCACTATCCGAGACATTGATCCTATCTGACCTTTTCGGTCATATCCGCGGCGCTTTTACCGGGGCTGATCGTGACCATCAAGGGGTTTTTGAGTCGGCCCGGGGTGGAACTCTTTTCCTCGACGAGATCGGTGACTTGCCAGCGATCGCGCAAGGACAGCTGCTGCGGGTATTGCAGGAAGGTGAGATTCGCCGACTGGGTGAAAGCTTCACCCGTAAAGTCGACGTCAGAATCATTGCAGCAACCCATCGCGATCTCGAAGCAATGGTGCATGCGGGGAC
Source organism: uncultured Thermoanaerobaculia bacterium (assembly GCA_964499975.1). Lineage (GTDB taxonomy): Bacteria > Acidobacteriota > Thermoanaerobaculia > Multivoradales > J023 > CAZCOV01. The sequence continues at coordinate 5,074 of CAZCOV010000263.1, forward strand.
TTTCCGCCAGGATCTGTTTTTCCGTTTGAAAGTCGCCATGGTGCGCTTACCGCCACTGCGCGAACGAGGCAGCGATGTTCTCAGCCTTGCCGACCACTTTTTAGCGCAGCGCAGGGCGACGTCAGGAACTCCTTTACGACTTGCGCCGGCCGCCAAGTCGCGCCTGTTGTCCTACCACTGGCCGGGCAACGTTCGCGAGTTGCGCAACGTCCTCGAAGTAGCTGCGGCTTTGGCCGAAGGCCCCGAAATCCAGCCCGAACAACTGGACTTGCCGACGGTGAGTGGACGAGGTGAAACCGCCCGGGAAACCCAGGGTGACTATCATCAGCAAGTGGAAGCCTTCCGCAAACGGCTAGTCAGCGAAGTCTTGCATCAGGTCGCGGGAAATCGTTCGGAAGCAGCGCGTCGCTTGGGGTTGAGCCGCCAAGCACTCTCTTACTTGGTTCGCCAGCTGGGCGTCACGTGAACGGCTGAAGCGCAAGTTTTCCCGCTGTCTCATGACATCAAATCCAGCCTGGAATCGCATTTCTGCCCTTGCAATGAGTATCCCTGCGAGCCGCTCCGGGCTTGCCTACGCTTCGATCTGTGCTATTTTGCATTGCTCAGAACGTCAGTTCAAAGGCAGGAAACGCAATTAAGATTTGCCAAGATCTCTGAATCCCCTTGACAACGATGAGCCTTTAATCTAAGAATAAAAAAGGACAAAAGATCTAAGGCAACCACCCTAGAACACCGCCCCTAGAGCATACCCCTTGAACATACCCCTTGAACACCGCCCTTGAACATACCCCTTGAACACCGCCCTAGAATATCGCCCTAGAACATAGCTCTCGAACTTTCGCCCTTGAACAAGCACAACCCTTGGACAAGCACAATCCTTGATGCAACTTTTGACGAAACCTTGACTTCGTCCCTCGACGGTAAGCTCAGAGATCGGCTGGATGACTTGCGAGCCAAAACTAGCGTAGCGAGAGAAGTTAGGCGAATATCCATGGCGAGCCAAAACGCCAGACAAGCGCGACGAACCAGCGGGACGAAACCAACAGCGGAAAAGAAGCACGCCCAGCACAGAGCGTGAAGGAGGCAACGATCATGGCAGATCCGCAAGCAGGAACGCAGCTTTACACCCTGACGCAAGTCTCAGAACAGACCGGTATCTCGATGCCGACCCTGCAGCGCTACAAGAAACTGTACCAGAACCGTATTCCGTCCAAAGGCAGCGGACGTTCGCAGCGCTATCCAGAAGAAGCGCTCGAGATTTTTCGGGGTTTGAAGAAGGAAAACATCGGACGGCGCGGGCGTCCACGCAAAACCGGGAGCAGCAGTGGTAGCGCTCGCGAAGCAGCCGCTCGGGCTACCTCTGCTCCCGCCAAAATGAAAGGCAAGGTTGCCGCAGCACCAGCCAGGCCGACCAAAAAGACCGCCGCCGCCGCCGCAGATGGGCTTTTGACCCTCACTCAAATCGGCAAGCTGACCGGTATTTCCTACCCTACCTTGTTGCGTTATGTGAAAACCAACATCAAGCAGATTCCGCACAAAGGATCGGGAAGGGCGCGGCGTTTCCTGCCCGACTCGGTCGATATTTTCAAACGCTTGCGGGGTGAAAGCCGCAGAGGTCGTCTGAGCAAGGCGGCGAAAGCCGGGAAAGCCACGGCACCCGCCGCGCGTGCCAAAGCCGGCCGTCCGAGCGATCGTGGACCTCATCCGAAGCGACCGGCCGCGGCAGTGGCTACGGCTCCGGTGCCCGCGAATCTGTTGGACCGCATCAAAGAGCTCGAAAAGTCCAATCGTGACCTGCGGAAATCGCTGGCCAAGTTGGAGCAAGAGATCAAGAAGCCTTATCGCATCGTGTTGAACCGTTGATCTAATCACGGTCACGATTGCCGGTAACGGCGGTTTTTGCGCTGGCCTCGTCCTCTGAGGCCAGCGCGGCACTTACCCAGAGCGGTTTGTCGCTGCTGATTTCACTTCAGCACCCTGCATCCCTCAGCCCCCAAGATCGCAAATGTTTTACGCCAAAAGCTTTCCGTCGAGATGATCCCAGCCAGTCCGCGGCATCGGCAGTCGCTCTCGGCCGACGATCAAGTCAACGCGCTCTGCGGCGATGATTTGACCGATCTGGACACAGCCGAAAACTTGCGGCGGGCTGATCTGCGGCGGTAAAGTAAACAGCAGGACGTAGTCCTCCCCCCCACCCAAAACCAGGTCTTGCCAGGGCAATTCCAGACGGGTCGCAAGGGCGATGAAGTCGGCACTCACGGGCAGCCGCTCGAGCTCGACCTCGGCCCCCACACCGCTGGCCGCGCACAAGCGCCGGAGGTCCTTGGCCAAGCCGTCGGAAATATCGATCGCAGCCCCCGCCGCGCAGGTCCCCAGCCAGCGACCGAGGGCGAGCTGCGGCTCTGGTTGGAGAAAACGCGCGATGGCGCGCGCTGCTGCCGCCGCTGCTGCGGGCGGCAAGCCCAGAGCTGCAGGCATGGGGTCGCCCCCGGGGCTGGCACCACGCTGCAGCAAGGCCAGCCCAGCGGCGGACTCCCCAAGCGTCCCACCGATCCACAGAAGTTCGCCCGGACGCGCTGTGCTCCGCTTCAGCCAGCGTTGCTCCGCTTTGCGCCCCAGGAGGGTGAGCGCTGTCATCAAATGCTGGTTTTGCGCGGTGTCCCCGCCCGCAAGCTGCAGGTCATAAACTTCACAGCCTTGAATCAACGCGGAAAGGAAAGCCCGGTGATCAAAACCGGGGGGAGCTGAAAGTGCCAGAAAAGCATAAGCCGGCAAGGCTCCCATGGCCGCCAGGTCGGAAAGATTGACCCGGAGCAAGCGGTGGGCAACGGTTGCGGGGGTCAGGCCGGAGGGAAAGTGAACCCCTTCCACCTGGGTGTCCATGGTGATTGCCCAGAAGTCCGCGGAAGGCAGGATGGCCGCGTCATCACCGATCAGCTCGCCGCCGCGTCCCGCGGCCTGACGCTTTAGCCAGCGGATGAGGTCTTCCTCGCCGCTCATGGCCGCCTCAACCCGCTGGCACGCTCGCGGGTGCGGCTGGCTCCAGCGGCCGCACAAAGACATGCTGCAGGACCTGATCCATGTGCCCGAGGAAAATGAACTGGAGTTCCTGGCGCAGACTGGCGGGAAACTCTTCGACGTCGCGCTGATTTTGCAGCGGCGCAATCACCCGCCGAACCCCTGCGGCCCGCGCAGCCAATGCTTTTTCTTTCAAGCCGCCGATCATCAAGACGTCGCCGCGCAAAGTGATCTCTCCGGTCAGCGCAATTGTCCGATCGACCGAAACGCCGGTGAGCAATGAAATGACCGCCACAGCAATCGTGATTCCAGCGGAAGGTCCATCTTTGGGAATCGCCCCGGCCGGCGCATGCACGTGAATGTCCTGTTTTGAAAAGAAGTCCTCACTGTACTGATTGCGGGCAGCAAACACCCGCGCATACGAGAGGGCTGTTTGTGCTGACTCCTTCATCACGTCGCCGAGGTGGCCGGTCAGTGCCAACTTGCCTTTTCCTGGCACGGCCACGACTTCGATGAACATCAGATCACCCCCGGCCGCGGTCCAGGCGAGGCCCGTGGCAACGCCCACCCGATCATTATCGAGCAGCACTTCGCCAAAATGTTTTTCCGGACCGAGCAACTGTTGGACGCGCTGCGCTTGAATGCGCGACTTTGCCTTCTTGCCGCTCGCCACTTTGACCGCGACCTTACGACAAATCGCCCCGATCTCGCGTTCGAGGTTGCGCAGTCCAGCCTCACGGGTGTAGCCGCGGATGATTTGCTTGAGCCCGGCTTCTGTGAAATGGATGTGGTTGGGGGCCAGCCCATTTTCGGTGATTTGTTTGGGAACGAGATGCCGGTTGGCGATTTCGAGTTTCTCTTCCTCGGTGTAGCCGCTGAGGCGGAGCACTTCCATGCGGTCGAGAAATGCCGGCTGAATCGGTTCGAGCAAGTTCGCAGTTGTGATGAAGATCACCCGTGATAAGTCATAGGTCACCCCCAGGTAGTGGTCCCGAAAGCTGAAGTTTTGCTCCGGGTCCAAAACCTCGAGCAGCGCTGAAGACGGATCTCCCCGGTAATCTGCCCCAATTTTGTCGATTTCATCTAACATGAACACGGGATTACTCGTCCCAGCATGGTGCAGCCCTTGAATGATCCGGCCCGGCAAGGCCCCGACGTAGGTGCG
>CAZCOV010000264.1:0-9231 GCA_964499975.1 uncultured Thermoanaerobaculia bacterium
GAGGCGATCACGGCCTTCGGCGCCCTCTACGACCCGCAACCCTTCCACACCGACCCGGAAGCCGCGAAGGCTTCGTCGACCAAGGGGTAGAAACGAGCCACGCTGCCGGTCTTCTGCCACAAGTTCTCGCGATCGCCGACGCCGAAAGCGAGCGCGAACTGGTCGAGATCGGGAACCAGGAACAGCGTGGGCGTCATGTAGATCGGCCGGCCCCCGGTGGTGAAGATTTTGAACGGCTCCCAGGCGCTATCTTGCACCCGCTTTTCCGTGACGCCGGGGGAAACGAGCGGCAGGGGATCGCCGAGCAGACGATCGTTCTTGATCGTAACGTCCACCAAGGCCGGGACCTTGCCGTTGGCGTCGCGCGCGGTCAAGTCGACCTTGTAGACAAAGCCGGCGGTGGTGCCCATGTAGACGGTGTCGAGGATGCCGTCCTGGTCGCGGTCGAGCGCCGCAGGTCCGGCAGGAGCCGCACCTTGCAGCTGCCGTTTGTAGATCGTCCGCCCAGTCTCCATGTCGACCATGTAAAGCCAAGTGCCGCGCTGGGGATTCCCTTTGTTCGCCGGGTCGAAGCCGCCACCAAAAATCGCCACAAACCGGGTTTCAATTTGGTTGGGGATGATCCCCGGATCGCATTCCGGGCCGGCGCATAGCTCGATTTGCCCGATCACCGGTGGGGACCAGGTGGCGCCGAGGTCAGGGGTGCCATTGCCTTCAGGACTGCTGTCGAGGTCGGTGTTGTCTTCGTCCAAGAAGTACGGCCCCCCGATCAACGGGCTGTAGATCCGGTCGCTGAAGGTCCACAATTCGGCCGGGAAGCGGTGACCACTGCCACCCGGGATCGAGCAGGCTGCGACCTCGCGCTGGTTGCCGCTGGTGGTGTCGAGGTCGAGGCAGGACGGCACCAGGTTGCCCACCGGGCTGGGATAGGGCCGTGGGTTGGGATTTTGTGGGGTCGGCGTGGGGGTGATCAGCCGGTCGGGCTGGGTGACATCGAGGGCATAGTAGCCGCTGACGAAATCCGGGACCCAGTCGCCGTCCATGATGTCGCCGCCTTCGCGGAAACCCCCGACGACCACTGTGCGCCAAGCGCGGTCTTCGGCGCGCGGGCTGCCGTTGTGCAGCGGGTCGAGGTACACGTCCGCCACGTTGAGCGAGCCGTCCAAGGAATAGATGTGATGGGTGCCCTGGGTCTGCTCGCGGACGATCGGCAAGGCCAGGCGGGGCAGGTAGGAGAACAGCTCGCGACCCGTGCCATCGGTGAACCGCTCCACCTGCTGTCCTGTACTGGGATCATGGACCAGGCTGCGGATGCCGGCATCGAAAACGTGGAGCTGACCGTCGTTGGTCGCGACCGCGAGCATACGACGGCGCCAGAAATGCTGACGGGCAAAATCCTGGTAACCATGTAAGTCGTCGCGGAAGAAACGCAGGTCGCTGGGCGTGCTGATCAGTTGGGGATCGGCGTGGAAGATGTCACCCAGCACGTAAGTGTAAGTTTGCGGGGTGCCGTCGGGGTCGATCACGCTCTCACTCTTGATCCGCAAGAGATCGCTGAGGATCGCGGTGGCGGTGGTTGCGGCGGTTGCTTCGGATGCCGCATTGCCAATCGTGAAGTTCAGGCCCAGACCTGCCCACAGATCGTACTTGTCGCTGAAATTGGTCACCGGGGGCGGGGAAAACAGGCGCAGCGGGGTGGGCACGACGCCGAGCAGGTTGGCTTTGCCGTAAAACACTCGCCGCTGGTTAGTGGCCAACCCGAGTTTGAAATTGCCGCTGTTGATCTCGCTTTGAGTCGGCGCCTGGCTTAACAATTCGTACCCGGCTTCCCACAAATGACAAGCTCCTTGGAGGTGGTTGGCAGCGCAATCGCGCGCGACGTCCGGCTTGTCGTCTTCGGTCAGCGGCAAGGGCTTGCGAAAAGCGTCCACCCGGCCGGGCCAGATCGGGATGTCGGGCAGCGGGGTGAAGCTCGAAAGGTAGATCTTGTCGGAAGTCTCGCTCTGCACCGTGGGGACCGAAGCAGAAGCAAAAGAGCGCGCCTGCACCTGGATTTCACCGAAAATGTTATTCAATGCCGCGATCAGCTCGCCTTTGTTTTGCGGGTAGACGGGATCGCCGGTACCACCATTGGCCGCCAAGCAGTTGAGCCGATTGCCCGCGGTGTTCTCCACCCCAAAGCCGACCGCGTAGGTTTTGATCCCGGTCTGGGCGCGCAGCGCTGCCGTGCCCGAGCAAGCATCCGGACCCGGGCAGTCCTCATCGCCGTCGGTGATGAGCAGGAGATAGGTCTGACGGCAAGCAAAGTCGAGGTCTTGCCCGTCGGCGACGTCACGCCAGCCCTGGTCGTGCGGGCACGAACCTTGGGGACAGCCGACGTACCATTCGCGAAAGGACTTGATCGCCGCGCCGATCGGGGTCTGCCCAGCCGCGATCAAAGGGCGCTGCGCTTCGGCTTTGAGGCGCAAGAAGTCTTCGCCCAGGTTGGGCTTGTCCGCCAGGTAGGGCGCAACGCGGAAGTCCGGCAGCCCGTTGGTTGACCCGGGAGCGAGTCGCGCGAACACGTCGCTCAGGTGCGGGTTGAGCCAGTCGAGCGGGATCACATCGCCTTGCGATAGGGAGTCGAGGTCCCCGTCGCGGGGATCGCTGTCGTCGGTCGGCCAGCGCAAGCTGTAGCCGTTATCGTTCTCGTCGGCGGCAGAATCGCGGTTGGAATCCCAGCCAGCACAAGTATTGGTGGCCAGGGCATCTGCGGCATCTGCTTCGAGGAAAAAACCCGGCGTATCCGTCCCGAGGTTGGGTTCAAGATCCCATGACAGAAACCCACCCACCAGGTCAAAGAAGATGTTTTTGCTGCCCACCAGGCTGTTCTGGCTGCAGCTGTTGTTGGTGCAGTGCCGCACTTCAAGGTTGGCCTGGAACTTGGCGTCGCCAAATTTGCGGTTGCTGGTCTGGGTGTAAATCACTTTGTAGGTGCGGTTGCCCGCATCGCGGATGAAAAAGGACGTGGTCTCGTTGTTGCCCATGCCGAGTTTGGGAAAACGCTGCATGCGGCGCAGCTCTTCGGGCGCAACCAGGTCGGCAGGGTTACCCGCTGAACAGCCGACGCTCGCAAAGCCGTTGCCGTTGCCGCATGCCCAGGTGCGGCCGAAGACTTCTTCGGCGCCAACTTGGGGGAAGACCTGGGCGCTCAGCAAGGTGATACCGCTGTTGGCATTGCCGTTCCCATCCCGCTGGGCCACGCTGTAGAGCCAGTGTTTGGAGCGGGCCTCGAGGCGGTCTTGGTTGAAAGTCGCAAACCCGACGTGGAGGTTGGTGGTGCTCTGCAACACCGAGTAGAGCGCCTCCTTGGCCTGATAGAACTTGGACTCCGGGTCATCGCCCTGGAGCGGCACGTAACAGTCGCCTTCCGGGCAAAGGAAATCGCATTTCAAGGGGTCGCCAGCCGGACGGCTCCAGTCGGCGAGCGAACACTTCGACGAACGGTTCATCGAGCGCGAGGTGTCGAAGATGATGAACACATAAGGATCGCCAACGCCTTGCCGCAAGAGGTCGCGATCATCGGCCCAGATGGCCGAGCTGAGACCACCGAGCCAGCCGAGCGTGCTCACGAATAGAGCTGTGAGGGTCAGGGATGGACGCATGGGGTCACCTCGCGCGACAAAACGGCCCTCTACTGCTCGGTGTAGACCTCGTCCCCGTTGAACGGTTCTTCGGGGGTTGCGGCCTGCCGCAAGGGCGAAAGCAAATAACGGCTGCTGGTCGTGCTCTGGGCCTGCACGGTGACGTCAGCAGCATGGTCGGCAAAAGACGGTACCGCATCGGTCTGCGGCCAGCTCACCCGGTCGGCGGTGGAGGTCACCACCACGAAATAGGTCCGGTAATCGTCTTGGCCCTCGTTGGCAATCGTCATCGGTGCGGGCCGGGGAGCACCGATCGCGTGGACCCGGGTGGTCGCCACCCGTTCACCTAGCTGGCGGTCGGTCCCGAGCTGCCCTTCGACCACAACGAACTCGGCTCCGCTCCAGTCCTGCGTGGTCAAGAGCTTGCCGAGGGCCGCCTGGACCCCGGAATCCGCTGCGTAAAACGTCTGGTTGATCACGCGGTCGCCACCCCCCATCTCCATTTCGGTTTCGGTGACCAGCACCAAAGCCAGCCCCAGGGTGGTCAACAGCAACAGCGCGAGCAGCACGATGATGAACGCGCTGCCTTCTTCAGAAGTGGCGGAACGGGAAGAGCGTGAGGCAGATAAAGAAGATAAGTGATTCATGGCATGTTCCTCAACTCGATCGTGGTCGCCAAATGTTGTTTGCGAAATTTGCGGTAGTCTCCCAAGCTAAAAACCGAAGCCGAGCGGTCCTGATCTTCAATCTGCCCAAGGCCGAGGCCAGGGAAATCGCGATCTGGCCGCGCGGCCTGGACGATGGTGTGCAGGCGCAAGAAAGCGACTTGCGCACCGGGTGCAGCCCAGGGGCTGAAACCGATGTTGGTCAGCCCGTCGTCATCGTCCGCGGCGTTGAAGAGCACTTCGTCAGCGCTGGTACCATCTTCGGCGATCCTCCCATCTCCGTGTGGCGGCACGGACCCGGGCACCACTTGATCGACTCCGAGCGCGACTTGCAAGTCGATGGTGTGGTCGGCTAGGTCGAGGGAGCCCTCGGGGTGGAGGTCATCGGTACCAGGGTAAAAGCGCGCGCGGGCCAAGACGGGCTTGAGCCGAGTGGTGTTGTCATCCGCCACTGCGAAGTCCTGGCGCACGTAGACCCGGTATTCTTCGAGCAAACCCAGGGTTCCCACTTGACGCGGCAAGGTCACCACGGTGCCACTCGGCAATTCGAGCGTCTCGCCGCCCGCTCCTTGCAGCAAGGTGGTGCCGCGGGCAAAACGGCCATAAGGTTCCGCGTAAGCCGTGCCGGACGCAAGGGTCAGGCCGATCGTCAAGGTCGCATCGCCGGTGTTGCCTGGCACCGTGGTGGCTGGATCGAGCTGGAACACCGCGTAAGCTCCGGGGTTGAAGCGATCGCGCACGATCACCGCCTCGGGACGGGGGCTCCCCGCATTCAAAGCCGCGCGCAGTGCCTGGCGTAAAGGTTCGAGATCCTGCTCGACACCGATGTCAACCGCTCGCTTGAGTTCGATCACGTGACGATCCGCGCGGCCGGTTCCTGGGTTCAAAGCGAGGGGTTGTTGCGGTTCAAGGTAGTAAACCGGGGTCGAAAACACCCCGCGCAAGATCAAGACGTCAGTGCCGGTGAGGATTTTGGGCGAGCTGGCATTGCCGATCCGAGATTCGGCTGGCACGTTCTTGCGCACCGCCAAGGCCAAGCCCGAGGGGAAGACCCCTTGGCTGTTGCCCGCTGCCGCCGCCGAAGGGATGCCTTCGGGCAGGCCGCCGATCCCGCTCATGCGGATCATTTCGACCAAATCCGCTTGCGCGAGGCGTTGGCTGGTTTGCATTTCCGCGATGTAGCTCTGCGTGCGCGAGAGCTTGTCGCTGGATTCGAAGAGGCTGAGAATGCCGATCATCACCCCGGCCAGCACCAGCAGGGCCACCAGGCTTTCGAGCAAACTGAAGCCCGCAGCAGCCTGCGCGGTCGGTCCTCGGCGTTGACTGAGGTATCTCATCGACTTCTCCGCTGGCTCGCCCACCTGAACCCCGTTAGTGGATGCGGAAGTAGCGGGTCCGCAAGTTGCCCACCCCAGACAGCCGTCCGCCGGCGCGCTGGCTAGCGAGCTCGATGTCTTCGACTTTGAACTGCGCCATCGACGGATCCGCAGCGGCTGCGAGGGGTCGGTCGAACAGTTTGGGATGACCGAGGGTCAAAAGCTGCCCAGGATTGCTGATATCGATGACCCCGCTCGAGATGTCCGCGTAGGAATGCTGACGGATCAGGCTGGTGCGCTGCCAAAAGACCGTGCCTTTGGCAGCGCTGGGGTCGCTGATCCAGTTGCCATCGCCGAGCCGCACCTCGGCAGTTGAGGGAGCGTCCGCAGCTTGATCCCAATACACTTCGGCGAGGACCAGTTCGTCGCCTCCCCCGACCACGGGACGAACTTGCCGGGCCGGCACCGGAGCTGCCAAGTTCAGCCGCTCGTGGTCGATCGTCAGGGCGATCAGGTCTTCCAGCTCAGAGCGCGAATAGCTGGTCGCTTGACTGGAATCGAAGCCGGAGAGGTTGTTGAAAGTCGCCCGGACGAACAGCGGCAACACGCTGATCGCCCCTACCAGCATCAAGGCGGAAGCGATCAAGACCTCGATCAATGAAGTTCCCGCTTGCGCCTGGAGGCGCCTGCTCCAGAGCCAACGACGGTGCCTTGCTTTTGCCACCCTGTCTCCTCGCTTTCCCTTCAGTACCAGGTCCACACGTTGGCGCCGGTCGCGTCATTCCCTTCGGCAAAAAAGCCCGCTTCCCCGTTGGGTGCGTCCGCCGCCTGCAAGTACTTGCGCAGGGTCACTTTGCCCGCGAGTCCGAGCATTGCGACTTCGAGATGGTTGCCTTCCGGACCATCGACCAGACGGATCGCGCCTGGCGCGAGGATCTTGCCGCGCGGCGAGAACACCACCGCATTGGGCACTGGTGGCATCTGCGGCACGACGGTCAAACCGGTGATCGCCTCTGCCCCCCAGCGCGCCGACCCCGGGCTGCCGAAAGCGATCGTTTCTGGTAAGCGGATCCGTCCGATCTCGTAGTCAGTCTGGCCGGTGCTGATCAGCACGGGATCCGGATCGAAGACCAAGTAGCGCGCATGGCCCGGTGAGCCCACGGTAGGATCGCCGTTGAGGTCGGCAAAAGCCACGAGTTCCCCTCGGGTCAAGTCAGGCTGGACGCAGGTTGTGACTTGGCGTTTGATCGCTTCGAGACGTGCCTGGTTGATCAGCACGGCGGCGCTGTTCCCTGCTGCCCGCAAGGTGAGCCGGGGTTGTAGGGTTCTCAACAAATTGGCGGCCCCCACCGCGAGGAAACCGAAGATCGCGAGGAAGGCCAGGAGTTCGACCAGCGCAAAGCCAGAACTAAAACCGAATGGACTCAAACAGATCTGGTCAAGATCGAATCGACTTACTCTCTTGTGTGGTCTTTTGACTACATTTGGCTGTTCCATCAGCTCTCCACCCCATGAGCTTGCTCAGCCTCCCCACAAAGCAATCCATTTTGGACCCACCAAGCCCGCCAAGACCCACAACATTGTTCTAACCCTTCAACATGGAAATCCATATGACGACGCTACGAAGTTTTTCAGCATCTTCGTAATGTTTTCGTAATATGGCTCTTCCCAACAGGTGCAAAACCCGCTGTGAGCTCTCAGGCAATGAGGTTGCAGTCGAGGTAAGACCCCTCGACCGACACGACCCCCAATTTTTTATGGGTGGTGGTGAGCAGCCAAAAATATACCTTGATATCTATCCTGTTTCTCTCAAAGAAATATTGCGACTTAGATGACGGAATCCCATCAGCAACCCAAATCGCAATTCAAGCTAGAGGGAGGGACGGCCGCACGAGGGGCGGGAATAGCAACGTTCAAGCCACCTGGCCTGATGCTTTCTTGCCTCAGCCGCCGCCGGGTTGACGCGTCGGTGCAGTGGGCTGGGCGGGCTGGGCGGTCGGTGCCCCGGGCTGCGGGGCAGCAGGTTGGGGTAAGAAGTAGTATTGACGTGCGTTGCCCCGCTTGGGCGCACGCGCTTCTGCGCCGGGGACGTTGGCCGGAATGAAGCGCAAGTCGAGGTCACCGTGCGGGAAAGGGCCGCTGGTTGCTGGCGGCGGTGGCCCCGAGCCCGCTGCAACTGGCGGTAACGAAGCTGGCAACGGCTCGCCCGCAGATGGTTGTGGCAAGGCTGCGCCAGGTGGCACTCCTGGGAGGGCTTGGCCGCCCATCCGCTGCCCCATCCGCTGCGCCAGGTCCCCGATGATGTCTTGGACGGCACCCCAGATAGCTTCGCGGAGGACTGCGCGTAGCTCACCCCGCACCGCCGGGCTGAGGACGTTTTGTGCGCCCTCGGCGGCAGGCCCGTGGAGTCCGGCTGGAGGCTTGGGTTCTTGCGGTGGGTGCTCCATGATCAAACCCTCACGTTTTCGAGCACGCCGAGAGCGTCTTCGGTCAAGACCGCAACCGCGAAGTAGCAGGTCAGGAGGTACGAGACCACCCCGGCTTCATCGATTCCCATTTCGCGGATGCGCAGGCTCTGCAAGTTTTGATCGCCCACGCCCGCCTGGTGCAGGCCGACCACGCCCTGATGCTCCTCGCCCACCCGCAGGAGCAGGATGGAGCTCGAGTCACCCTTCTTGCCTGCAGCAATCGGCACTTTGTTGCTCGGTACCAAGGGAACGCCACGCCAACTGAGGAACGGTGCGCCAAACATCTCCACGGTCTCCGGCATGAGCCCGCGGGCAGTGCATTGCTGGCCAAAAGCCGCGATCGCCCGCGGGTGAGCCAGGAAAAACGCGGGCATCTTCCACACCCTAGTCAACAAATCGTCGAGATCGTCGGGCGTGGGCGGACCTGAGCGCGTGGGGATCCGCATGTGAGGGGCTGCTGCGTGCAACAGACCGAACTTCTGGCTGTTGATCGCCCGCCACTCCTTTTCCTCCTTGATCGCTGCCACCGCGATCCGGATCTGTTCTTGGAGAAGATCGTGGGGTTGGCTGTAAAGATCCATCACCCGCGTATGCGCCTTGACAATGGTCTGCACCGCGGCCAGATGGACGACTTGCGGGACCGGGTCGAGGGCGGTCGTGATCCCGGGCTCACGCGTCACCGAGTCGACCATGGCATACCTCTGGGAGCCCTCGGGCAGTCCCGTGCCTTCTTCATGCTCGGCCAGGATTTCGGGCTGGTTCACCACCTTGTTGATGCGGTAAACGCCCGCTTTGACCTGCACCCAAGGCAGGAGAAAGAGCAGCCACCGGGGACTGATCCCTTCCCATTGGGGGACCGTTTTGGTCGGTGATGCCAGATTCAGTGCGCCTTGTTTGTCGAGTGGCATGGGAGCTCCGTGGAGTTACACTCAGGAAATTTTCAGGGACTGACCATAAACATTCCAGATCGGATTCTGCTGTAGGCGGCGGGGCGCCGAACGCCTGGCTCACCCGCTACGTAGACGAACTCGGACTCCAGGTTCGGTTCGCCCGCCGCGAGCAGCAACTGGGCGCTCTGCCTCACTTTTCGACGAGTGCTTCCGCAGACGAGACGGTTCCTGCCTGCAAAAGCCAACGCTCCAGAGTGGCAAGGTCCGTA
>CAZCOV010000265.1:0-9109 GCA_964499975.1 uncultured Thermoanaerobaculia bacterium
GGTCGGGTCCCAGAAGCTTTGGTCGACCAGCTCGCCGGGCCAACTCGCATCGACAAAGGCCGTCAACTCGGCGGTGCTCATGACCCGCTCCGCAACATAACCGGCATCTTGCCAGTAACCGCTGCGCAGCAGAGTGTCCAGAGCCTCCGGGTAGTGTCCCTGGCGGATCTCGAGCAGACCCGCCTCGCCGAGCGCGCGCGCCGCGTTCGGCCAAGTTTCTGAGGAACCGACGCTCGACGTCTGGCGCGAGGGGTTTTCGGCGAGCTTACTCGCCGCCGCCTCGAGCAGCGGCCTGGCGGCGGCCAGATCCCCGGCACGGGCGAGCAGCTTGGCGCGGATCCACAGCGAGCGCGGATCGCCGCTGTCGGCGAGATCGAGCCAGTGGCCAGCGTCCTCGAAACGGCCCTGTTGGTACGCGAGCCAGGCGAGCAGCGCGCCGCCAGCAAGCCCCTGGGGTTTGCGTTCGTGCATCAGCTCGAGCCAAAGCTCGGGACCTTCTTGATGGTCGTGACCCGCCAGAGAGAGGGTGAAGATCTCGCGTGCGAGCGGGTCGTCGGCGACACCTTCGAGCGTCTGGCGGTCGCCGTGGGCGAGGCGGTGGCAGACCTCGTGGAGCGAATCTTGCGCGTGGCGATCTCCGGCGGCGAGCTGCTCGGCGTAGAGCGCGAGCGCCGCGGCGAAACGGCCGCGGCGCCACTCGGCGCGCGCCTCCCATCCCAGGCTCTCGTGGGCGAGCGCGAGATCGTCGCGAAAACCGGCTTGTACCAACGCGCGGGCCTCGCGAAGGTACCCGATGGCCCTCGCGGCGACCTCGGCGCTCGGCGGCGCCGCGCCCGCGCCGAGGAGCGTGGCTTGTCCGAGCATGAAGGCGGCCATCACCGAACGTTCGCGCCGTGCCCCCTCGGGTAGCTCGAGCACATGCCGCCAGGCCGTGGTCGCCGTCGCGAGATCGCCGCGGTGAAAGGCGACGGCACCTTCGAGATACAGCCGCAGCTCCGCGGGCAGCCGCGCCGGTACGGCGACTTCGTCCAGCCTGGGCCGGGGGCCCTCGGCCGCCCCCCACCGCCCGAGCTCATCCCACGTTTGCCGCGCCGCGCGAAACGTGCTGATCGCGTTGCGGGTGGCCGCAAGCTCCCCTTCGAGCTCGGGATCGCTTTGCCCGGCCGCCTCGAGGGCGCGCCGCAGCGCGTCGGCGTCGGCGTCGGCCACCGAAATTTCGGGGTGATAGGCGTCTTGAAACGGGAAAATCGGTTTCGGCAGGCCGGGCAGTTCGAGGATGCCCGCGATGAAGGGTTGCTTGAGGGCTGCCGTGGTGGCGTCGGTTTGATGGAGAATCGATGGGGCGAAATAGGGCCCGCATCCACCGGCACCGGTGGGGTCGAGCCAGCCTGCGCCGAGCGCGATGAGCGAGGCGAGGACGGCGTAGCGGCGGTGAGTGAGGTGAGGATCAGGGCGCAAGGTGACCTCCTAATGAATTCTCTGGGCCGTTGAAGCGCAGCCAGGCGATGGTGCGCCGCTCGCCCGGCAGCTGGAGCGCGGGTGAGGTGACATCGTCGAGTTCGAGGTTTTGGAAGGAAGGTGCCAGCCGGTAGCCGGCGACGCCGTCGCCCGCAACGGGCGGCGTGCCGCTCCAGCGCAGCTCGATGCGCTCGGGAGCCGGCTCAGCGTTGTCGCCGAGGTTGACGAGGTCGATTTCGGCCAAGCCTGGCGAGGGCCGGCGCACGGCGATCTCGAGCCGGCGCGCGGGCGCCCGTCCTTGGAGCGTCGCGCGCAGCGCCGCGGGAGTCCAGTTGAAGCGATCGCCTGGGACCGGCAGCCGGTACCAGAGCACGCCGACGAGCGCGCTCGGCCGCGAGCGGGTCCAATCGGCCACGAGCTGCGCCAGCGCCGCCGGATCGCTGCCGACGATCTGCCGCCGGCCGCTCGCGCCGAAAGGAAGCGGGCCGAGCGCCGCATCTTCCGCGGCGACGTCGGCGAGACGGCCGTCGGCGGTGAACGTGACGACGTAAGCGTGGGTCGGCAGCGCGACACGAAAGGGGCGGCCAAAGCTCGCCGCGCGCTCGACCGCGCGGTGCGCCAGCGCCGGATCACACAGCGGTTTTGCGCTGCCGTTAGCAGGTAGCTCGAGCGAGTGCACCTGGAGCACGAAACCGTCGGAAGCAGCTAGCAGGCGAGCAAAGCTCGCGCGTTCGTCGAGCCAGGTCGGCAGCGCGGTGAAGGTGAGCGGCACCGGCACGATCCGCGCCCGCAAGGCGGCGAGCAGCTCGGCGCACTCCCCAAGCCGGCGGGTGGGGCAGTCGTGGTCGATCTGGAGCTCGGCGAGCGCAACCCCGTGTGCTGTGGACGCAGCCACCAGCTCGGCGGCAAGCGCGGCGAGGCGTTGGGCGGGGAAGGGTACCTCGCCCCGACTCTGGCCGCCGATGCGCAGCGCCAGCGCCACGGGACCCGCGGCGGCCAGCGTTGCGAGATCGACCGGCACCCGAACAACCTCGGGCGGATCGCGATCGAGACGCACCTCGGCGGCGAGCGCGACCAACCCCGAAAGCCCGAGCTCGTGAGAGCTGCGAGCCGCGGCGACCACGGCCGGTGACCAGCTGCGCTGCCAGACGAAGGCCTGGTGGGGAAGCGGCCCCGCGGTGCGGGGTGGGGCGCAGGCGCTCGTCACCGCGGCCAAGAGCAAGATGGGCGGCAAAGCTCGCATCCTCGCTACGATATCGGACCCCTGTGGCGGCGAGAAGGAATTCTCGTGACAGCTCGCGTAACTCCGGCGGGAAGCGCGCGACTTTCTCAATCCGGCGCTTTGGCACAGTCAAGCATAGGATGCTCCGCCCTCAAAGGTAGGCTAGAATCCAGCCGTGTCGACCACGATTCCAACGCCGCGGGCAATCGCCAAAGAGCTGGGACAGCGGGTGATCGGCCAGCAGGAGGCGATCCAGGAGATCGCCATCGCGCTGTCGAAGAAGCTCGCCGGGCTGGCGGTCGGCAATGTGCTGATGATCGGCCCTCCCGGCACCGGCAAGACCACTCTGATGCGGGCGGTCGAGACGTTTCTCGCTGCGCGTCCCCAGCTGGCACTGCGCTCGACGGTGGTGCGCATGCACGCCAATGTGCTGGGCGAGGAAGCCCTGCGTGGACGACCGGGCGAAGCCGTGCTCCACCGCCTGCTCGAACGCGCCCGCGAGCAGCTCGGACCCGCGACCCCGGTCGAGCAACTGCTGGCGCAAGCTACCCATGGAATCGTGTTCATCGACGAGGTCGACAAAATCCGCAGCCGGATCGGCGGCACCGTCAACACCACCGGCATCCGGGCGCAAGAAGCGCTGTTGACGGTGATCGAGAATGAAGCGATTCCACTCACCTTGCCCACCTGGGCCGGCGGGGAAACCCGGATGGTCAATTCGAGCGGCTTGCTCTTCATCTGCGGCGGCGCCTTCGAGGGGCTTTACGACGCGGTGTTCGACCGGGTCACGATCGGCCGTGATCGCGGCGCGCTCAAACCCGTCACGGTGGTGGAAGAAGGCCGGGTCATCGAGGAACTGCAGTTCTCCCTCCGCGATTGGTTACACAACGAGGACCTCTTCGATTATGGGATGAGCCCGCAGTTTTTGTCGCGCTTTGATGCGGTGGTGCTGCTCCAAGATTTGACGGTTGAAGAGCTGGTGCGGATTTTCCTCGAAACCCCCGACTCCGGCTATCACCAGGCCCAGGCTTACTTCAAGAGCCGCGGCATCCAGCTGGTGTTCTCGCCCGCGGCCATCGAGCGGATCGCGCGCGCGGCAGCCCGCGAGAAACGGCTGGGAGCGCGGGCGCTCAAGGAAGTGTTCCGGCGGATCATCCGCGACTTCGAATTCGACCCTGCAGCCAAGATCAATGGTCCAGAGCACACCATTCTCCTCGACGTCCCCGAGGTTGAAGCTGGGTTGAGGCACTAGCTGGTGATCGCCCCCAAGTCCCTGGACAACGCGCCCAAGGCCTTGCGGTTTTTGATCTTGGCGGTCAAGAAAGCGCGCGATGACCGGCTGTCGCAACAGGCCGCAGCCCTGGCGTTCATGAGCATGCTCGCGCTGGTGCCCTTGCTCGCGGTGGTTTCCTATGTGGGAGCGCGCGCGTTTTTCCCCGAAGGAGCGAGTTCAGAAAACCTCATCAGCGAGGACGAACGCTTGATCTCACTGCTCAGTCAGATCTTGCCGTTCTCCGAAAGCAGCATCCTGACCGCCCTGCGCATCTTCCTCGACCAAGCCCAGACCCTCGGCAGCTTTGGCTTTGCGATGTTCGTTTTGACCTCATTCAATGGTTTTTTCCTGGTCGAAGAAACGCTCAACCACATCTGGAATGCGAGTGACCGTCGCCCCTGGCGCCATCGGATCTGGTCTTTCACCTTGGTTTTGTTCTGGGGACCGCTGCTCACCGGAGCGGCTTATTCGGGCCTGTTTTTCTTGCGGCAACGCGGATTGCTCGAGACGGTGTACGCCCAACTGCTCGAATTGGTGCCGGCGCTCTTCACTTTTTTCGGGCTGACTTTGCTCTACTGGCTGGTCCCAGCCAAAAGCGTCCGCCTGCGCAGCGCTTTCTTGGGCAGCGCGGTGGCGACCGCTTTACTGTTGGGTCTGCGCTACGGCTTTGGGCTCTACGTCCATCACTTCCCGAGCATGTCGCTGATTTACGGCAGCTTCGGCTTGGCCCTCTTGTTCATGATCTCACTGCAATGTTTGTGGTGGATCATCCTGCTCGGCAGCGAAGTGACGTATGCGGTCCAGCACGTGACGCTCCTCACCCAACGCCGCTCTCCAGCCGAGCCGCTTTCCGGCAGATGGCTGGGCTTGGCGGTGATGCTGCTGCTCGCTGAACGGTTGCAGCAAGGTCAGCCCGTCACCCCCCAAGATCTGCTGGCCGAACGCCTGCGGGTCGAGCCCGACGGTCTGCCGAAGGCGCTGTCCCCGCTGGTGGACGCTGGCTTGGTTCAGCAGGTGGCGGAAACCGAAGATTCGCAGGACAGCTACCTCTTGAGCTGCGATCCCCACGCGCTCGAAGTCGCGCGCATTTTCGCGCTCTATGATTCGCTCCACGCCCCGCTGATCGAGCCTCCCGCGGCTACTCCGCGCTGGCCGCGACTCGCCGAGCTTTACCATGCGGTCAGCGCTGGCCGCAAGAATGCGGTGGCCGGCTGGACCCTGGCAGAGGTCTTGCGTTCAACGGCGGAGGGTGATCTGGTGTCCCCCCAGCCAGCTAACGACGGCGGGTAGCGCGAACCCGCAGCGTACAGAGAGTGTCAAGAGTGCGGTCGGGTTGCAGTGAGCTAGCAAATTCCCTATCCTAGGCCGGTCCGCAACCAAGCTCCGGAACCCAAAATTGTCGATCAGGCGATCCCAACTCAACCCATGGAGGCATCAGGATGAACGACGTGGCCGCGGCTCACAAGCAATGGTTTGGACATCCGCGCGGTCTTTCAACGCTCTTCTTCACCGAGCTGTGGGAGCGTTTCAGCTATTACGGCATGCGCGGCATCTTGATCCTCTTCATGGTCAACCAGACGACTGGCGGGCTGGGTTTTGGCGACGAAACCGCGGCCGCGATTTACGGGCTCTATACGGCTGGGGTTTATCTTCTGGCTTTGCCTGGGGGGTGGATCGCTGACCGCTTGATCGGACAGCGCCGCGCGGTGCTGTTCGGCGGCGCGATCATCGCCTTGGGTCACTTCACGCTGGCGATTTCGTCGGTGCCGACGTTCTTTTTGGGGCTGTGCCTGATCTTGATCGGGACCGGCCTGCTCAAACCCAATGTCAGCGCCATCGTCGGCGATCTCTATCCAGAAAAAGGCGCTTACCGCGACGCTGGGTTTGCCATCTACTACACCGGGATCAACCTCGGTGCTTTTCTCGGCCCGCTGGCCTGCGGCTGGCTGGGCGAGCACTTCAACTGGCATTTCGGCTTCAGCGCCGCGGGCGTTGGCATGGTCTTAGGGCTCATCCAATACGTCTTTGGAGGTCAGTACCTGGGCCGCGCCGGAGAGCTCAGAGATGTCGACTTGGGCCAGCGCCGTGCGGATTGGCGCAAGTTCTTCGCCGGGCTGGGGGTGTTCGCCGCGCTCACGGCCCTGATCGCTTTCCTGCAAAACAGTGGAACGCTGCAATTGTCGTTGCAGCGGGTGGCAGAAGGGACCGGCGTTTTCATCGTCGGGCTGGCCTTGGTCTATTTTCTTTACTTGCTGCTTTTTGGCGGGCTCGACCACGGGGAAAAAAAGCGCGTGGTGGTGATCTTCATCCTGTTCTTCGCTTCTGCAATCTTCTGGTCAGGCTTTGAACAAGCTGGTTCGTCGATGAACCTGTTTGCCGACCGCGATACGGACCGGGTGCTTTTTGGCTGGGAAGCGCCCACCAGCTGGCTGCAATCGGTCAATCCGCTGTTCATCATCACCCTGTCGCCGATTTTTGGCTGGCTGTGGCTGTGGCTGGGCTCGCGCCAACCTTCGATCCCGCTCAAATTCACCGCCGCCCTGATGTTCATGGCCACCGGTTTTTTGGTGATGGCGTGGGGTGCGAGCTACACCCAGAACGGCACTTCCAAGGTTGGCCCGATCTGGTTGATCGTGACCTATTTCTTGCACACGTCGGGCGAACTCTGCTTGAGCCCGGTTGGGCTGTCGAGCGTGACCAAACTGTCGCCCAGGCACTTGGTCGGGCAAATGATGGGCGTCTGGTTCATGGGCTCGGCGCTCGGCAACTTGATCGCCGGGCTGGCCGCCGGCAAGCTCGCAAGCCTGTCTTCCCAGGGTCTGTTCATGAAAGTCGCGCTGTGGGGTGGCGCGGCTGGCGTGTTGATGCTGCTGCTTACCCCGTGGATCCAGCGCAAGCTGATCGGCAACTACCTCGATCAGCCGGATAGGGCGGCGTAGCGCTCCGCGCGGCATGGCCGGCTGCGACCATGCCGTTGCCCGCCCATGCCGATCACTTCGTTCCGAACAGACGATCGCCGGCATCGCCCAGGCCGGGAACGATGTAAGCGTGGTCGTTCAATCGCTCGTCAATGGCCGCGGTATAAATCGGGATCTCGGGGAAGTGTTGGTGGAAAGTGCTGATCCCTTCTGGGGCAGCGAGCAGGCAGATGAACTTGAGCGAGCGCGGCCCGGTTTGGCGCAGGCGGCGCATCGCCGCCACCGCCGTGTGGCCGGTCGCGAGCATCGGGTCGGCCACCAGCACATCGCGGTCGGCCATGCCGTCGGGCACTTTGAAGAAGTATTCGACGGCTTCCAGGGTTTGGGGATGACGATAGAGGCCGATATGGCCCACCCGTGCCGATGGGATCAACTCCAGCATGCCGTCGATCAGCCCGATTCCAGCGCGCAAGATCGCCACCAGCACCACTTTTTTGCCATCGAGAACCGGAGCAACCATACGTGCGAGCGGTGTCTCGATGGTTTTGTGGGTCAGCTTCAAGTCGCGGGTCACTTCGTAAGCCAACAGCATGCTGATCTCTTTGGCGAGCGCGCGGAAAGCTCCGCTGCTGGTTTCCTGCTGACGCATCAAGGTCAGCTTGTGCTGGACTAGCGGGTGATCGACCACGGTCACTTTACCGGTCATAAGTTGCTCCTTGCCTCAAGGTATTGCGAAGATCCTAAAGACCCACCTCGCAGATCAAAAGTAGAAAAGTACGGTCTAAGCCCAAAACGGCGCGATCTTAGCGGATTTTTCCCGCCTAAAAAGCAGCGGCGAGGAGCTTTCGGGCGTCCTCCAGAGCGGCGGCGAGGAGCTGCGGGGCATCGTCTGCTGCCAGATCTTCGAGACGCAAGGTGGCGAGCGCGGTGACCATCTGGCCACGGACGGTGAGCGAGCGCGGGCCCGTCCCAAAGGTTGCGCGGTCGAAAGCTTCGAGGTTGAGGGCTGCCGCGCGGATCAGCGCCTGCAGCACCGTGAATGCGCCGTCTTGAAGCGGCGGCTTGCCTCGATAGATCTCGAGCCGGGCTCCAGCGCGGTAATGCGGAAAATCTTCGAGACCGATGAAACGCAAGAACCAGTCCGCGCGAAACTCGCCGATCGCCGCGACCAGGCCGGTGTAGTCCGCGATCAACTCGTCGAGCAAGTGGTTGCGCATCGAACCGAAGAGCCGGCGGGTAAAGTAATGGGTACACTCGTGCTCACGGCGGATCAGCAGCGAAAGTTCGCGCCAGTGCTCCTGGCTCAAGCCCAGGGCTGCTGCCGGGACCGCGCTGTAGGGGCCGTCGGAAAGCAAGATCAGGCGGTCCTGGTAGAGCTCGGGCTGCTGACGGATTTGCGCGAAAGCTTGTTCCCAGGTAGCGGCCTGACGGGACCCGGGATCCTGGGTTTCCCATGCGGCCTTGAGTGCCGCGATCCGCTGCCAGTTGTTGAGCCCCGCGACCATGGCTGCGCCTTGGGCCTCGGGAATCGGCACCGGTTCATTGCGCTTGGCAAGCGCTTGCACCAGGGTCACAAACTCCGCACGGCGGTAGCTGATCAGGACCGGAATGCGCCCGGCAAAGCTGGAATAGACCTCGAGGGTAACCGCTTCGGGCATAGCGAACTCCAGCCCTGTGGCTTCTGCTAACCCCGCGGTCGGAGTTCCCCGCAGAGTGGCTGCCCGGTAGGCGTCTTCCTGGCTGATCCCGGCCCGGATCGGGAAAGCGAATTGCGGCAAGTAGCGGCGCAAGACCGCAACCGTTCCCACCGTTCTCGCCTCTTCTTCCCAACGCTCCCAGCACGCGACAAAAGGCTCGTCTGGGAGCGGCAGGGTCAAGCCGTTCTGGACGTTGTCGCGCACGAAGAGGTTTTCGTTGTAGCGCAGCAACTCTTCAACTTCGTCGCCGCGCGCGCCCAGCGCCGCGAGCAAGGCAGCTCGGCGCGCGGGCAATTCGGGCACACGTCCTAGCGGGTTCACACCTATAGCCTAACCCAAGCTCGGCTCACCGCCAAGCCCCCGGCCGCCTCACCCAACACCGGGTGCTTAACGGTTTTCGGGCCCACTCCTTGAACCCGGCAGTATTCATGAGTCCCTCTATTTGGCTTGCAGCTGCAAGCCAAATGTTGCTTAAGTGGTTCGTTTGTTGTAGTTTGTGGCCGACAAAATGGGATTTGGCTTGCAGCTGCATGCAGCTGCC
>CAZCOV010000266.1:0-2568 GCA_964499975.1 uncultured Thermoanaerobaculia bacterium
GTCCGCCAGTTGCGGCGATACAGCGCGATCACGCCAGGGGCGAGGGCGAACGCGTTGGCCCCGTCGGTCCACTGCTCGCGCTGCTGGTCGAGCAAGCTGTGACCACCGCCGCAAGGCACCAGCTCGATTTCCATCCCGAGTTCGGCCAAAGCTTCCGGCAGGCTGTCGCAGACCGTGTAAGCGAGTTGGGATCCCGCGGTCAAGTCGATTTTGTAGACATAGCCGGCTTCTGCACCGTCGTGCGCGATGATCGGCAAGTAGGCCAAGCAGAGGCCGTGGTCGATGAAAGTGAAAACCGTGTCGAGATGCATGTATGACCGCTGGGCGGGCAGTTCCACCACCAGCAGGTGGCGAAACGTGGTTGGGTGGCGCTGAAGGTAGCGGGCCAGGCTTTCGATACCGCGGCTGTTGGTCCGGTCGCTCAGTCCGACCAGCAAGATCTCCGGACTGGCGACCAGGACGTCACCGCCTTCGAGGTGCGGCGCGCGGTCGAAGTCGCGCTTGCTCGGCCGTTCGATGTGAATCATGTCAGCGTACCCGGCGAGCGCTGGGTGCTTTTGGAAAACGGTCTGCGCAAGCAACGGTTCGCGCTCGCGCGCGGTGGTCGCCATCGACGAGATCAAAACGCGATCTCCGAGCACCACTTGCGGGTCGCGCTGGAAGAAAAAATTGGGGAGCGGTGCCAGCCGATAAAAACTGCTCAGCCGGCCGTCGGCCTGGGTGGGGTCTGCGAGCAGCCCGGCGACCAGAGCGGTCGCGAGTTGCCCGGGGTCCATCTCGGTCAGCTGGCGGAACACGTCGGGCGAGATCGCGTTCTGCTGGTCGACCTCGCGCAATAACTGGTCGCGCGTGGCCGTATCCGCCAGCACTTCCGCCAGCAGCTGCTCGGGATCAATCGTGGCCACTCCGGCCGCTTGCAGCACTTGACTGAACGACGCATGCTCGCTGCGCGCCTGGTCGCCGTAGAGGATGTCGTCGAAGAGCAAACGCTCCATCATCGAAGGCACCATGCGGTCGATCTCGTAACCGGGGTGGTGGACCAGCACGCGACGCAGTCGACCGATTTCTGAAAACACCTGGATGGGCATGGAAGTCCTCTGCCGCGCTGGGTTGCCACCCGCAGGTGGGATCGCTGGCCGACGGCGGACCGCGCGAACCCGCGGATTCTAGCAGAGCCGAGGCAACATCGCGCCGCGCCCGATCCGCCCCCCACTGCAGAGTCGGCGGCAGGGTTGGCGGCAGGGGTTGGCGACAGTCCGCGAACTGCCGTTTGCCGTCCGAATGCGGTAAGCTAGGAGAGATTTGGCAAGGTCCGTTGTGGCAGAGTCGGAGCAGTCCTGCGAGACGATCAGCGACGGCCAGCGAGGACGGCCTTGAAACGAGGATAGCTCAAGAATTTAAGAATTTTGGAGGAGATCCATGTCGCAGTTGGAGCAAATTGCGCAAAGCCTGGTGGCCCCGGGGCGGGGAATCTTGGCCGCTGATGAGAGTTTTGGCACGATCGAGAAGCGCTTCAAGTCGATCGGGATCCCATCGACTGAAGAAAATCGTCGGGCCTATCGCGAAATGCTGTTTTCGACTGCGGGGGCTGAAGCCCACATCAGCGGCGTCATCTTGTTCGACGAAACCGCCCGCCAGTCTGCGCGCAACGGCACCCGCTTTGTCGATCTCTTGACCCAGCGCGGCATCATTCCGGGAATCAAGGTCGATGCCGGCACCAAGGACCTCGCCGGCAGTCCCCAGGAAAAAATCACCGAAGGGCTCGACGGCTTGCGTGAACGTTTGCGCGAGTATCGCGCCCTGGGCTGCCGCTTCGCCAAGTGGCGGGCGGTGATCACGATTGGCGCGGGTCTACCGAGCGACCTCTGCCTCGACACCAACGCGCATGCGCTGGCCCGCTATGCGGCGCTCGCCATTGAGCAAGACATCGTCCCGATCGTCGAACCCGAAGTCCTGATGGATGGGGATCACACCCTGGCCGCCTGCTACGACGCCACCGAACGCACGCTGGTACGGGTTTTTGCCGCGCTTCATGCGCAGCGGGTTGCGTTGGAGCAGACCCTGCTCAAACCCAACATGGTGATCAGCGGCTCCCTGTGCCCTACCCAGGCGACGCCAGAAGAGGTGGCTGCTGCCACGTTGCGCTGTTTCCGGCGGACCGTGCCAGCCGCGGTCCCCGGCATTGTGTTCCTCTCGGGTGGGCAGAGCGACGAGCAGGCCACGGTCAACCTCAATGCGATCAACCAAGCAAAAGGCGCCAAGCCCTGGCAGATCAGCTTCTCCTACGGTCGGGCGCTGCAAGCCCCAGCCTTGAAAGCCTGGCGCGGGCAAGCCGAACACTTGGTTGCGGGACAGCAGGCATACCTGTGGCGCGCACGCTTGAACGGTGCGGCCCAGCTGGGCAGCTACCGTCCTGAAATGGAGCAGCAGCTGGCCAGTTGAGGATCTGTTGATCGGCGGCGATGCTAACCTCGATGAACCCTTTCTGGCTCACCGCCTCCTTGCCCCTCTGGCTCACCATTGCCGCCGACGACCCCGTCGCGCTCGTGCGCGCCTATCGCCAAGAGC
>CAZCOV010000266.1:2578-9083 GCA_964499975.1 uncultured Thermoanaerobaculia bacterium
CACAGGTCCGAAGACGCTTTGGCGAGAGAAGTCGCCAAGAGCACGGCGCGGCGATTTTGCGGGACTTTGTCGAGCTGCTCGCGATTCCCAACGTGGCGAGCGACCGCGAGAACATCGGTCGTAACGCCGTCTACCTCCGCGTTCAGCTCGAGCGGCGCGGGATCGCCGCCGAACTCCACCAGCTGGGCGACGCCCCACCCGTGGTTTTGGGTGAACTCCGGGTGCCTGGTGCCACCCGCACCGTGGGCCTCTACGTCCACTACGACGGCCAGCCGGTCGATCCCGCGGCCTGGCACAGCCCGCCCTGGACCCCGACGCTCTTGACCGCCGCCCGCGAAGCTGGCGGAGTCCCGCGGCCGCTGCCGGTGCCGGGCGAAGCCATCGATCCGGAGTGGCGGCTCCAGGCGCGTTCGGCGGGTGACGACAAGGCACCCCTGGGCGCGCTTTTCCCGGTGCTCGACGCCTTGGCAGCCCACCAGATCCAGCCCACCTCCAACTTCAAATTCCTCTTCGAAGGCGAAGAAGAAGCGGGATCGCCGCATCTCGGCGCCTACCTCGAAGCCTTGGGCGATCGTCTGGCCGCGGATTTGTGGCTGATCTGCGATGGTCCGGTCCATCAGAGCCGGCGCCCGCAGCTGGTCTTCGGGGTGCGCGGGGTGACCGGCTTCGAGCTCACGGTTTATGGTGCGGACTCGGCGCTCCACAGCGGTCACTACGGCAACTGGGCGCCCAACCCGGCCATGCTCTTGGCCCAACTTCTGGCGAGCATGAAAGACGCGGACGGCAAGGTTTTGATTCCGGGTTTTTACGCCACGGTGACCCCGGTGGGCGCCGCCGAGCGCGCAGCCATTGCCGCCTTGCCGCCGATTGACGCCGCGCTCCGCCAGGAGCTTGGCCTGGCCCAGACCGAAGGTCAAGGCGCGCTCCTGGCCGAACGGCTGCTCCTCCCTTCGCTCAACGTGCGCGGCATGGCGAGCGGCAATGTGGGCGACCGAGCGCAGAACGTGATCCCCACCCAGGCCACTGCCAGCCTGGACATCCGTCTGGTCAAAGGCAACGACCCCACCGCCATGCTCGACCTAGTCGCTGACCACATCCGCGCTCAAGGCTTCCACCTGGTCAGCGACGAGCCCGACGCTGCCACTCGCCTGGCCCACCCGAAAATCGTCCGCATGCGGCGCGAGACCGGCTACCGGGCGGCGCGGACCGCGCTCGACGCTGCGGGAATTGCGCCGGTGATCCGCGCTGCCGAACGCGCAGCGGGCGAGCCCGTGATCCTGATGCCGACTTTGGGCGGTTCGCTCCCCCTCTACCTTTTCACCGACGTCCTCGGCAAGCCCACGGTGATCGTCCCGATCGCCAACCACGACAACAACCAGCACGCCCCCGACGAAAACCTCCGCCTGGCCAACTTTTTCTACGGCATGGACCTGCTCGCTGCGCTGCTCACCCTGGAAACGGAATAGTCGAGCCCTCGGGGTGCCCCAAGCTGACCAAGTCGTAGCGTTGGCTCGGATCAAGGCTTGGGGTAGGATGGATCGCGTTCGGACGCGGTCATGCTGAACCGAGAGATCCAGGTGAACGGATGAATTTTCACGCTTTGGCGCTTCCCCCCCAAGTGACGGCAGATCTGGCTGAAGCTGCGCGGTTCGCGCGGCGTTTCATGAAGTTACAGCGGCAGCACAAAGCCGTGGCGCGGTGGCGCGAATGGGCCAACTTCGGCCTCGCTTGCGAGTGGGTGGCGCTGATTGGGTTGACGTATTTGTTCGTTTACGCGAATTACCCGTGGTACTGGAAACTGCTGGTGCTGATCCCGTGGTCGATCGCTTCGAGTTTGGCGCTCAGCAACATCGAACACTACGCCAGCCACTGGCCGCTGTTCAGGAATGAGACCGCCAACGCGCTGTTCCGCGCGCTGGGAATCCTCGTGTTCTTGACCCCGCTCGAGTATCGCTACCCCCACCGGCAGCACCATCAGTTGAACAACTCGGCCGAGGATCCCATCACCACCCTGGAGTCCACCACCCAGCATCAATCGTTCTGGAAGTTTGTGGTCCAGCACACCGTGCTTTATCCCTGGTACTCCATGCCCTGGGCACCGGTCTCCGCCACGGTCGAGCCTCTCCGCCGCACTCAGCCCAGGGTGTACTGGGAAATCATCGCGGTGCGCTGGGCGTGCTTGGGTTGGGCCATCGTCCTGCTGTTGCTCGACTGGCGCGACACCGTCTTTTTCATGTTTCCCCTGGCTCTGCTGGTGGCTCCTTTCGCGTCGGACACCATGTCACTGACCGACCACGTCCCGGGCGACCCGGACCACCCTTTTCGCATGGCCACCTACCTCGAACCAACCCGGGCCTGGGAACGTTTCTTGTGCCAGGTGAATCACCATACAGCCTCGACTCACCTGACTCACCACCTTTTCCCGCACATTCACTGGACGCTCCTCCCGCGCTTGCAACGCCGGCTCCTGAAGTTTTACCGCAAGTACGATGCCCCGACCTCGCTGATTTGCAACTCGGTGCTGCTCGGCAATCCCGCCCGGCTGATCGCGGTGCTGCGTCGCGCGGAGCAGCGCCGCCAAATCGAGAAAACGGCTGGAGGTTAACCGCTAAGCGACAGGGGATCTGCACCAGAATGCAGTTGCTGGGCGGCTGGGCAGCTGGGCGGCTTCACTGAACGAGCGGTCCGTCACTGCAGTCACCGGCCATCCGGTCGACGACCGATCACCACGAACTGGTAGGGCAGCTCTTCCCCAAGGACTTCGGTGACCAAACCGCCAGCCTTGAGTTCAGCGGCGATCTGCTCGGCAGTGAGACGAAATTCGGGCGGCGGACCGTGCGGCGAATCGCGGGTGAAGTCGACCACCACGACCGCACCCTCGGGCGCGAGGGCGGAGACCAGCTTGGCGGCGTAGCGCGGACGGGCGTCCAGGTGGTGCCAGGTGTCGACGATCAGCACGCGATCGACCGTTCCCGGCGCGAGACCTGGATCGTCGGCGGCCACTTGCCTTGCCTCGACGTTGACGAGCTGCTCGCGGGACGCCCGCGCGCGCAGGTAGTCGACCATGGTAGCCTCGACGTCGAGCCCCAGGACCTTGCCTTGCGGTCCGACCGCCCGCGAAAGGTAGGGAATGAAGTAGCCAGTGCCAGCCCCGAGGTCCGCCACGGTCATGCCCGGCACCAAGTTGAGCAGGGTCACCACGTGCGCAGGTTTTTGCCAGACATCGCGCGCCGCAGCGTCGAAGACTTTGGCCCAGCGCTCAGCGTCGGAAAAGTCATGGTGGTGCCCGGGCTCTCCGTGATGCTCTCCGGGTCCAGAAGAATGCTGCGCGCCCGAAGGCGGCTGTGCCCCAACGCTCCCAGGCCAGCTGGCAAGAGCACAGACGGCAACCGCACAGGCGGCAACCGCACAGACAGCAACAGAAGTGCAGAGGTCAAGTTTTGGCATGAGGCTCTCCGGGAATTCGCATTCACACAGTCCCGACTATCTTGGCCAGACGTGGCGGGTGGTGTCAAGCGACTCCATCGGCGGCATCGGCAGTCCCGGCAGGCCGAAAAAGCTCAGTGCTGGTGAAATTTGCATAAAGCTTGCTCTGCATTTTTACCAAGATCCTCTTTTTGGGGCAGTTCGCGGCAGTTGATCTGCGTTCCCACCTTGACATCAGCCAACAAGCTCATCAGACTTTACGACTCCATGTCGCGACTGGCTTCTCTTCTCCTGGCTCCACTGTGCCGCTGCCCACGTTCAGGGCAGCAGGAAGGTCACCGGACGGATCCGGCATGAGTGATTTTGCTTTTCAAGAGCTGATCGGCGAGTTCCTCCTCGAAGCGCGCGAGCGCGTGGGGGAGGTGGAGGCGCTGCTGCTCGGGCTGCCTGCAGCCGTCATGGACGCACGACGGGCGGCGGTGGCCCAGGTCAAGCGCGAGCTCCACACGCTCAAGGGCAATTCCGGGATGATGGGGTTCTCCGGCTTGCAGCGCCAGGCGCACGGGCTGGAAGACCAGATCCAAGCGCTCGATCTCGAACACCCGGAAATCGACGGCCTGCTCACCGCGCTCGACCAGCTGCGCTCGGATCTGCTCAGCATCAGCCCCCAGACCGAACCCCAGACGGCCAGCCCGACCGCAGCAGACTCAGGCCAAGGTCCGCGCGCCGAACCCTCTGCGCCCGATAAGGAGAAAGACGAGGACTCCCGTCAAGGTTTCCGCGAAGGGAGCGTGCGGGTCCCTTTCTCGCGCATTGATCAACTGGTCGAGATGCTGGCGGAAACCGTGATTTTCCGCAACCGCTTGCGCGACGCCATCTCCCGCGGGCTGTTCAACGCGCGCCGCGGACAGGGCGATCTCGCCGCTCTGCTCGCGATCCACAACGCTTCCTGGGACGACGTCGAAGGCGCTTTCCAGACCTTGGAGAAGACCTTGAATCAACTCCAAGAACAGGTGACTGAGCTCGGGATGGTGCCACTCCAGAGCTTGTTTCGCAGCCTTGGCCGCATCGTCCACGACGAGTCCATGCGCATCGGCAAGAAAATTGAGCTGGTGGTCGCGGGCGGCGAGACCCCGATCGACAAAACCCTGCTCGAAGCCGCGGGCACCACGCTCGGTCACCTGGTGCGCAACGCGGTGATCCACGGCATTGAGACCCCGGCGGCGCGGCTCAAAGCGCGAAAAAGCGAGACCGGCACGATCCGGGTCAGCGCTGCGCTCGAGGCCAATGAAGTCTGCATCCAGGTGCAAGACGACGGGGCCGGCATCGACCGGCAAGCCTTGCGTGCCCGGGCCGAACAAGCGGGCATTGCGATCAGCGGGACCGAGGCGGATTTCACGCTGCTGTTCGAGGAGGGCTTCAGCACCCGCCGGGACACCGACTTGAGCGCTGGGCGCGGGGTCGGGCTGTCCGCGGTGCGCAAGACTGCCGAGCGGCACAACGGCCGGATCGAAGTCCGCTCGCAGCCCGGCCAGGGCTGCTCCTTCGCGCTGCGCTTGCCGGTGACCGCGTCGATTGCACGCTCGCTTTTGGTCCAGGCCGACCATGAGGAGTACGCGGTGCCGCTCACCGCCGTGGTCGAGACCTTGACGCTCGCACCCACCCAGCTGCACGAGGTCAATCACGTGGACGTGGTCAAATGGCGCAAGCAGTTGGTGCCAGTGCTCGACCTCGGATTGACTTTTGGCACCACCAGCAAGCGACGCCGACAGGGCTATGCGATCATCCTCCGGGTCAATCAACGCTTGCGGGCTTTGGCGGTCGACGAGATCGTCGGGATTCATGATATCGTGGTCAAAGGATTGGATCGGATTGTCGGGCAACCCGCAGGTGTTGCAGGCTCGACCATACTGGGAGATGGCAGAGTGATCATGATTCTCGATCCAGCAACCCTGGCGACGCTGGCTCTCGATGGCATCGGTTCTGACCGCACCGGCTCTGACCGCACCGGCCGCGCGGGCAGAGATCCCAGTAGAGATCGCACAGGGCAGGATCGCCCAGGGCAAGATCGCGGGGCACGGCATGAGCGCTAAGAAACCCCGCCCCCCCGCGGCGAACAAGACGGCTTCTGGACCCAGGACGCCTGCGGGTGAACCCACGGCGCAAGCCAGCGACCCTGCGCAAACCTCACCGCATGCCCTGCCCGCCTTTGGTTTTGCCCACGAGGTCTTGGCCCAGCGCCGCCTGCCGGAAACGGAAGGCGTAGACCGCCCAGCGGGCATGCCCGATCCAGAGCGGGTTTTTGCTTTTGCCGACAGCCTGGTCACGGAGGAACGCGAGCCGGAAACTGCACCACAGCGGATGACGACCTGGGTCACTTTCGAGCTCGCGAACGAAGTTTTCGCGATCCCGGTTGAATGGGTCCGCGAAGCGCTGCGGGTGACCACGATCACTCGGGTTCCGCACGCTCCACACCCGATTCGCGGGGTCACTAACTTGCGCGGCAAGGTAATTCCGGTGATCGACTTGCGCTTGCGTCTCGAACTCACTCCTAAAGACCTCGACCGCACCAGCCGCATCTTGGTGGTGGGGTCTAAAGGACGCTTTTTCGGGTTGCTGGTCGACGCCGTGCGCCAGGTGGTCCACCTCGACTTGAACCGGGTCCAACCACCGCCAGAAGATGTGATGACCCTCCAATCCGACTACATCATCGGTGTCTATCAGCAATCCGATCTGTTGATCCTGCTCCTCGACGTCGACCGCATTTTGATCATCAAGGAAGCCGGAGCTGCCTAAGGTGTCTGCCATGAAGAAGAAGCTGATCGTCCTCGCTGTTTGCTCCATCGGGATGTTGTTCCTCGGGAACTTGCTGGCGCAAGCTCCCGCGACAGCCCCACCGCCGCCCGCCAAAAAATTCATGATCGTGGTCAATAGTGACAACAAAGTGGCGTCCCTGTCGCGGGAAGACGTCACCAAACTGTTCATCGGCCAGGTGCGCACCTGGGACAAGTTAGGCTACAGCGCGCCAGCAGAGCCCGGGGATCAAGGCGAAGATTCTGAAGTGCTCGAGGCTTTTACC
>CAZCOV010000267.1:0-9020 GCA_964499975.1 uncultured Thermoanaerobaculia bacterium
CAAGAAACAGTAAAATGCGAGCGCTGCGAGGAACTTGCCGACGACCACTTGAGCCGCCGAAATCGGCGCGGTCATCAAAGATTCGATGGTACCGCTCCGGCGCTCTTCGCTGATCAGCCGCATGGTCAAAATCGGTGTGACAAACAACAGCACCAGCCAAAAGAAAAACGTATCGCCGAAAAACAGCTTGAGCGGGGTCGCACTGCCACCGGCGCGAGGATCGTTGAGGAAACTGACGATCAAGCTGAAAACATAACCATTGATCAGCAAGAAAAAAGTCAGCACCACATAGGCTAGAGGGGAGAAAAAATAAGCGCGGAGTTCGCGGTTCATGGTCGCGAGCAAAGCGTTCATGGCGTGGTCCCTCCTTCGGCGGCGGTCGCAGCTGCAGTTTCCGCAGCCTCACCGCTGGACGCACTCGTCGGCATGTCTTGGGTGGTCAGACGGACGAAAATATCTTCGAGCGAAGCTTTTTCTTCGGCCAGTTCGAGCAACACCCAACCCCGCTCGACCGCCATGCGAAACACCGTCTCGCGCAGGTCTTCACCGGCCGCACTTTCGCCGGCCGCACCTCCGCCGGCCGCACCTCCGCCGGCCGCACCTCCGCCGGCCGCATCCTTGCCGGCGCTGGCCGCACTGATCAGTAACTGGCCGGGGACATGGCTCGCTCCGGGCCGCACGCTTTCCACCCCAGGCAACTCCGCCAAAACCGCAGGCGCTTCGCTGGGTGCGCCTTTGAGCGTGACGCGCACCACCGCTTGCCCTTGCGACTGTTCGCGCAGCTCGGCCGGCGTGCCGCTGGCCACGATCCGCCCGCGGTCGATGATCAAGACCCGATTGCACAGCTGTTCGACCTCGGGCAAGATGTGGGTTGAAAGCAAAAGTGTGCGCTCGCGCCCGAGCTCGCGGATGAGTTCGCGAATCGCGATGATCTGCTTGGGGTCGAGTCCCACGGTGGGCTCGTCGAGCACCAGGACCCGCGGACGGTGCAAGATCGCGGCGGCTAGGCCGACCCGCTGGCGATAACCTTTGGACAAAGTGCCGATGATCTGCGCAGAAACGTCTTGGAGCAAACAACGTTCGAGGGCCTCGCCGATCGCTTGGCGGGCGTCCGGACGGCGCATGCCTTCGAGTTGCGCTCGGTACGCAAGGTACTCATTCACCCGCATTTCCGGATAAAGCGCCACGCTTTCCGGCAAATAACCGAGGTGACGGCGGGCGGCCAGTGGCGCGGCCAAGAGGTCTTGCCCGGCCACAATGACCCGGCCGCTTGACGGTGGCAAAAAGCCGGTGATCATCCGGATGGTCGTGGTCTTGCCCGCCCCGTTGGGTCCGAGGATGCCCAAAATCTCGCCGTCAGGCACCGCAAACGAGATCCCTTCGACCGCAGTGAAATCGCCATAGCGGCGAGTCAGCTCCTGCGCTTCGATCATCGCACGTCCTCCTGCAAACGATGTCGTTTTTCATGGTACGACCGGGTTCTGCCGGCCGCAGTCTGACCGTATCGCCTGGCTGTAAAGCAAGACGGATGCCCGCCTGGAAGCGCAAAAACCATGGCAAAAACGCCATGCCGCACACTCCAGCCGTGGTGACATCGCGTCACTTTGGCGCGCCCGCGCCGTGGAAATGCCGCACTGAAGCCGCGCCGAAGTGGTATGCTCTGGCCATGAACGATAAATCTCGAGGCTTGAAATCCGCTTACGAACTCGCGCTAGAGCGTCTAGAACAGCAAGGAATCGAACGCCCGCGTGAGGACTCTTTGAGCGAGGCGGACCGTGAAAAAGTTGCCACGATAAGACGCAAGGCGGAAGCCAAACTCGCCGAGCTCGAAATCTTGCACCGCGACCAGCTGGCCAGGCTGGCCGACCCGCTCCAGCGTGAGGAAAACGAAGACGAGTACGTGCGTGAGCGTCGGCGCATCGAAGAGCGACGCGACGCTGAGATCGCACAAATGCGTCAAGCCAGCCGCAGTTAGCACCCAGGAACCCACCCACGAGGTCCAGTATGGAAGACCGAATTCGCAGTCTGAGCGCGGAAGATTTTGAGCCGCTGCGCCAGCAACCTTTTGTCATTCAGTGGAACGGACATTCGATCCCAGCCCAACTGACCGAAATCCAGCGCCTCGGCGGCGACACCACGCCGGACGCGGTGCGCCGTCCTTTTTCGATCGTGCTGACCGCCGCCATGCAGGGTGCCATTCCGCAACAGATCTTGCGCGTTGAAAACGACACTCTGGGTGCTCTCGATCTCTTTCTGGTCCCGCTGGGTCCTGATCCCCAGCGGCAGATGCGCTACGAAGCGGTGTTCACTTAGAGAGATTTCAGCTTACTATAAGTCGCTGCTGCGGATCTGTTGCAGTGCATTTGCTCGGATTAATGGATTAATTTCTATGACAAATCTACTTGGAAAATATACTTGAAAAATATACTTGAAAAATGACTGCCTGGTCGACCCCTGAAAGTCCGCGACCGCGGGTTACTGCCTCGTGGGTGGCTCACCGCCATGGTGGTAGCCTGCTGTTCGTCGTCGCTTTCTTCACGATTGCCCAGGTCGGCCGAGTGATCCTGCTCGTCGCCTCCTTAGGCGAAGTCAGCTGGGACGCCAGCCTGGCCGCAGCCTTCGGCTGGGGAGTGCTTTATGACTTGGGGGCAGCCTTGCTCGCCTCGGTTCCCATCACGTTGATCCTCACCTGCTTACCCGGCAGCTGGTTCTCCCGCCCGCGGCAACGCGTGCTGGCTCACCTCGCCGGCCTAGCGCTGACTTTTGGCTTGCTGTTCTGCGCCGTGGCGGAGTGGGTGTTCTGGGACGAGTTCAGTGCGCGCTTCAATTTCATTGCGGTGGATTACCTCGTCTACACCCAAGAGGTGACCCGCAATATCCGCGAATCCTACCCGCTGCCGCTGATTTTCAGCGGTCTGCTGCTGGGCGCAGTGACCGTCTACTGGCTGGGGCTGAGAACCCGCCTTCCCAGCCGGTGGCTGGCGGCACCGCAGCAACCCGCCCGGCGACGCTGGCTCGTCGGCGCGCTGTGGACCCTAGCTGCAGTGATCGCCGGGCTGACGCTCGACTCCGACCAGCTCCCAGGTTTTGCCAACAACTACAACCGCGAGCTGGCAAAAAACGGCATCTGGTCCTTTTTTGCCGCTTTCCGCGACAACGAGCTCAGCTACGACCAGTTCTACCCGACGCTGCCACTTGACGATGCGTTTCGCGTACTGCACATCGAACTGGCTGCCGACGGCGCCATTCCGCTGACCAGCAATCCGTATGACACCTTGCGCTGGGTAGCTAACCCTGGGCCTGAGGTTCACCCCAATGTCATCCAGATCACGGTTGAGAGCTTGAGCGCGAGCTTCCTCGGCGCTTTCAATCCGAGTTCGAGCTTGACCCCCAACCTTGATGCCCTGGTCCCTCAAAGCCTGGTCTTCGACCATTTCTATGCCACGGGTACGCGCACCGACCGCGGGATGGAGGCTCTGACCTTGTCGTTGCCGCCAACGCCAGGCCGTTCGCTGATCAAGCGTCCGCACAACGAGGACCTCTTCACCCTCGGCAGCGTGTTCAAGAGCCGTGGCTACGATACTGCCTTCATCTATGGCGGTTATGGGTATTTCGACAACATGAACTACTTCTTCGCCAACAACGGCTATCGCATTGTCGACCGAGCTGCCGTCGGGGAGGGCGACATCACCTTTGCCAACGCCTGGGGTGCCTGCGACGAAGACCTCTACCGCTGGACGCTGCGCGAAGCCGACGTCGCGTACACCGCTTTCAAGCCATTCCACTTTTTCGTGATGACGACCTCGAACCACCGTCCTTATACCTACCCGACGGGACGCATCGACTTGCCCCCAAAAACCTCTGGCCGCGCAGGCGCGGTCAAGTACACGGACTATGCCATCGGCGAATTTCTCCGCAATGCGTCCGCGAAACCGTGGTTCAAGAACACAATTTTCGTCATCGTCGCTGACCACTGTGCTTCCGCCGCCGGCAAGACCGATCTGCCGGTGGAGAAGTATCACATCCCGCTGCTGATCTATGCCCCCGGCGGCCAAATTGCCGCGGGTCGTGTGACAGATTTGATGAGCCAGATCGATTACCCGCCCACCTTGCTCGGCCTGCTCCACTGGAGCTATGCCTCTCGCTTCTTCGGCTGGGACGTGCGTCAGGCCAGTGGGGATCGCCGCGCGTTGATCGGTAACTACCAGGATCTCGGTCTCTTCGAACCCGGCTGGCTGGGGGTGCTCAAACCGCTTCGGAGTGTCACCGCCTTCCGGCATGACCCGCTCACTTTCTCCTTGACCCCGCAGGCGACGACGACAAACTACACGCACGAGACGATCGCCTACTATCAGACGGCCAGCTACCTCTACAGGACGGGGCGCTATCGCGCACTGGCAGCCGCCGAACAGACCCACTATGCAAGCCTGCAGAACGCCACAGCAGCAGCCGGCCCGGAAGGCTGACCGATAACCCCAGAAAACGACAGTCCTTGGCGATGCCTGAGCCCTCTGTTGTCGCACCGCGCCCACCACTGCTCGAGCGCACTTTGTGGCCTGCCTTGGTGCTGCTCGGGATTTCTTTGGCCGTCTTTGAAGCCACCCCTTTGGATCTTGCACTGCAAGACCAGTTCTACGACTTTGCGACCCACCGCTGGTGGGTTGATGCCAAGGCGCCGATACCACGATGGATTTTCTATGATGGTCCCAAAGTACTGCTCATCTTGCTAGCGTCCTGGCTGATCGCGGTGACTGTCGGCCCGGACCGCTGGCGGCACATCGGCAAGGTGTCGCTTGAGCGGCGCGATCTGTATGTGGCGCTGGCGATCTTGTTCACGGTGCCGCTCCTCTCTGGCTTCGGCAAACGCACGACTAACGTCTTTTGCCCTTCTGAGATCCGCCGTTATGGGGGCGAGATGCCCTATGTGAAGCTCTTCGAGCAGTACCCAGACGACGACCGTCCGAGCCGCCGCGGGCACTGCTTTCCGGCCGGGCATGCGAGTGGCGGGTTTGCCTTGGTGGGCCTCGCCTGGCTGCTGCCGTCGCGTCGTTTTCGCGTGCGCATGATCAGCCTCGGTCTCGGCGTTGGCTGGACCTTGGGGCTCTACCAGATGCTCAAGGGCGCCCACTATCTCAGCCACACGGTGACCACCATGCTGGTCGCCTGGATCGTCATGCTGCTCTGGCGTCGGGTCTGGCCGATACCACGAAGGCACAGCACTACCGCGTCAGATCAGCCAGGCTCATAGCTGCATCGTGATCCTAAAGCTCGACCTGCTCACCGATCTCGACGACGCGGTTGGGCGGAATGCGGAAATACAGCGTGGCACCCTGAGCATTGCGCGACATGAAGGTGAAGAGGTACTTGCGCAAGCGGGGCATGGTGGGGCGCCGGGTCAAAATCAGCGTCTCGCGACCGAGAAAGAAGGTGGTCTGCATGATGCCGGGAACCAGTTTTTGGCTTTCGAGCTG
The DNA here is from genome assembly GCA_964499975.1 of uncultured Thermoanaerobaculia bacterium. Lineage (GTDB taxonomy): Bacteria > Acidobacteriota > Thermoanaerobaculia > Multivoradales > J023 > CAZCOV01. The sequence continues at coordinate 5,472 of CAZCOV010000267.1, forward strand.
GCGCATGACCTCTTGGATGTTGGGGGTCTCCATAAAACCATACGAGGCGATGACGCGGTACAGCCCAGACCCCAACTCAAAAGTCTCAAGGCGCTGCTGCGGTTCAATGCGCGGGCGATCCTGACGAGCAATGGTCATCAAGATCACGCGTTCGTGGAGCACTTTGTTGTGCTTGATGTTGTGCAGCAAGGTGCGCGGCACTCCTTCGCGGCTGCCGTCCATGAACACCGCTGTGCCGGGGACCCGCAACAAGCGCTGGTGTTCGAGGCTGCGCAAAAAATCGTCCTCTGAAATCCGTGCGGTTAGCAGCTGCTCGGCCAGAAACGTCCGCCCCTGCTTCCACGTCCGCATCAGGGAATAGCCGACCAGGGCAACCAGCAGCGGTATCCAACCGCCCTCAGGAATCTTGGTGCTGTTTGCGGCCAGAAAGGCGATATCGACGATCAGGAAACCCGCAGTCACCAGCCCTGCGGCGAGCCGGCTCCACCCCCACAGCTGCCATGCACAGCGGTAGGCGAGCAGGGTGGTGATGGTCATGGTCAAGGCCACCGCAAGACCGTAAGCTCCGGCTAGATTGCCGGAGGATTTGAACCCCACGACCAGTGCAATCGTCGATAGCATCAACAACCAGTTGACCCAAGGCACGTAGACCTGCCCGATCTCGTGGGCGGAAGAGTGGCGGATGGCCACTCGCGGTAAGTAGCCCAGCTGCAACGCCTGACGGGTCAGCGAAAAGGCGCCCGAAATGATGGCTTGCGATGCGATGATGGTGGCTGCCGTGGCGAGCAGCAAGAGCGGGTAGAGCATTGCGGGGGGTGCCATGTGGTAGAAAGGATTCGCCACGGCTTCAGGTTGCAGCAGCAGCAGGGCACCTTGACCGAAGTAATTGAGAATTAGGCTGGGAAAAACCAGCACGAACCAAACCAGACGGACCGGGCGGCGGCCAAAGTGTCCGAGGTCAGCATAAAGTGCCTCACCACCGGTGACGACCAGAAAAACCGCACTCAGAACCAAAAAACCCTCGAGTTGATTGGCGGCAAAAAAACGGACCGCTAAAAGCGGATTGACCGCCAGTAGCACCGCCGGGTAGCGGATGATCCAGCGCACACCCAGGACTGCCAGCGTGAAAAACCACAACACCGCGATCGGGCCGAAGACCACCCCCACACGGCTGGTGCCGTAGCGCTGAAACAGGAACAAGAGGACCAAGATTGCAACCGAGATCGGAACGACATACGGCTCATACGTTGCGGTGGCGACTTTGAGCCCTTCAACCGCGCTCAGCACTGAAATGGCGGGGGTGATCATGCCGTCAGCAAAGAGCAAGGCCGCACCAATGATCCCCAAACGAACCGCCAGCTTCTTGGAAGCGCCCGGGGTTTGGCTGGGCACCGCCAGGGTCATCAAGGCGAGGATGCCGCCTTCGCCGTGATTGTCGGCTCGCAGCACGTAAGCCAGGTACTTGATCGAGACGCTGATGGTCAACGACCAAAGCACCAGCGATAGCACGCCCAGGACGTTCTGCGGATTGACCGCGAGGCCGTGGCCGGAAAAGCATTCGCGGAAAGCGTAAAGTGGACTGGTACCAATATCGCCGAAGACCACGCCCAGAGCCGTCAGCATCAGTAAATAGAGGCGACCCCGGGCGGTGTTTGGTGCTTCAGGAGGAGTTTCTGTTGTCGTCGTAGTTGTCATCGCAAGAGGCTTCAGGGGCAGCTTAGCTCACCGGCGGTGGCGAACACGGGATTGCCATCGCGGTCGTGGGAGGTCAAGGTGATTGCAGGATGAGCGACCGGGTCCACGAGAGCGCCAAGGAGTCAGCGCAGCGGTGGGGGCCCAAAGTCGAGGGCAGAACCAGGGGAGATTCGGTCAGCAGGGCAACGGTGGACATGAATCCTAGTATAGCGCAGCTCGAACACCGTTTTGGCTTTGGAGCAAGGCGGCCAAGGCGGTAGGAGCACCCCGCCGCCTGGGGTCAAGCCTGGGGCGACCAGACCATCAAGAAGTAGACGCCTTTTTCCTCGACCCTCCGGAAGCCGAGTCGCTTGTAGAGGCGAAACGCGGGATTGTACATCTCGACGTGGATGCTCACTTTTTTGCCAACGGACTGGCCTTCAGCCAGCAACTGGCGGACCAAGGCCGTACCGATGCCACGCCCGCGCACGGCTGGCACCAGGGCGATGTCCATCAAGCGGATCTCACTTTCCCACCGGGCCACGTAAAAGCGTCCGATCGGCTGCCCCTGCTCCAGAATGACCTCCAACTTGGCGCCTGGGTAGTACTGGCGATAGTGCTGATCTTGAGCACTGAACTGCATGCGGAGGAACCGCTCCTTGTCCTCCGCACCCCAGTCAGTCAGCGCCAATTCTTCTTCGCGCGTATTCGCGTAGAGTTGATAGAGAAACTCCAGATCTGCCGGTGTGATCGGCCGCAGCTCAACTCCTTCTAGCTCATCCGGCAGCACAGCATCCGGCAAAGGGCTAGTTGCGGGATCCACGGGTCCTTCCTCGTCGTTCAACTTCGGCGATTGGGTCAATGCTGATTGCTACCGAGACCAAAGCTTGCGCCAAGGGATCATCGGGAGCCAGCAAGGGCAATTCGTCGTCCCACAGCTGGGGATTTAAGGCGAGCAAATAAGCCCCGCGCTGCAGCTTGGGTTGCCCGTCCTCCCAGTCGACGGTGAAGCGGGTATGGAGCTGCCGCGCTTCGCCTCCTGCTCCTTGCTCGGAACCGACCTCGAGCGTCAGTTCGAGCCCACCCGAGGCGTCAAGTTCCAGGGGAAAAGCGATGGGGGCGCCCGCAGTCCAGCCGGGTTTGCGCCGTGCTCCCCAGCAGAAGAACGGCAAGACTTCCGGCAGCAGGGGGTCGTCGGGCTTGATCCAAATCACGAGGTTAGCGGTGCGAAAGCTTCTGGCAGCAGCGGACGGCATTCCCGGGTACAGGCCATGGACCCGCACCCGCACGCGCGACAGCGCCAGTTGTTGATCTCCTACCGCCAACTTGGCTGCTGGCACCACCTGCAAACGTTCGACTCTGCGTCGTTGAGGTCGCGTCCAAGTCCATGGCTGGTCTGGCGGAGGCAACGGCTCCCAGGGCATCCGGCGCAGCCATCGCCACTCCTCGCTACCTGCCACAAATCCTACCGACAGGGGTTCGACGCCGGCCCCCGCATTCTGGGCCAGAGAAGTGGGCACCCCTCCGGCCAGAGCCGCCCCCAGACCCCAGGTCGTCCAGCGGAGAAACTCCCGCCGATCCATGGGGTCTGGGACGTGCCGGCTCTCTGCAGCTTGCTTTTCGCGCGTAACAGTCCTTCTCGCGGCCATTCCCCTCTCCTTTCGACCACGGCCCTGAGGTACGGCGCCTCTCACCTGGATAAAAAATGAGCTACTGCAGCGGTCAGCCCCGTGGTGGAAACACCCCCTGGAGCGCGATGTTGAAGTAGAAGGTCAGGTACGGCATCATGTTGTTGTGCGGTGCATCACCGCCTGCGGGGGCAATGGCTTGGCCTGACATCGTAACCATGGACCCAGAGGCATACAGATTGCCGCT
>CAZCOV010000268.1:0-8946 GCA_964499975.1 uncultured Thermoanaerobaculia bacterium
TTCTTGGTGGCTGAGCGCATCCGCGAGAAAGTGCTCGAACAGACCGACGCCGAATTACCCTTCAGTGTTGCGGTGGTGATCGACGCCTGGGAGGAGCGGCACGAAGCTGGGCTCACCGTGATTTATGCATCGCTCCTCGCCGAACGCGAGTCGCACCAGCAGATCCTCGTCGGCCGTGGCGGGCAGCGGATCAAAGCCATCGGCACTGCGGCCCGGCTAGACCTTGAGGAATACTTGGGGACCAAAGTCTTTCTCGACTTGAGAGTCCGGCTCGAACAACACTGGCGGCAAAATCCCCGCATCTTGGCCGAACTCGAACGAGCGCCCAATGCCTTGCTCGACGGGGATGCGTGAACATCTACGGCTGAACGTTGACCTTTGTCGACAAAAAAAACTGCTACGTGACGCCTGAAATTGGCTTCACGGGTATAACAAGGAGAAAAACATGAAGAAGAGTTTGTTGATTTTGACAGGACTGGCTTGGGTCGTGACGGTGACGCTCTGTTTCGCTGGCTCAGCCGCGGCCGCTGAAGGCAAGTGGACCGGTGAAGTGGTTGACATCGCTTGCTATGTCGCTCAGGGAGCCAAGGGCGCTGACCACGCGGACTGCGCCAAGGGCTGCGTCAAGGGCGGTCAGCCGATGGGCCTCTTGACCAAAGACGGGGTTCTCGTCCTGCTCTCTGCCGACCACAAAAACGGCGCAGCCTATGACTCGCTCAAGGACATGGCGGGAAAGAACGCCGAAGTGACCGGCTCCTTGGCGGAAAAAGACGGCATGAAGGTCGTCACCGTGACCGGCGCCAAAGCCGCGGCCTAACACAGCTGAACGGGTTGGAGATCCTGCCCGAGCATGCCATGGCCAACCCGCTCGGGGGTTGGCCATCTGTTTTTCACCATGCGACGACTGCTACCCCAACGACCGTTGCCCACTCCAGGGCTCTGGCCAACCTGCGGGCTGGCGCTGATCCTGGCGGGCTTGCTCACCCCCTGGGCTGGGCGTAGCCTGCTCTGGCACTTCGAGCAGAACCCTATTTTGCGCGGACAGTTGCTGGCTGAGGAGCTCGGCTGCTTCAACTGCCATCGTCCGCACGCTGGCCGCGAGATTCCCAACCCGGGAAGTCGCTGGGGCACGGTCCCGCGTTTTCAAGGCGGTAACGCCTTCATGTATGCGCCCACTGCGGACGACATCGCTGAGTTCATTCGTTGGGGTGCGCCGCGCGCCTGGCTCGACGATCCGGTGATCCAAAAACGGCTGGCTGCGCAGCTGGTGCGCATGCCGGCATACGACGACCGACTGGACGCGCGCGAACTCGCGGACCTCACAGCTTTTGTTGCGGCCACGGAGGGAGTCGCGCTCCAGGGTGGCGACGCTGCGGCACCTGGTCGTGAGCTGGCGCGCCAGCACGGCTGCTGGTCCTGTCATGGGGTCGAAGGGGCGGGCGGACAGCCCAACCCTGGCTCGCTCGGCGGCTTCATTCCCGGCTTTTTGGGTCGCAATTTCACCGACCTGGTCGCCGACGAGCAAGAATTCCGCGAATGGGTCAAAACCGGTACCTTGACGCGCCTCGGCAACAACCCGCTCATCCGCTTTTTCTGGCAGCGGCAGGAAATCCAGATGCCCGCCTACGCCGACGAACTCAGCGACGCGCAAATCACCGAGCTGTGGCGTTGGGTTCAGGCCATGCGGGGCTGACCGCTGACAAGAACTTGAGCACGATGAGGACTTCGGGGCGGGGAACTCGCCACTCTGCAAACTCGCGAGTGTGCTGCAGCGCTTCCGCAAAGAGCGGCATGGACCTCATCCTACCATGCAGGATGGACGCCGGGCTTTACGCTATCGCGGGACAAAACTCGGGCGAGCGCGGTGGCTCGCCCGAGCTTTAGGTAGCAGCTAACGGCAGCGGCCGTTGCTCTTGCACACGCCCGAGCAGCACTGACTGCCCGCAGTGCAAGCAGTTCCTGCACCACCGCAGGTGGGACAGGCAGGACTGCCCACGCACGTGGGGTCGGCGCAGTCGGTGAAGCCGTTGCAGTCGTTGTCGGTCGTGTCGTTGCAGATCTCGGCGCCGGTCGCGCAGTCGAGCCCGCAGTTGCTGCAGCTTTCACCCGCATCGCAGAAGCCATCACCACAGCAGAAGCTGCCGGGGATGCTCGGCGTGGTCGTGCAGCTGAAACCGCCGGAGATGCAGCGCGAGTCGCTGCAGCCCACTGGGTTTGAGCCGCCATTGCCGCAGCAGAAGCGGTTCGCCGGACGCCCGCCTTGCTGGCCGTTGCAATCCGCCGGACAAGTGACGCAGTCCTCGGAATTGGCGGTTTCGCACAGGCCGTTGCCGCAGACGGCGCCCGAGGTGCTACCCGAGACGCAGTCGTTGGGGCACCCGCTGCAGTCTTCGCCCGACTCGCAAATGCCGTCGTTGTCGCACACCGGACAGCCCGAACAGCCTGAGGTGACGAAAGCCGTGCAGGTCGCGTTGCACGCGAGCGTACCGCCGCCGGAACAGCCCTGGCTGGCACACGTGCTGCCCCCCAGGTCGGTGCCGTCGCAGACTTCGGAGCCTTCGCGCACGTTGTTGCCGCAGGTCTGGGCCGAACCGCAGCCGTCGAACTTGAAAGCGCCGATCCGGGTCGACCACGTGCTGGCGGTGTTGTACTCGCCGGTGAACCAGAACGTGCAGTCGTCGTCCGGGTCGACGCTCAGCGCCGCATAGTCGCCGTAGCGGTTGCTGCCATTCGACGCCGTGCCGCTGATCAGAGTGGTTTCACCTTGCGGCAGGGTGCCCGCCGGATCTGTGGCCAGGCGGCCGGCATAGCGCAGTCCTGGGAACACGCTCGAACTCGCGGCGTTGTAGCCGACCGCGAGGTTGCCGCTGCCGTCCATGGCGCTCGCGCCCATCCAGCGGTTGGTCGCGTCCGGAGAGTAGGTCCCTTCTTGGAACAAGCTCCAGCTCGCTGGCCCGCTCTTGCGCAGCTCGAACCAGCGCACGCCGTGCCGGTCCGTGCCGTTGACGTCGGTCACCAGGTTGCCGACCAGGGTCTCGTAGCTGCCGAAGTTGCGGTATTGAAGACGAAACATGATGACTTCGCGCAGCGGATCCAGACGGACGGTGGTGCTCGGCTGGGGCACGCAGTTGAACGAGGTGAGCCCGCACAGGTTCGAGTCGAACTCGGCGACCGCGATGTTGAGTGGACCGGTCAGGGTGGTGTTCGCAGGGGTCGTGAAGTCCACCCGGAACTCCCAGACTTCGAGAAAGTCGCGGGTTACATCGTTGGATCCCGCGTTGTGGCTCTCATCGTCGCGGTGGCGCATCACATAGTGGGGCGATCCTGCTGGCGGCAAAGTCGCGCCATCGATATCGCCGGGGGTCAGCGCTTGGAAGCCAAACCCAGCGAGATCAGGGACCGCTTTGCGCTGGGCGGTCGCCGGCAAACCCGCGAGCATCTTGCTGCGCTCGAGCGCATAAACCGCAGGGGTCGACTCGTTGGTGGTAACGTAGTAGGCGTCCGACCACACCGCATACTTGGGGTAGTCCGGGAAGGTGGGCGCGGCAAACTCATAAGCAAAGAAGCCGCCGGTCACCGGGTTGGAGGTGCGCGACACATAGACGCAGAGCCGATTCCCGCTGTTCGAGAACTCGCTCAACAGCCAGCGGTCCGCGGCCTCGTCGTAGAGCACCACGGGATCACCCAGGCCGCTGGCGCAAAAGCCTGAGCCCAGGGTTTCGAGCGCAGTGGGTCCAGCGACCAGGGCACCAGTGGTCTTGTTGTAGATCGTGTACAGAGCCCCGCTGCTGCCGTTGATCATCTGGATGTAGTAATTCGGCCCGACGTCACCCACGGTGTCCGGGGGATTGACGCCGGTATAGCCCTGCCCGAGGAAGTTGAAGAGCGGCGCAGTAAAAGCCCGGGTTTGCCCGGCTTGCGCGCGCGCCTGGACTTCGAGCAAGGGATCGACTCGGGGAGGAGGTGGCGCCTGGTTCTGCGCGCCTGGACGGGGATAAGTGCGGCGCGGGATTTCCTTGATCGGGTCGCCGGGCCGCCATTCCGCAGCTTTGGGCAGCTGCCGCAAATCACCTTCGAAGACATAGGGGACGACCAGTTCGCTGGTGTCAGCACCGCGGTAGACCCGCGGTTTTCCGCTGTCTTGGGCCAACCCTGAAGAGGTCAACCCCAAGAGGAGCACCAGGGGCAAAAATGGCAGGGCCAAGCGCGCTGAGGATCGACATCGGGAATCTTTTGCTCGTGGCATTACGATGTCCTTTCGACTGGATCTGAGGTTTTGGATGTGACAGATTCAGCCTGTCCACGACCGCCGTGCGGCAGGCAGGTCAGCATCTGATCCGAAGCATTCGGGACAGCGGCATCCTCATTCCGCGGGACGCCTGGCCAGGAAGCGGCTGCTGAGCTGAGATCAACGCAAGTGAACGGTGGACTGTAGAAACTCTCGACAGGAACTTCGACAGAAACCTCGACACGTCGGCCCAACATAACGCATTGCAGATATGGCGTCAAGTTAAGACTGCGAATCGAGCTGCAAAAAGGAGAAAATGCTCATGGAATTGCAAGGTGCCAAAGCGCTCGTCACGGGCGGCAGTGAAGGGATCGGACGCGCTATCGCCAGCGCGCTCAAGCGTGAGGGAGCTACCGTGGTGATCACCGGACGACGGCGCGAGACCCTGGCCGCTGCCGCCGAAGAGCTCGGGGTAGGCTTCAGCGTCGGTGACGTCGGCAACGAAGAGGACGCCATCCGCACGGTCCACGAGTTCGTCGACCAGCATCAGCGCCTCGACATCCTGGTCAACAACGCGGGATTCGGCTTTTTCGCCCCGCTCGTGGAAATGGACTTCGCAGCGTTTACGTCGGTTTACCACACCAACGTGTTCGGCGCTTTCTTGATCGGACGCGAAGCCGCTCGCCAGTTCATCCGCCAAGGGTCAGGCAACTTGATCAACATTTCCTCGACTTCGGGTCTGCGCGGGGGCCAGGGCAGCACGGCGTACGCGTCTTCGAAATTCGCTTTGCGCGGCATGACCGAGTGCTGGCGCGAAGAGCTGCGCCGCCACAACGTGCGGGTGATGCTGGTCAACCCCAGCGAAGTGCAGACCGGATTTGCGGGAAAGGCTGGCTTCAACCAGATGCTCTCGCCCAAGAAGCTGCGCCCCGAAGACATCGCCGACGCCCTCGTCGCCGTGCTCCGGCTGGACGACCGCGGGTTCGTTCCCGAGTTTGCGGTGTTCGCCACCAACCCGTTTTGAACGTTTTGCAACCTCCGCCGGGTCGAGGCGATCTCCCAGCTGAAAGCGATGGTGATAGCTTATCGATAAGAATACATAAAGACTGCATTTGGTTTGAGTACACAAAGACTCGTCTTTAGCGCTTGACAGGAGTTGACACATGGCCTAAGATCGCTGGCGATTCCTTCCTTCTCTGGTCGGAAGGAAAGCCCCCGAGGGGGGGGCATTCCCAACCATGTTCGCCCGTAGACCTGCTAGTCAAGCTCCTGGCAGTTCTGCGCCCAAAGGCTGAGGTCACCGCCACCTTTCAGCAGTCGGAAAGGGGACCAACGGCTCATGAAGTTCGCCCCGGGATTCGCCTCCGTGGAGCCTTGCTCCGGAACCCTGGTCGAGGCACTGCGCATCCAGGCCCTGATGCGCCCGGAGGCGCTGGCTTACACCTTTGTCATCGACGGGGAAACCCGCGAAACCCACCTGACTTTTGGCGAGCTCGATCGCGCCGCCCGGCGGTTCGCTGCTACCCTCCAAACTGCGGGCGCCGAACGGGAAAACCGCGCGCTGCTGATTTACCCTCCCGGGCTCGATTTCTTGATCGGTTTTTTCGGCTGCCTCTATGCCGGGCTCATCGCAGTGCCGGTTTATCCGCCCGAGACCCGGCGCCTCGCCGCCACTTTGCCGCGGCTGGCCGCCATCGTGGAGGACTCGGGAGCGCGCTGGGTGTGTACCACCCAAGCGCTGCTCGGCACTCGAGCAGCGATCTTGCAGCATCTGCCGGGGTTGGACACGGTCGCCTGGGTGGCGAGCGACCGCGCCGACGGCGAACCAGAAACCTGGCTGGATCCCGAAGTCCAGCTGCACGATGTCGCTTTCATCCAGTACACATCCGGTTCGACAGGCGATCCCAAAGGGGTGGTCCTGACCCACGCCAACCTCGGCGACAACCAGCGAATGCTGCGCACCATCGCAGCGGTTGAGGTGATGGCGAGTTGGTTGCCCATGTATCACGACATGGGCCTGATCGGCATCCTGCTGCATCCCTGCTATTCCGGTTGCCGCACGGTTTTCATGTCGCCGATGAACTTTCTCGCCAAACCGATCCGCTGGTTGCAGATGATCGACCGCCATCGCGCCGAGGTGTCGGCTGCGCCGAACTTCGCTTTTGACTTGGTGGTCGCCAAGACCCAGCCCGCGGATCGCGCCGCGCTCGACTTGTCGTGTGTGCGGGTCATGGTGTGCGGCGCCGAACCCGTGCAAAACGACACGGTCGAGCGCTTCCTCGCAGTCTTTACCGCCCACGGCTTTCGTCCTGAGGCTTTCGTGCCCTGCTATGGCCTGGCCGAATGCACGCTGATCGTGACCTGTGACGGCCTCGATGCAGCCCCGCGCTCGCTCGCGGTCGCCGCGGAAGAGCTCGCCCACAACCGCGTGGTCCGGTCCAGCCCTGAGGCGGCAGCTCGCGGGGTGCGCACCGTGGTCTCTTGCGGTGAACCGCTGCCCGGGCTGCGGGTTCGCATTGTCGACCCGGAAACCTTGGTGCCGTGTGCCGCGGACCAGGTCGGCGAAGTGTGGATCCACAGCGCGAGCGTCGCTGCCGGCTACTGGGGCAAAGACACAGAGTCCACCGCGATCTTTCGCGCCCGGCCCAAGGACCCTGACCTGGCAACTTACCTGCGCACCGGCGACCTCGGCTTTCTCGCCGAAGGACGACTGTTCATCACCGGACGGCGCAAAGAAGTGATCATCATCCGCGGTCGCAACTTCTATCCGCAAGATCTCGAGCGCACCATCGCCCGGACCCACCCAGCCTTGCGCCAGGGAGCGGCAGCAGCTTTTTCCCTAGCACTTCCAGCAGGAGGGGTGCGGCTGGTGGTGGTGCAAGGGGCCGAGTCGCGCACCCAGCTCGATACCCAAGCGCTCTTCTTCGCCGCGCGCGAGGCGGTCGCCGACGAGCATGGCATCCAGCTCGACGACTTGGTGCTGGTGCCACCCAACCGTATCCCCAAGACTTCGAGCGGCAAGATTCGCCGGCGGGCGGCGCAGGCCGCTTACCTGGCCGGTGAGTACGATGCCGTGCGGCTCAACTCCGCCGCCGTCGAAACTGCCGGCCTCTCGCCGTCGACCGGCGCCGCCGCCGAAGTCCCGGCCGCGGTCCAGGCCGCCGGGACGCGGGACTGGGCCGCCGTAATCCGCCACGAAATCGCCCGCGAACTGGGAGTCGCTCCCCGCCCGGAGTGGACCACCGCGTCGTTTGCTGCGATCGGGCTCGACTCCGCCCGGCTGGTCGCCCTCGCCAGCACCCTCGAAACCCACCGTGGGCGTCCGTTGCCCGTGACCACCCTGTACGACTTTCCGACGATCGACCAACTGGCCGCTCATCTCGCGGGAAATGCGCCGGCCGAGGACTCCCCCACCGCGTCCACCCCCGAGTTCGCACCCGCTGCCCGCGAACCCATCGCCATTGTGGGCATGGCGGGCCGCTTCCCCGGTGCGCCGAACCTCGCGGCTTTCTGGCGCGCACTCTGCGCGGGCGAGGACGCGATCAGCGCGGGCTCCCCCACACGCCCGAGCGAACAGGACGCTGGACGCACGAGCGACGGTTGGGGGGGCTTTCTCCCCGAAGTCGACCGTTTTGACGCCGGGTTCTTCCAGATCTCACCGCGGGAAGCCAGCTTCATGGATCCGCAGCATCGGCTGCTGCTCGAAGTGGGGTTTGAGGCGATCGAAGACGCCGGGCTCACGGAAGCCACCCTGGAACGCACGCAAACCGGCGTGTTTGTCGGCATCAGCTCCTTTGATTACGCCTGCTACTTGGCGCAAAACGGAGGGTCGCGCGATCCTCTGGCCACGATCGGCAATGCCCACAGCATGGCGGCCAACCGCTTCTCTTATCTCTTCGGACTGCAAGGGCCAAGCTTGGCGGTCGACACCGCGTGCTCGTCCTCACTGGTGGCAGTCCAGCTGGCGTGTGCCGCGCTCGCCCAAGGGAGTTGCGCCGCCGCGGTGGTCATGGGCGTCAACTTGACTCTAGAGCAAGACGTGACCGCGTCGTTCGCCAACGCGGGATTCATGGCTGCAGATGGACGCTGCAAGACCTTCGCGGCCAGCGCGGACGGCTATGTGCGCAGCGAAGGAGCAGCGGCCTTGGTGCTCAAGCCGCTGTCCTTGGCGCAGCGCGATGGGGATCGCATTTGGGCCCTGATCCGCGGCAGTGCGGTCAACAACGATGGTCCGAGCAATGGCCTGACCACCCCCAATGGCCGGGCCCAGGCTCAGGCGCTGCGCGCAGCCTATGCCGCCGCAGGAATTTCGCCGGCTGCGGTGGATTATGTCGAGCTGCACGGCACCGGCACGGCCCTCGGTGATCCGATCGAAGCGCACGCGCTGGGCAGCGTGGTCGCGCCCGGCCGCAGCCCCGAGCGGCCCTGCAAGGTCGGCTCGGTCAAGAGCAATTTGGGCCATCTCGAAGCTGCAGCGGGCCTTGCCGGCTTGATCAAAGTGGTGCTCGCGCTCCACCATGAGGCCATCCCGCGCTCGTTGCACTGCGCTGAGGTCAATCCGCAGATCCAGCTCGCCGACTTGCAACTTTCGCTGGTGTCACAAACCGAACCCTGGACGCGCTCATCCACTCCGCGGCGAGCGGGCGTGAGCAGCTTCGGGTTTGGCGGGACCAACGCGCATGTGGTGGTCGAGGAAGCTCCCGACACCGCGCTCGACA
>CAZCOV010000269.1:0-8893 GCA_964499975.1 uncultured Thermoanaerobaculia bacterium
ACCGGGGTTCTCGGCCAATGCCTCACCGTGGAGAAGCTGGTAGGCCACGGAGCCCGAGAGGAGGTTCACAGCATGGGGGTGCTCGGGCTGCTGGTCCACGCCGGAGCTCCGCCGACTCGCGTGTGGATGATGCCCGACCAAAAAGGCGCTGTCGAACATTCCCTCCAGATTCTTCCGGTAGTACTCCACGAGACAGCTCGAGTTCCGCTCCAGGTCACGGCTCGTGACGTCCACTTTCTTTTGATCCTCGAGAGCGGTCTGGTCCGGAAGGCCGAGATCGAACCAGCGTACCTGAATGATGCCTCCGAGCTTCACCGTCAGACCTCGGTCCTTGGCCCACTTACGAATGTGGGAGGCGAGGACCGGCATCACGCCGGAGCCGGTCCCTCCGAAAGTCGATCCGGCCAGGACCACCCGATGTTCGCCCCGGGGCTCGAGCCACTCGAAGAGCTTCTTAAAACTGGCAACCCCATCGCCCTGGCTCAGGAACATTCGGAAGGTGGACGCTGCCACCGCCGGATGACCGTGAAAGCCAGTGACCACTCGGACGTTCCGTTGGCGGTCGTTGAAGAGGGAGTAGAAGAGATCCGTCTCCGTTCCCGGCGCTGGGCTCACCAGCGCCTCGAAGGTCTGCGCCATGGGGTCTGCCACCTCTGGCAAGGGGCGGACCAGCTCCCAGAAAGGCTTGTCACGGAACCCGACGCGGCACTGCTGCTCAAGCAGTGCCGCTGTGGTCGGCCGCTCCCCGCCCCCCTGACGGAGGTCTGCGTCTACCGTCATCAAGCGCGCGGGCTCGAAGTTGCAGAGCCGAGCCAGGCGCATGTACGCCAACATCGTGTGCTGGCCAGAACCGCCCACTGCAATCAGAATCGATGTAGACATCACGACCTCCTCAGCCGAGCAATGCCTCGAGTGAGTCCTTCCGAAAGGGTGCGGAAAATAATCCCGAGCAGGAAGAACGACAAGAGGCTCATCAGGACGATGGCCAGGCTCGAAGCCAGCCAGAAGTTGGGCACCAATCTGCCCAGCGTCAGCACGCCGGCTGCCACGTCCCCTGGAAGTCCTTCTTCCGAGCCAACAGCGGCTCTGAGGCATGGTCCACCGAGGAAAAAGAGAATGGCGGCAAAGGCAACCACGGCCAAAATTCCGACGGAAATTCCCATGAGGAGGCGGCGAACAGTTCCACGGCGACCATGAGTGAGCTCTGGCCGCAGTCGGCGGGTCAAAGCCGCCGAGACGATAAGCCCGAACACCGGCATGACAACAGCGCCGAAGAGGAGGACCCTTTCGTAGGACTGGATCGCCTTGACCATCGCAGCTTCGTCACAAGCTCCTCGGCCGAAAACAGCGTCGCGCTCCCTCACCTTCTGCACATGATCCACAACGAACGCGGTGGTTCCGGCCAGGATCAAGGCCGCCAGCAGTACCCACCAGACGAGATCTCGGTTCACGGAAACCTCCTATCTTCAAACCCCAGGTTTCGGAGGCTTATCGCCCCTGATTCCGCTCTGGTCTACAACGCGAGAGCGGCCCGCAAAAGGGACCATGGTCCTTCAAAATCCTCAGTCCGCCTCACTCCTGCTCTCCAACCCCTACAGCCCACCGCATGAGCTACCGCTGCGTGTCCTCCAGCATTCTCCTGCACTCCTAAATCGCGCAAACCGGACCCCAAACGGACCACGGACCCCAAACGAAGTCGGCACCACAGCGGGATGAGGCTTGCCGAGGTTCCCCCCATCCCGTGGCGGCGGCTTGGTATACTCGGCGCGCTTGGACGGCGCTTGAGGCCAACAGTTCAACCTGAAGTCCAGTCGCTAGGACGGCTTTGCCCACAAACGACCGCGCTTCTTCGCTCAAGGAGAGTTCACGCCGCATGACCCACGATCATCCTCCCGGCCATTTCCCGGTGCTGATCATCGGCTCCGGACCCGCCGGGCTGACCGCTGCGCTTTATTCGGCCCGCGCTAATTTGCTGCCGCTGGTCCTCGAAGGCAATCAGCCCGGAGGACAGCTGACGATCACCACTGATGTTGAGAATTATCCCGGCTTTCCCGAAGGCATCCAGGGACCCGAATTGGTCGACAAGATGCGCGCCCAGGCCCGCCGCTTCGGCGCTACGGTCAAGTTCGAGGAAGTCACCCAGGTCGACTTCCGCCAACGACCTTTTCAAGTCGCCACCGACGAAGCGCGCTATAGCGCGGACGCCGTGATCGTGGCGACCGGGGCCAGCGCTAAACTGCTGGGACTGCCGTCCGAGGCTCTACTCATGGGTTATGGTGTCTCGGCGTGCGCTACTTGCGATGGCTTCTTTTTCAAGGATAAGGAAGTCGTCGTGGTCGGCGGCGGGGACTCGGCCATGGAAGAGGCCAACTACCTTACCCGCTTTTGCCGCAAGGTCACGGTCGTTCATCGACGCGACCAGCTGCGCGCTTCCAAGATCATGCAGGATCGCGCCCAGCGCAACCCCAAAATCGCTTGGCTGTTGCACCAAGACGTGAGCGAGATCCTGGGCAGCCGTCAAGGCGGCGTCACCGGGGTGCGCTTGCGCCACACCCAAACCCAGGAAGTCAGCGACTTCACCTGTCAGGGCGTGTTCCTCGCGATCGGCCACCAGCCCAACACCGCGCTGTTTCGCGGCCAGCTCGACTGTGACCCGGTCGGCTATCTCGTCGTGCAGTCGCCGTCGACGCGGACCAATATCCCCGGTGTGTTTGCCGCGGGCGATGCCATGGACCCCACCTACCGCCAGGCAGTGACGGCTGCGGGCACGGGTTGCCAGGCGGCGCTGGATGCGGAGCGTTTCTTGGAAGCGCAGGAGGCATCCGCATGAGTTCGCGTGCGCAGACTTTGGGTGAGCTCAAGCGGACCGGTTACCGACCGCAAACCGTGCGCCAGGAGCTGCGGCGCAACCTGCAAGCCGCCCTCCAGTCCGGACGAACGCTGTTTCCGGGCGTGCTCGGCTATGACCGCACGGTCATTCCCGGAGTGGTCAACGCGATCTTGGCCGGTCATGACCTCATCTTGCTCGGCTTGCGTGGGCAGGCCAAGACCCGCATCTTGCGCGCCCTGGTCGACTGGCTCGACCCCGAAGTCCCGGTGCTCGTCGGCAGCGAACTCAACGACGATCCGCTCGCCCCGATCTCGGTCCCCGGCCAGCGGCTGGTGGCCGCGGCCGGGGATGATGCCCCGGTCGAGTGGTGGCCGCGGGAAGCGCGCTACCATGAGAAATTGGCCACACCGGACGTTTCGATCGCCGACTTGCTCGGCGACATCGACCCGATCAAGGCCGCGACCCGCAAGCTCACGTATGCCGATCCGGAAGTGATCCACTTCGGCATTGTGCCGCGCACCAATCGGGGAATTTTCGCGATCAACGAATTGCCCGACCTCGCCCCGCGCATCCAAGTCGGGCTGCTCAACATCCTCGAAGAGCGTGATCTCCAGATCCGCGGCTTTCCCGTGCGCATCCCGCTCGATATCTTGTTGGTGTTTTCGGCTAACCCTGAGGACTACACTAACCGTGGCGCGATCATCACCCCGCTGAAGGATCGGATTTCGTCGCAGATCCTCACCCACTACCCCAAGGACGTGAAGATCGCAGCGGAAATCACTTTGCAGGAAGCCTGGCTCGCGCGCGGCCATGACCACGTGGTGATCCCCGCGGAATTTCGCTTGCTGCTCGAAGAGATCGCGGTGGTGGCGCGTGACAGCGACCTCGTCGACCAAAGCTCAGGGGTGAGCGCCCGCATGGCGATTTCGGCGCTCGAACTGCTCGCCTCCAACCTCGAACGCCGCGCTTTTTCGACCGGCGACCGTCCGGTTTACCCGCGGATTTGCGACCTTCACTTGCTGTTGCCGGCGATCACCGGCAAGATCGAAATGGTTTACGAAGGCGAGCAGCAGGGCGCCGAAGTGGTGGCCAAGCGACTGATCGGTCAGGCGGTCAAGCAGGTTTTCGAGCGCAAGTTCCCGCCGGTCGGCCGCGAAGTTGGCACCGGCGGTGACGAGGACGCGGGGCCATACCAGGGCATTGTCCGCTGGTTTAAAAGCGGGCACTCGGTGACGCTGGCCGACGATCAACCGTTCAAGACTTACCTGGCGCAGCTGGAGCGCGTACCCGGACTGCTGGAGTTGGCCCGCGAGCGGAGTGAGTCGGCGTCCCCCGAAGAAGTCGCGGCCACGGCCGAGCTGATTCTCGAGAGCCTGCACCAGCATTTGAAGCTGGCGCGCGAGGACCTCGACAGCCAGGTGAGTTACAAAGAAATGATCAAACTCCAGCTACTGAAACCCCGCAAACGGCGTGAAAGCGACGAGCGCGACATTAACTAACAGGGACATCAATTAACAGGCTGCGAGGAGACAAACCCATGATGGCACTCCGAATTGGCGCAATTCTGCTGATCGTCGCTGGTGCTTGGGGCCTGGCACAAGGCAGTTTCACTTACACCCAAAAGACGCGCGAGGCCAAGCTCGGACCGCTGGAGCTGGCGGTCAAGGACAAAGAAAAAGTGAAGATCCCGACCTGGGCCGGGGTCGGCGCGATCGTGCTCGGCAGCGGGATCCTGCTGACGGCTGGCCGGAAACGCTGAGCCGCCCAGGCCAAGATGCGCCACCGCTACTCCTACCTCGATCCAGATCTGCTGCAAGCGCTGCTGCGCGAGCTCGATTTGGAGCGGCTGTTCAACCAGTTGCTGCTGGCAAGCGGCGGCGACGTCGAGGAAGCCATGGAGTGGATGCGCTTCTTGCAAGAGCAGGGCTACTTGCCACAAGACCTCGACCTCGCAGCTTTTTTTGCCCGCCTGGAAGACCAGCAATTGCTCGAGCGCGACCTGCTGGGCGGGCTGCAGCTCACCGCAAGCGGCGAGCGGCGCATCCGCCGCAGCGCGTTCGAGGAGATTTTCTCTGGGCTTAGCCGCGGCGGCCCGGGCTACCACCCGGTGCGCGCTGCGGGCGATGGGGTGGAGCGGCTGCCCGAGACCCGTCCCTACCAATTCGGCGACGAACTCCACCACATCGACATGGTGCGCTCTTTCCACAACACCTTGAAGCGCACAGAAGGCGAGCTCTTGCCGCGCGAAGAGGATCTCGAAGTCTGTGCGACCGAGCACCTCACGGCTTGCGCCACGATCGTGGCGATCGACATCAGCCATTCGATGGTGCTCTACGGCGAGGACCGCATCACCCCGGCGAAAAAAGTCGCGCTCGCGCTCACCGAATTGATCACCACCAAATATCCCAAAGACCACCTCGGGGTGATCCTCTTCGGGGACACCGCGCAAGAAATCCAGCTCGCGGACTTGCCTTACGTCGAAGCCGGACCGTTCCACACCAACACCCGCGATGCTTTGCGTCTGTCCCGCGGGCTGTTGTCGCGGCGTAAACAACCCAACAAACAAATCTTTTTGATCACCGACGGCAAGCCTTCGGCGATCACTGAAAACGGACAGCTTTACAAAAATCCTTTTGGGCTCGACTTGCGCATCGTGAATTTGACTTTGGAGGAAGCTGACCTCTGCCGCCGTCAGCAGATCGTGATCACCACTTTCATGATCGCAACCGATTCCATGCTGGTGCAATTCGTCGAAAAACTCACCCAAATCAACCGCGGTCGGGCTTATTACGCATCCCCCTACAATTTGGGGGAATTCATCCTCGCCGATTACATCCGCAACCGGCGAAAACGTGTGAAATGACCGACCCTACAGCCTGGGAACACCAAGATGCAAAGCAAAACTTCAGCCTTTTTTCTGTTGCTGGTCGCCACCTTGTGGGGACAGTCCGCGCTTGCCGAAGTCGAAGTTCGCAAGATCGAGCAGAAGCTCGCGGCGGGTAGCGCGCGCAAGATCATCGTCGATTTGACCGTGGGCAGTGTCAAAGTCGAAGGGGTCGGAGGCAAGAATATCGAGATCGAAGCCCGCTTCGAGTGCACGCGGGAAGACCTCGATGCCTGCAAAGAGCGGGCACAAAAACTTTATATTTCGCCTCGCAACTACGGTGACCGCATCGACATCCGGCTCAAAGGGACCCCCAAAGCGCGGCTCTTGGGCATCAAATCGCATTTGGTGTTGCGGGTTCCCGATGACCTGCCGCTGCAAATCGACGCGCGCTCGGCTGACGTCACTGTCGAAGGGCTCCATGCCGGGCTCGAAATCAATTCCGGCGAAGGCAATGTCAGCATCCTTCACTCCGCCCGCCGGGTTGGCATGGTCACGGTCAAGACCGGGGTTGGCAAGGTGGATTTGTGGGTCGACGACAGCCATGTCGAGGGCACTGGCTTCCCCCGCGCTTTGAACTGGCACGGCACCGGCGAAGCGCGCATCGACGTCGACCTCGGCAAGGGTGACGTCAACATCCAGCTGAAATAGATCGCGCCGAACTACCAGGAGGAACCACATTGAGTGACGCTTTGACCCTCGCTTTTCATGGCGCAGCGCGCACGGTCACGGGCTCGAAGCACTTGTTGACCCTCGGTCGCCGCCGGGTTTTGCTCGATGCAGGTCTGTTTCAAGGACTGAAAAAGCTGCGCTTGCTCAATTGGGAGGACCCGGCTTTTAGCCCAGAATCGATTGATCACGTCCTCTTGAGCCACACCCACATCGACCACGTAGGTTATTTGCCGCGGTTGGTGCAACGCGGGCTCGACGCGCCGGTCCACTCGACTCCGGCCGCGTTCGAGCTCACCGAGTTGATGTTGCTCGACTCGGCCAAGATCCAGGAAGAAGATGCAGCTTTTGCCGCGAAAAAAGGTTTCAGCAAACACCAGCCGCCGTTGCCGCTCTATACCACCGAGGATGCCCAGGCCGCGCTCAAGTTGCGTTTGAAGCACGATTACGACGAGTGGTTTCCGGTGCTTCCCGACCGGCTGTGGGCGCGCTTCCACAACTCCGGGCATTTGCTCGGAGCGGCTTTCATCGAGCTGCGGCTGAAAGCTGCCCCACCGGGGGGCGTCGAGCGCGACTGGCACCTCGTTTTCAGCGGTGACATCGGCCGCTTTGGGCTGCCGTTGCATCCGGATCCGCAGCCTTTGCCGGCCTGTGATCTGTTGATTTTGGAGTCGACCTATGGCGACCGTCGCCACGACCCAAAGTCGCTCCTCGACCAAATCGCCCGCCCCTTCGCCCAAACCTTAATGCGCCGCGGTACCATTTTGATCCCGGCGTTTGCGGTTGGCCGTTCACAGCAGATCACGCTGATCTTGCGCCGACTGATGCTCGCGGGCCACATCCCCAAAGTGCCGATCCACATCGACAGTCCGATGGCACTCGATGCCACGGAGATCTACGGTCATTACCTCAATGCTGAAAACGTCGATCCTGACGTGTTCGCAGACGGACGTTTGGAGTTGTTTCCCACGGACGTCCACTTCCACCGTTCGGTTAGCGAGTCCAAACAGCTGAACGACTTGCCCGGACCGCGGATCATCATTTCGGCGAGCGGCATGCTCACCGCCGGACGGGTGCTCCACCACCTCGAACGCCTCGCCCCAGATCTGCGCAACTTGCTGCTTTTGGTCGGCTACCAGGCCGAGGGGACGCGCGGGCGCAGTCTGCTCGAAGGTGCCCGCGAACTCAAAATCCATGGCTCCTACGTGCCGGTACGCTGTGAAGTGCTGCCCGTCCAGGGGCTTTCGGGCCATGCGGACAGCGAAGAGCTGCTGCAGTGGGTGGGGAGCGCACCCACGCCGCCCCGTCACGTGTTTTTGGTGCATGGCGAACTGCCTGCGTCGCAAGCCCTGGCGGAGAAACTCGAAGCCCGCTTTGGGGCACGTACCCACATCCCTGAACTCGGTCAGAAGTTCGACTTGTGGCCCTTGCTGGACGCCAACTGAGCGCCGCCCTTGCCGTCTAGCGCCGAGGTTCCTGATGGAAAACCCCAAGCCTCCTGCGGTACCCCCACCGCCCCAGCGGCAACAGCCGCTGCCCCTGTGTCAGCCTAAATCCGCTGAACTGGACCCTGACGCCCCCGCCCGGATTCAGGCCCTGTTGCGCCATCCAGCCTACCGCCGGGCGGACCTCGACCACGACTTCTTCGACCGCCCTGACTTGCGTGCGGTGCGCCTCCAGCTCGAATACTTGAAACCGCAGATCCTGTTGCGCGAAGAGGGGGTGCGCGGGACGATCGTGGTCTTCGGCGGCACGCGGATCCCCGAACCCGCTGCCGCCCAAGCCAGAGTCACCGCAGCCCGGCAGGCCCTCGACTGCAGTCCGGACGACCCTGAGTTGCAACGCCGGCTGGCGGTGGCCGAACGCGTGGTGGCCAAGAGCACCTACTACAACGTCGCGCGGGAGTTTGGGCAAATCGTGGCCTGCGCGGGCGGCGGCCCGCAAGACCACCGCCTGTTGGTCATGACCGGAGGTGGTCCGGGCATCATGGAAGCGGCCAACCGCGGCGCTTTCGAGATGGGGGCGCATTCGGTGGGGCTCAACATCACCTTGCCCCATGAGCAGTTTCCCAACCCTTACATCACGCCCGAGCTGTGCTTTCAGTTTCGCTACTTTGCTCTGCGCAAAATGCATTTCCTGCTGCGCGCCCGCGCGCTCGTCGCTTTTCCCGGCGGATACGGCACGCTCGACGAACTGTTCGAAGCGCTGTGTCTGATCCAGACCCGCAAACTCGATCCCTTGCCGGTAATCCTAGTCGGCGAGTCTTTCTGGCACCGCGTCTTCGACGCCGACTTCCTCGCGGCTGAAGGCGTGATCGACCCAGAAGACAAACACCTGTTCTGGTTCGCGGAAACCGCCGAAGAAATCTGGCGCGGCATCACCGCCTGGTATGCCGAGGCGAAAAAGTCGCTGTTCGAGTGAGGGACGATCCCACCGGTTTAGGGTCGACGCATCATTCGACGATTTTTTCGGGAGTCGAGACGGTTCCTGCCTTGAGCAGCCAACGCTCC
>CAZCOV010000270.1:0-8878 GCA_964499975.1 uncultured Thermoanaerobaculia bacterium
GCTACTCGCTGCCGAATTGTTTCACGTGAAAACGATGCCGTCCCACCCCCTGGGCTTGCCGAGCTGGTTGCCGTCTGGGTAGGTAGCTGTTTGGGCGGAGGAGGCTGCTGGCAAAAGCAGCAGCGCGAGGGCGAGCAGCAGCAACGCGAGCAGGAGCTTCAAGGTCAAACTCAACGTTTCGCGGCGCGCTGGAGAGCCGGATCTGGTCATGTGATGCTCCTCGGGCACACTCACCCTATCGTGCCGAGTCCGACTGCTGTCGGCGAACCCAGCAGAGGATGAAACCACGGATGAAACCGCAGACGTTCAGCAGCGACGACTCCTGGACCCTTATCGAGTCTTGCCTGGGGTCCTGCTCAAGTCCACGGCCGATTTGCAGTTGGATTCTGGCAGAAGCTCGGTCAGTGTCAAGTGCTTGTTTGGCTGGCGCAGTTCTTAGGGTCGACGCAGCAACAACTCCCATTCTGGCATCCCATCTTGAGGCCACCTGCGACCGATCGCGAACGCAAAATCCTCGAATTAGCCCTGCTAGTCCTGCGGTTTTGCGCCCGACGATCGGCCGAATCTGGCCCCAATCTGGGCGCCAGAAAGGGTGAATTTATTGCTGCGTCGACCCTTAGGCTCATCTGCGGGTGTGGAATGACAAATCGACGAAACCATGCTTTTCACTACCGCTTTTCCGCAGCGATCGCTACAATGAACTCCCGATGTCAGGATCGCGTGAATCGTCAGTACCCCATGGATCGGGAGGCGCGGGCTTCTCGTTCGACAGCCAGGCCGCGGACTTCGATCGGCGCGCGGGGTTGCCGGCGCAGGCCGCGCTCAGAATCGCGGCGGTGATCGAGGAGATCACCACGCAAAATCACCAGGATTCGCGCAGCCACTTGCTCCTCGACGTGGGTGCAGGCACAGGAGAGCTAGGAGTGTTGCTCGCCCGCGGTCCCTGGCGGTACGTCGGGGTCGATGTTTCTGCGGCAATGCTCGCGGTTTTCCGCCGCAAGCTGCCGCTCCGCTGGTGGCGGACCGCCCTGGTGCGCGCCGATGCCGAACTGGGGTGGCCGATCCGTAGCGGCCGCGCAGAAGTGATTTTTCTGTCGCGGGCAGCGCACTTGTTCGCCAGCGAGCACTTGGCCGCTGAAGTGCTGCGGGTCGCGCGCCCTGCGGGTTGGGTCATTCTCGGCAGCGTCCGCCGCGAGCCCCAGAGCCTGCGTGCTGCGCTGCGCGTCGAGATGCAGCGCCGGCTCGCCCACTATGGGGTTCCCGGCCGCAGCGGTCGCAACGCCCGCGACCAACTCTGCGCAGCGCTCGCCGCACAGGGCGGACGCTTGCGCGCCCCCCAAACCGCGGCGTCCTGGTCGGTGGCCGAACGGGCGGCCGACGCCCTGACCGCCTGGCGCACCAAGCCTGGCCTCGCGGGCAGAGCGCTCGACCCCGAACTGCAACGCAGAGTTTTAGATGAGCTGAAGGAGTGGGCCACCGCCCAGTGGGGGGACCTCTCGGTGCCGCGGAGCGCCCAGGAACGCTACGAATTACTCGCCATCCAACTGCCCGCGGCCTCGGCCGTACCCCGCCGCGGGCGGACCTGACTAGAGAACTAGAATAACTAGAGTACACGATATCGCAGCTTCCGTAATTCTGGCTATAATCTGGCCAGAATGCGTTTTGAGATCATCCTCGCCCCGGAAGCCATAGAGGATCTTCGACGCCTAAAAGCCAATCTGCGAGCTGCCGTGCGAGAGGCCCTCGAAACGCATCTAAGGCGCGAGCCGACGAAGACCAGCCGCAGCCGGATCAAACGATTGCGCGGCTTGTCGAGACCGCAATACCGGCTGCGAGTGGACGAGGTGCGTGTGTTCTATGACGTTTCTGGCTCGACCGTCGAGGTGCTGGCGATCGTGGCCAAATCGGAGAGTGAATCATGGCTGGCGCAATTCGGAAGCCCCGAGTAAAGGAAGTACCCCTTTCCGAGGTAAAGGACGGCCTGTCGCGTTTTCTGCGCGAGGCGGAGACGGCGGAAATCGTGATAACGCGTCACGGCAAACCGGCGGGGGTCCTAATTGGCTTTGAGTCAGAGGACGACTGGTTCGACTATCGCCTAGAGCACGACCCGCGCTTTCATCAGCGCGTCGAGTCTGCCCGCAGCAGTTTGCGCGCTGGACAGGGGGTCAAATTGGAAGATGTGAAGTGAACGTGCGCCTAACTCCGTGCTCAACCCGAACACGGTGCGTTCGCGGCGCGTTAGCGCGACATGTTAGTGCTGTTCAAGGAAGTACTGCAAAAGCGCCGCCGGCAGATTGCACACCGGGCAGCCACTCCGCTGTAGAATCCGCCCATCATGGACAGGCCAACCCCCTCTCTCATCCCCCTGATCTTCTGCGGACTCCTCATCGCGCCGGCCGGCGGACATGGCACAACCCTGGAGCGGCAAAGTCTCTCCGCATATTCCAAAGCGATTTGCAACGACGGCCAGCCCGCGGCGCTCTACTCCAGCGGGACCGGCTCGTCCAACTGGTTGATCTTCCTCGACGGGGGCGGCGGCTGCGTCACGCAGGAGGAATGCGACATCCGTTGGCAGCTGACGCAAACCGGCCAGAGCGCGAACAACATGAAGGGTGGCGCTGCGCTTCCGCTCCGGGTGAAGAAGGACGGGATCTTTGACCGGACCCAGGCCGCCAATCCGGTGAAGGACTGGAACTTCGTCTACCTCTACTATTGCTCGTCCGATGAATGGATCGGCGGCGGCGGCACGCTCGCTTCTGGCGAGGAGGCAAATGGAGCGCCGGACAGCTATGTCTTCCAAGGGGCGAACGTGATCGACGCCGCAATCCATTTCCTGCGGACCACCGGCATTCCGAACGGCGAAGGAGGCAGGAGCCAGCTGCGCAACCGTGGCGACGTGCGCCTTCTCTTTGCTGGGACGTCCGCCGGCGGCAAGGGGGTGATGAACAACGTCCTGCGCCTCGAGGCGGCGCTGCCGGCGGTGGACAAATTCTATGCCGTGGATGCCTATTTTCACGGTCTGGATGCAGGCCTCGCGGCCTCCGACGACACCGCCGAATCCCTGGCGAAAGGGGTCTATGCCCCCAAGCTTTCCTCCGCATGCAAAGGATTGGCCTGCCTGCGGCCGGCCACGGTCCACGCGGTGTTCCAGGCACGGGGCCTGCGAGTGCTCTATGCCTTCTCCGAGAGAGACCAGACCATCGGCCGTGAAGCCGTGGGTTCCTGTTTCGGTGTGGCCTACCCCTACCAGACGGATTGCACCGGCGCCCCCGGCCCCGGCGCAGCGCTGCAAAAGTCCCGGGTCAAGGCCGCGGCGACGCCGCAAGGGCAGCATGCCGGCTGGCATCCGGACTCCGTCCGGCATTCGATGCTGGCAAACGGGAATTTCTTCTATGGGCTGAACGGAGCGCCTACGATCAGCGGCAAGCGCTACGTGGACGCCGTGGCCGACCTTCTCGCAGGGACGCCCTCGCTGAGCGTCGCGCCATAACGTCGGGATCTCTGGACCCTTTGGAACCTCTGGACCTCTGGACCTCTGGACCGGGAGAATTGTCGCGATCCAGGGATCGGCGTAAAATGCCGTAACGGCGCGGCGGCCAGCGTCGGGTGGGTCGGTTCAACCAGTGAAAGGAGCTGTCATGCGCAGAATCATCCGACGCGTTCTTTGCCTGCTCGCCGTTCTGGCGTGCTGGGTTCCCAGCCTCGCGAACGCCCAGAGCGACGACGTGGAGAAGACCGGCCACTTGTTTGTGCGAGTCTACTTCGAGGACCTTCGCACCGCGCATAAGATTGCCGCGAGCTTCGAGCCGACCGAGGCGAAATACAAGCTGGGCTACCTGCTGCTCGAGGTGAGCTTCGACGAGTACGACCGCCTGCTGGCTTCCGGCTTGCGGGTCGAAATCGACCAGAAGGCCGCCGACCGCTACACCAGCATCCAACGCTCGATCCCGAACTACTCTTGCTACCGCACGGTGGAGGAAACGTTCACGTCGGCGCAGGCGTTGGTCACGGCCAACCCGACCCTCGCCACCTTCAGCGACGTCGGCGATTCGTGGGAGAAGTCGATCGGCCGGACCGGCTACGACCTCAAGGTGCTCAAGCTGACCAACTCGGCGATCACCGGCTCCAAACCCAAGCTGTTGCTCAATTCCGGCCTGCACGCCCGCGAATACACGCCGGTCGAGCTGGCGCTGCGGTTCGCCGAGTCGCTGATCTCCGGGTATGGAACCGATGCCGATGCCACCTGGCTGCTCGACCACCACGAGATCCATCTGCTGCTGCAGTCGAATCCGGACGGCCGCAAGAAGGCGGAGGCCGGCGCTTCCTGGCGCAAGAACGTCAACGAGAATTACTGCGGCGCCACCAGCTCGAACCGCGGCGCCGACTTAAACCGCAACTGTACCTTCATGTGGGGCTGCTGCAACGGTTCGAGCACCAACCCCTGCAACGATACCTACCGCGGCCCGAACGCCGCTTCGGAGCCCGAAACGCAGGCCCTGCAGGCCTACATGGAGGCGATCTTCCCCGACCAGCGCGGCCCGAACATCACCGACGCCGCGCCGGCCACCACCAGCGGCATCTATATCGACCTGCACAGCTCGGGCAGGCTCGTGTTGTGGCCCTGGGGTATGACGACCTCGGTGGCGCCGAATGGCACCGCTCTGCAAACCCTCGGCCGCAAGCTGGCCTACTTCAACGGCCACTCGCCGGGGCAATCGGTGGGCCTCTATCCGACCGACGGCGCGACCGACGACCATTGTTACGGCACGCTCGGCATCGCCTCGTTGACGTTTGAGCTCGGGACCGCTTTCTTCGAGTCCTGCACCTATTTCACCAATACCCTCCTGCCGGCCAACCTGCCGGCGCTCAAATACGCTGCGAAGTTGGCGCGTGCGCCATACCTGGCTCCGGCAGGTCCTGAAACCGTGACGGTTTCGCTCAGCGCCGGCTCGACCGCTCCCGGTGTTCCGGCGGGAACCAACGTGACGCTCACCGCAAGCGTCAACGACAGCCGTTTCAACAACACCAATGGCACCGAACCGAGCCAGAACATTGCCGCGGCCGAGGTCTATGTCGATACCCCGCCGTGGGGAGCCGCTCCCGCCCCCATCGCCATGGCCGCCTCCGACGGTGCGTTCAGCAGCACCAGCGAAACCGTGACGACATCGCTGGCGACATCCGGCTTCAGCGTCGGCCGTCACATTCTTTTCGTGCGCGGCAAGGACGCTGCGAACAATTGGGGCGCGGTCAGCGCAATTTTCCTGTACATCAGTGATAGCAGCGGCAATACAGCTCCCTCCGTGTCGATCACCGCCCCGACGAACGGCTCGAGCTTTGCCTCGGGGACCGCCGTGACCTTCAGCGGTACGGCCTCGGATACCCAGGATGGCAACCTCTCTTCGAGCCTCGCCTGGACCTCCTCGCTCGACGGCACGATCGGCAGTGGCGCTTCCTTCTCGACGTCGACCCTGTCGGTTGGCACCCATACGATCACCGCCGCGGTGACCGACTCGGGCAGCCTTTCGGGCTCGGCAGCGATCTCGGTGACCATCACCTCGGGTGGCTCCGTAACCGTCACCTTCTACTCGGTGGCAGCGCAAGACGGCCGCCTCTGGGAGTCGACGGAAACCTCCAATTCCGGCGGTGGCGGCAACTCGACCGACAACGCCACCGCGTCTCTGCGCGTCGGAGATTTCTCGGACGATACCCAATACCGTTCGATTGTCTCCTTTGATACGTCGGCGCTCCCGGATACGGCGACCATCACGGCGGCAACCCTGCGGCTCAAGCGCGGCACGGTCTCGGGCACCAGCCCCTTCACCACGCATGGCACCTGCACGGTCGACATGAGCTCGGCGTTCGGGGGCTCGACCGCGTTTGCCGCCGGGGATTTCGAGGCGGCGGCCGCTGCCGTCGGCGTCGCCTCCATGAGCAGTCCGACCGCGAACGGCACCTTCTCGACCGGCAGCCTCAATGCCGCAGGGCGGGCCGCCGTGAGCAAGACCGGGACCACCCAGTTCCGCGTCTTCATGACCCTCGACGACAACGACGACCTTGGCAGTGACTACGTGGGCTTCTATTCGGGGGAAGCCGCTACGGGCAACCAGCCGGAGCTGGTGGTCACCTACACGCCCTGAAACGGCTGGGCGGTCTTCTGGGGATCTCGACGAGAACACCGTGCTTGACGTTGATGCCGACGGCGACATTTGTTCGATCACGGCGGAGCACGCTTCGCGGAGAACAGCGACCAACCAAAGGAGCAAAGCATGCAACTTGGCGCATTTTCGATCAGCTTGACGGTCAAGGATATCCACGCGTCCAAGGCGTTTTACGAGAAACTCGGCTTCATGGTCTTCATGGGAGATATTGCGCAGAACTGGCTGATCCTGAAAAACGGCGATCACGTGATCGGTCTTTTTCAAGGCATGTTCGACAAGAACATCTTGACCTTCAATCCTGGCTGGGACAACAGCGCCCGCAAGCTCGATACTTTCACCGATGTGCGCGAGTTACAGCGTCAGTTGAAAACCCACGGGGTGCCCTTTCAGAGCGAGGCAGACGAAAGCACGACCGGACCCGCCAGTTTTGTTATCCTTGATCCAGATGGAAACCCGGTCCTTTTCGATCAGCACGTCTGATACCCCTGACCAAGCAGTGAAGTCGCGCTTTGCTGTTCGGCGCCGGCCAAAACCTGAGAGCTGGGCCAGCGCGAGTGCGCCTGGGCGTACGGTGCTTATACTTTGCGGTCGTTATACTTTGCGGTCGTTATACTTTGAGGATGAATGGAGGTGGTGGAGGCGGTGGGAGTCGAACCCACGTCCGGAAAACTCAGGCTTGTGGCCACTACGTGCGTAGCCTTCGCTTTAGTGTCTCGCCACAGTGTTACGGAGGAAGGCCTCCCCACTGCAGCCAGTCCCTAGGTCAGGGAACCGGTGCGGGACTCGCCGGTACCCTTTGATCCGCTGAAGTTACGCCCCGACAGAAACCGCGGATCGAGCGTCTGTCAGGACGCGCGGCCTGGTTAAGCAGCCGCGACGGCCAAATTGTCGTTGGCAGTTTTAACGGTTTTCCATTTGACGGATGGAAGCGGCACGCAACCCCAAGTCTGCTCGTTCCCCGTCGAATCCGGTACGCCCCCAAGTTGTCAAAGATGCGTTCTGGCGACGTGGCGGCGATGTGGATTTGGTGATGCAGATCGGCTCGCCAGCTTGACGCCAGACCGTGAGCTTACAACAAACGAGCCGCGGCAAGCATTCCCCGCGGTCTAAGTTTCCGTTGTTTCCGGGTTCGCCGACAGCCTGTCTGCTGCGGGTTCCCCGGCGACGGCGAGCCCACCGAAAAATTCCTCAGGACCGCTGTTGCGCAGGTTCGCGACCACGAACCAGGCCCCGAGAACGAGCAGCAAAGACAGCGGCACCAGCGGCACTAAGACCGGAAAGAGCGGAGCCGCCATCAAGGTCAGCCCGCCCAAGGCCGCCAGGATCAACAGCACCAGCTGCGGTTTCAAGACCTCGAAGGTTTGTTCTTCGGGGTGGAAAGTCAAGCGCGACCCTTTGGCCTCTGCGCTGAGCGTCACCCGGCCGTAGATTTGCCCACGGCGGATGCCGGCGAGGACCGGCAAACGCAAACGGCCACTGAGCGGTCCATCGGCTTGCCACGTCGCATCCCAGTCCGCGGCAGCGGACGCCAGCAACCGGACGCTGTGCGCTGGGTCGTGGGGCAGTTCCCAGGACGTGCTGGCAGCCATCGGGTCACGCCGCCTCGGCCAGGATCGCCGCGGCAAAAAACTGCTCGACAGCGGTCAGCACGTCGTTGGGTTGGCGCAGTTGTTCGAGCTGCTGGCGCAGGCGCACGCCTTGGGGCAGGCCGCGGCTGTACCAGGCGGTGAAGGTGCGCAGCTTATGCAGGGCGGGACCGGGCTCCTCGCGCGCCAGCACGGTGCGGAAGTGGGCGAGGATCAGATCGCGACGGTCTGCCAGGGTGGGCGCTTGGACCTCACTCTCCGCAAGCCGCGCGGCGATCTGGCGAAAGAGCCACGGATTGAGCAGCGCACCGCGGCCGATCATCAGCCCGTCGCATCCGGTCTCGTGCAGCATGCGCAAGGCGTCGTCGGGCGTGGTGATGTCGCCGTTACCGATCACCGGAATGTCGAGTTCGGCTTTCAACCGCGCGATTTCCGGCCAGCTCGCAGTGCCGCGAAACATCTGGCGGGCGGTGCGCGCGTGCAAGCTGACCGCGGCCACCCCATGGGCAGCACAGATGCGGCCGAGTTCGAGGTAATTGTGCCGCTTTTCGTCGAGCCCGAGGCGAAACTTGACGGTGAGCGGTAAGCGCACGGCCTGGCGCACGGTGCGGATGATGTTTTCTGCGATGCGCAAGTCCCCCATGAGAGCGGCGCCCGCACAACCCTTGAGCACGTGGTTGGCCGGACAGCCCATGTTGATGTCGCAGATGTCCGCGCCCAACGCTTCGACGGTCTGCGCGGCTGCCGCCATGGTCTGGGGATCCGAGCCGTAGATCTGGATCGCGAGCGGCCTTTCCTCTTGGCTGAAAGGCAAGAGGCGATGCGCACGGCGTTCACCCCGGACCAAGCCCTTGGCAGGCACAAATTCCATCGACACCACGCCCACGCCGCCGATCCGCCGGACGATGGTGCGAAAATCGCGATCGGTCACCCCGGCCATGGGTGCGAGCCACAGCGGGGGATTTATGGGGATGCCGTCGAGCTCCAACATGGGGGCATTGTACCTGCGCTAGAGTCAGGAACCAACCTGGATCCACAGCACTTGCCGACGCCGCCGACGCCAGATGGTGCCGCTGGACTTTCGGTAACAGAAGCGGTAACAGGATATGATCTTCGGTATGGCCTGGTACAAGG
>CAZCOV010000271.1:0-8850 GCA_964499975.1 uncultured Thermoanaerobaculia bacterium
TCCAGCGCAACCAACGCAACCTCTTCGCGGTCCTGTTCATCGACCTCGACGGATTCAAAGAGATCAACGACCGGCTGGGGCCTGCTGCCGGCGATGCTTTCCTGATCGAGGCGGCGCGGCGGCTCGAAAGCTGCCTCCGGCCGGGCGACACGACCGCCCGTCTGGGCGGCGACGAGTTCACCGTCTTGCTCGATGATTTGCAGCAGGTGAGCGATGCCACGCCGATCGCCGAGCGCATCCTCGAAGCTTTGAGCCAGCCGTTTGCCATCGTCGGCCAACAAATCACCAGTTCGGGCAGCATGGGGATTGCGTTCAGCTCGACGGGCTACTTGAAGGGAGAGGACCTGCTGCGCGATGCCGATGCCGCCATGTATCGCGCCAAAGCCCGCGGCAAAGCCTGCTACGAGATTTTTGATCCCCACCTGCACCAAAACGCGGTGGACCAGCGGCGCCTCGAATCCGACCTCGGGCAAGCGATCAAAGACAGCGACTTGATCTTGCTGCTGCAGCCGATCGTCAACCTGAAGCACGGCCGGTTGAGCTGTTTTGAAGCGCAGATCCACTGGGTCCCCGACCGCAAACGCTCACTCGGTCCCGAAGAGGTCATCCCACTGGGCGAAAAAAGCGGGCAAGTGGTGGCGCTCGCACGCTGGGTGTTCAGCCGGGTCTGCCGCCAGATGGTGGCCTGGCAAACCCGCTTCACCTACAAGGAAAACGCGATCATCAGCGTCAAATTTTCGAGCCGGGAGATCCTCCAGCCCGGCTTCGTGGCCGACTTGCGGCGGATGGTCGAGGAGACCGGGGTCAAGCCCTCAGCCATCGGCCTCGAACTCCATGAAAAGCTGGTTTATGACAACGCTGAAGCCATGGCGGAGGTGCTGTGGGAGTTGCGCAAGATCGGTTTTCGCCTGGGCATCGATCAATACAGCGCGGCTTACACGTCGTTGCCCTGGCTGCAGCGCTTGCCGCTCGACCACTTGAAGCTCGACCGCTCGTTGATCCGCAGTTTGAAACCCGGCGGCGAAAGCAGCGAAGTGATCCGCGCCATTGTCGCTTTGGCCACCACCTTCGGCTTGCAAGTGATCGCGCAAGATGTCACCACCCAAGAACAAGCCGAGCACTTGCGCCGATTGGAAATCGACCTCGTCCAAGGTCCCCTCTACGCGGCTCCCTTGGAGGTCAAGGAAGCCGAGGAGCTGCTGGTCGAAGACCGCACTTTCTGAGTTTTCTGTTTGGATTTTCCTTTTTTAAACTTGCAGCCCCTGGGCGACCCGCGGGAGGTTACTGCCGCCGATTTTGCTGGCCACCAGGCGGCGGGCTGCCCGCTTTCTCAGCGGCAGCTTTGCGCGCCGCGGCGAGTTCCGCTTCGAGCCGCCGCCGCTCGGCTTCGAACTCGGGTGCTAGCCCCTGGCGGATCTCGGCAGCGCGTTTGGCGAGGGCTTGGTCGATCGCTTGTTGCAGCTCGGCGGGAGTGAGGTTGGGAGCGGCGGCCGGCGTCGCACCCGCGGTTGCTGGCGGGCTTTCTTCAGGGGTGGCAGGGGTGGTTGCGGGTAGGCCAGCGGGAGCGTCGACCGCGGGGGCTTCGGGGTTTGCCCGCTGGGGCGGCGCGGACGGCGTGGGCTGGCGCAGCACCAGCCACCACACGGCAAAAGCGACGAGCAGCAGGATCACCGCAGCCAGCACCAGCTTCGGCGCGCTCGCGGTCGCGGCGGGAGACGGCGAAACGGCGGACGGCGGCACGGCAGGTTCAAGCGCTGGCTCAGGGAGCGGGGTGAAGCTGGCGCGCGAGTCGCTGGACGGTTCGAGCTGGCGGGCGTCCGCGGTGTGGGGATCTTCAGCCACGAAAAAGGCAGAGACGCTGTCGGCAGAGACGCTGTCGGCAGAGACGCTGTCGGCAGAGACGCGGTCGGCAGAGACGCTGTCGGATTCGCGCGGAACCGCAAGATCTTCCCACTGCGGGCGTCCCGCTGCCCGTTGCGGGTGGAACAGCTGCTCCAGATGGGCGGTCAGGGCTGTTTCACTCGGCCGCGGATGTAGCTCGCGCAGCACCGACTCGATCTCCTGCTCCAACTCCGACGCGGTCGGGTAGCGCTCCTCCGGCCGTTTGGTCAGGGCTTTGCTCACGATCCGGTCGACCTCTGGGGGAATCTGCGGGACCAGCTCGCTGGGCAGCTGGATCCGACAATCGCGCACCGCGTCGAGCACCCCGACTTCGGTTTCCGCCGCAAACAACTTGCTCTCGGTCAGCATCTCGAACAACACCGCGCCGAGCGAGAAGATGTCTGAACGCGAGTCGACCGGACGGCCCCAGGCTTGTTCCGGCGACATGTACTGCAATTTGCCCTTCAAGGCGCCCATCTGGGTGGTGCTCGCCTTGACCACGGCTTTGGCGATGCCAAAATCGCACAGTTTGATTTCGCCTTCGTAGGAAATCAGGACGTTCTGCGGCGAAACATCGCGGTGGACTAGGCCCAGAGCGCGGTTCTCGAAGTCGCGCTTGCGGTGCGCGTAGTCGAGCGCCCGGGCCAGGCGCGCGGCAATCATCAGGGCAAGGCCCATGGGCAAGGGCATCCCGACCTCGCGCCCGGCTTTCAAGATCGAACGCAGGTCTTTGCCGTCGACGTACTCCATGGCGATGTAGTAGTCAGGGCCGACCTTGCCGAGGTCGTAGATCTGCGCGATGTTGTTGTGGTTGAGCTGGGCAGCGAGCTTGGCTTCGTCGATGAACATGGTGACGAAGTCCGTGCTGTCGGTCAGGTGCGACAGGATCTTCTTGATCGCGACGGTTTTTTGAAAGCCCTCGACCCCGCGCCGCCGCGCTTGCCACACTTCGGCCATGCCGCCAACCGCGATCCGTTGCAGCAGGGTATAATCGCCAAAAGGAATGCCTTCGTTAAAACCAAGCTCGGGGATCGTCGCCAGCTTTTGGGTGCGAAACCGCTCGGCTTCGAAAGCCGAAACCGGCGCCCCGAGAAAAGGCTCATGGTCCAAGGTGGCGTGGGGTTCGGCATACAGCCCATGGTGCAAGTCCCAGGACGACTCGGGAGCGGGTTCTGGCGGTAGCCGCGAGGCGGCAACTGGCGCAGGTTCCTCCGGTGCTTCCATTGGGCTCTCGAGCGCGCGCAGCACCGCTGAGGCAGCAGAAGACAGGTTCGCCGGCGGCGGGGCTGACGGCGGCGTCGGGGAAGGAAACTCCCAGGGCGGTGTGGCCAGCGGTGGGGTCGAGAACGCGGGAACGGGTCCCAGATCGGGTGGCTCGAGCCAGGAGCCGACGAGCGGTTCGGGCAGCGCCGGTGGCGCTTCCCAGCCCAGGCTGGGCAATTCTGCGGGGACTGACGCGGCGAGCTCAACCGCTGCTGGGGTTGCCGCCTCATCAGTCGCGAGTTCCGGGACGACCTCCAGGAGCGCGAGTTCCGGGACGACCTCCGGGAGCGCGAGTTCCGGGACGACCTCCGGGAGCGCGAGTTCTGAGATCGCGATTTCCGGGGCTGCCGCGTCGCGGATCGCCGCGTCGCGGGCCGCCGCCTCGCGGGCCGCTGCGTCGCGGGGCGCATCGCTGACAGCCTCACGCGCAGGCCCACTGCTGCGCGCAGGGCGGGATCGCGGCGACAGATCGAGCCCGGACAGCGTCTTGTCGAGTAGATCGTCGATTTCGTCGAGGGTGTAGTCGAGGTCACGCCGCAGGGGAGCTGGCGGCCGCGGCGGTGGTTCGGGAGGGCGGGGCGGGCGCTTGCGCGCGCCGGAAAGGCTGTTGAGGTCAAGGACTCCCGACAACGTCTCTTCGAGTCGCCGCGCGATTTCGGCCGAAGGTTCCGCACGCTCGGAGCGCTTGGACGCGGGAGCTTCGGCCTCCACTTCGGCCAAAACATCGCCAAAAATGTCAGCTGAGGTGAGCTGTTGGGTGTCTTCAAAAGGATGTGGCAGCAGCGGGTAAACCCCACTTTCCTTGCCCGTCGCGAGGCAGCTCTTGACCAGGTCGCGGAGGTCTTGGTCAGCAAACGGCTTGGACAAGAGCTCGTCGGCGAGAAAGTCTTGCGCACTCACTTCGCCCATCAGGGTGACCGGCACCATGACGATCGCGCCAGGTCCGCCGGACCGTCGGGAAAATTTGGCCAAGACGTCCTTGACGCTGGGCAGGGTGGCGCTCGCGAGAACCAACCGCGGCGCCCGCTCCGCAGCCAAGCGCAGCGCAGCGTCACTGCTCCCCGCGATTTCCACCAAAAAGCCGTCTGCTTGCAGGGCTAGCGCAATCTGCTCGGCATAACCCGCATCTCGCTCAACGACTAGGATGGCCGACGACATGAGTTCCGTAGCCCCTGATTCTCCAGCTCACGCTGGTCGCTCCCGAGTACCTTCGACTTTGTAACACCCTTTGCGACGCTCCGTCAATCTGACGAGCCCAGCTCAAAACCGTGGGCTGCGCTAGTTGCTGAACGCGCGATGAGCAGGAGAGGATTCTACTTTATCGGCCGCTCCCTGCATGGCAGAATTGCTGCGGGGCATGCCCGCCCCCAAACAACCCACGGTGGGGTCTTTCCCCCCGCCAGCGAGCCAGGGATATTTCGTCAAGGATATTCGTCAAGAACAACGACAAGGGTATCGACAAGGGTATAACGTTGCGCATCCTGGGCCTGGATCCTGGCAGCCGCTACACCGGTTACGGCGTGATCGAACGCCGGGGATCGCGTTTGCAGGCGCTCGCCCACGGGCGCATCGTCTTGACCCAAGACGCGCCTTTGTCTGAGCGGCTGGCCAGCCTGAGCCGCGAGTTACAGACCTTGCTCGTGTCTTGGGAACCGGCTGCAGCGGTACTTGAAACCCCTTACCGCGGCAAAAACAATCGCTCGCTGATCGTCCTCGCCCAGGCCCGTGGCGCTTTGCTCGCGACGTTGGCCCTCACCGGCCTCGAAATCCAGGAATATTCGCCCGCCGAGATCAAAGTCGCTGTGGCGGGTCACGGCCGCGCCGACAAAGCCCAGGTGAGCACCATGGTGCGGCGCATTTTGGGATTGGGCGAAGTGCGGCTGGCGGCGGACGCTTCCGACGCGCTGGCGGCTGCCATTTGCTACGCCCTGCGCTTGCGCTGGGATCGGCTGGTCCAGCCAGGCCCTGGTCGACGCCCGCCGGCTTAGGGCCGACGCATCAACAACTGTGAATTTATTGCTGCGTCGACCCTTAAACCCCGTAACCGCCATCCGCACGGACGCCGCGCACTTGCAACGCTACTGCGCGCGCTTGCGTCTGCTCGGCCGCCGCAAGCGCGTCCGCTGGGTGCCAGGCGTCTTGGGTCTTAACCCATCCCGCGAGGTTGCGCAGCGCCAGGTCGCGGAGCAACTCCACCTGCTCCCGCCGGTCGTTCAAGCAGGGGATGAAACGATACTGCTCGCCGCCTGCCGCGAGAAAAAGGTGACGGTACTCGCGGCCGATTTCGTCCAGGGTTTCGAGGCAATCGACGCTGAAGCCTGGGCAGATCACGTCGACCCGGCGGACCCCGCTTTGCGCCATGGCTGCGAGAGTGACGCTGGTGTACGGCTTGATCCACTCCTCCCGGCCAAACAGAGATTGGAAGCTGACCACGTAGCGGTCCGCGGCAAGTCCCAGTTCGGCAGCCACCAGACGGCCGGTTTTCAGACACTGGCAGTGGTAGGGATCCCCGTTCAAGAAGTAGCGTTCGGGGATCCCGTGGAAGGACATCACCAGCTTCTCCGGCTCCCCGCCCTGGCTCCACAATTCGCGGATGCTCAAAGCGAGCGCGCGGATCAGGGCTGGTTCGTCATGATACTGGTGGATGGTGCGGACTTCAGGAACGAGCCGCCACCTCATGAGCTCCTTCATCACCGCATCGAACGAGGCTCCCGTCGAAGTGGAGGAGTAGTGCGAATAGAGCGGCAAGATCAGCAAACGGCGACAGCCCTTGGCCTTGAGCTCAGCGAGTGCTGCTGGGATGGATGGATGGCCATAGGTCATGCCCAAGGCCACGTGCAGCGGAGTCCCGATCTGCTCCCGCATGGCCCCTTCGAGCCGGTGCGCCAAGCGCTGGGAGAAAACCCAGAGGGGTGAGCCTTCCGCGGTCCAGATATTGGCGTAAAGCCGGGCCGAAGCCTTTGGTCGTCGGGTCAAGATGAACAAGTGGAGGATCAAGAACCACAGCGGACGCGACAGTTCGATCACCCGCGGGTCCCACAAGAACTGCCGGAGATAGGGCCTGACCGCTTGCGCCGTGGGCGCTTGCGGCGTGCCCAGGTTGATCAACAAGATCCCCACGGCGGGAATCTGCCGGTGGTCGAACCGGGGCTCGACAGAATAAAGGTTCTTCGGCACAGCATCACTCCCCTCGTCAAGGTGCCAGCCGATTCTAGTCGCTCGCGGGGAACGCCGTCCAGCGGCCAGGTCGAGAGCGTCGAGAGCCGGCCAAGCGCCACGGATGCCGATTCTGGTGGGCTGATCGCGCGAGATCCTGCCGCTCTTGCCGGCTGCGCAGCAGCGCGCTAAAGTGCCTCAAGGCCATGAGACCCAGGGGCTCCCGGAGTGGAGCTCCCGGAGTGGAGCTCCCGGAGTGGAGCCCTAGCAGACAGCTGAGGTGGCTGATGCGAACAACTGCGATCACGACCGCGTACCAATCCGCCCGCCGCGTCGCACTCGCGACCGCGTTCATCTTGCTGCTCCCCGGGTTGGCGATGCAGTTCACCGATGAGGTGGTTTGGGGCCTGGCCGACTTTGCTCTCGCCGGCACTCTGCTGTTCGGTGCGGGTCTTACCTATGAGCTGGTGGCCAAAAAGGCGGGTCAGCGCGCGTACCGCGCCGCCGTTGGCGTTGCGGTGGCAGCAGCGCTGATCATGGTTTGGATGAACCTGGCGGTGGGGCTCATCGGGTCTGAGGACAACCCCGCCAACCTCATGTATGTCGGGGTGCTCGCCGTCCTGGTCATCGGCGCCCTGGTCGCGCGCCTGCGACCAGCTGGCATGGCACGCGCGACGTTCGCGACCGCGTTCGCGCTGGCTCTGGTCGCCGTCATCACCGTGCTCGCCGGGTTGGGCGAACCGCTCGCGGCCATGCTGCTCAACGGGTTCTTCATCGCGCTGTTTGTCGGATCGGCATGGCTGTTCAAGCGAGCTGCACGGGCGCACCCCGAAGGTGGTGGCACTTGACCGTTGACCGGTTCTCGGCAACGACATCGAGAAATGCTTTGGAATCCGCTGCTGAGAGCGAAGGGAGGCTCGTGAGCCCGCGGAGGATGTCACCACCGGTGTGAGCGGGCGCAATCTCTGTGAGGAGCCGATCAATGGCCTTGGAAAAGGACTCGCCCTGTCTCCTGACCGCCGTCAGCCGGGCGTAGACTTGGGCGTCGATGGCTATGGTTTTCGTACTCATTACCTAGAATTCTGTATTCAGAGGCGAGCAGAGTCAACCGCGTTCCACTCGCTTCCCCAAGTGCTTGAAGCTTTGCCACCGAGACGCTGTGCGATTTCCTGATGGCACGGACGTCAATCTTCGGAGGCAGCGCTCCGGCGTGGACTTTGCCGGCGGGCCAGCAGGGCCAGCAGGGAAGTCATGCCAACTCTGCCGTGGCGGTGTAGACTCTATGGCATGGAAACCCGGCAAGTCCTGCACACCCTGGTCGACGAGATACCCGAAGGCGAGCTAGCCGCCGTGAAGCGATTCCTTGAGTGCCTACTTCAGCAGGCGGAAGATCCCCTTCGGGCATTCCTCA
Organism: uncultured Thermoanaerobaculia bacterium; assembly: GCA_964499975.1. Classification (GTDB taxonomy): domain Bacteria; phylum Acidobacteriota; class Thermoanaerobaculia; order Multivoradales; family J023; genus CAZCOV01. Next base: position 7,712 of record CAZCOV010000271.1, read on the forward strand.
ATGCAGCTCCCTGGGATGATGAGTCTGTAACCGATGAGGATCGGCTTGCGATCCAACAAGGTCTCGCGGAAAAGACCAACGGCGAGGTAGTTTCCCATGAGGACATCGAGCGCCTGCTTGGCGGAGCCCACCTCCTTTTCGTTGACCCAGAGTAACAGGCGTAGATTATAGAGCCTTCGAGATGCGGAAGGCGACAAGGCAGTGGAAGAACACTTCGCGATCTCAGTACTGTGGGCAGCTAAACTCCTTTAGTGTTTCCATCATGGCCAGGTAGTTCTGCTAAAGTACGTACTGCAAATTTACTTTGCCAGTTTCGCTCGAAGGCATCGAGGAAGCGGCTTGCCCCCGCTTCATAATCTATTCCGGTAAGTACAAACTGCCCTCCGCGCCGGTCATACTGCGGAAGCATGGCTATCGCCTCTTTCGTTTCAAACCAATGACATATACCGGAGTGTCTTTTGTGTTCATGAGAAAGGCCTTCGCAAGGAATAAAGCGAACCTGATAATGAGCATTGGCCTCAGAAAGCTCCTCGTGCTCCTTGAGTAAAGCACGAAGTTCATCATCCAAAGTATCCTGCTCTCCGAGCATAATGAGCCTTCTGACTGTAAGCTGCTCGGATTTTGTCCTTCTCAGTAATTCATCATGAAATCTGCTATTTAGATTCAAGTTTGATAGAAAAATAGGCGACGAGAATGTAGAATATTGATCGCCTTTTGTCATAGTCTTTATCGTTTCAGTAAAAAGAACGTCCACCATTTCTGTGGGATTTGGTAGTTGCAAACTAAATCTAGTTCTTGACGCTATATGCGCAGTCATACCGTCAACATTCTGACGAAGAACCCTCATGAATTCATTTATAACGACTTGAAATTGCGAAAACCCAACGCCAGGCCAATCGATAACTAGATCGCGAATCGCACGCGCTCTTGTAAGATACTCCAAAGCATTATAGTAGGAGTGGACTTGTTGATTCTCAAACCATTGATCTAACTCGCCGCAGAGGCTATCTAGCCCATCTGGCGAGAGTTCGTACCAGTGTATTGGCGATGTCTTAATGTCAAATGGCAACTCATTCGACCTTGGCTCAAAGCGACGCTGACAAAACCGAAAGACTGGCACTCGGACCTGATCAGCTCGT
>CAZCOV010000272.1:0-8841 GCA_964499975.1 uncultured Thermoanaerobaculia bacterium
CCTGATGGTCCAGGTGGGATTGCGACCGTAGGGGCAGGCCCCCGTGCCTGCCCTCCCCAGTTCAAAACCCACGGCTAATGCCCGGTGCCTCTGACCTGCAGTTACGACTATCCCTGCGCGGGTGGAGGGGCTATGATCGGCGCAACGTCGGCGGAGGTGCCGTCCTGGCACTTTCTGTGCATGGCGGGTGCAGCATGCGACAGCTCAAGAAAACCGTTCTCGCCCCTCCGTTGTGGCTCAAAGTAACTGTGCTCGGTATTTCCCTGGGCAGCTGGCTTGCGGTCTCGAACGGAGCCCAGCAAGTGCCTTTCGCGCTTCCGTTGCTCTGGCCAGAAAATCAGCGGGCGTTTCTCCAAGATGGCCCTGGGCTGCTGCTCAGTGCGGCGGAGCGCGCTCAATTTGTGGCCCAAGCCACCCAAGACCGCGAAGCCTTCATCACCGCCTATCTCGCGCAAGATCCGCTGCCCGACACCCCCGAAAACGAGCTGACCGTCGGCATCGAGCACCGCCGGGCGCTGGTCGAAGGCGCGTCCTTGAGCTTTATCGACGACCGCGCTGCAGTTTTGTTCTTGCACGGTCCGCCCGCGTCCCTCAAATCTGTCGACTGCGGGGAAACTTTCCGACCGATCGAGATTTGGCGCTACAGCCAGGTCGAGAGTGCGCCCGCCCTGGTGTTTTACCAACCCAAGCCGCGTCAACCCTTCAAACTGTGGTTGCCGGTTGATTCCAAGCGGGTACTCTATTCCCCTGAAATGGAGTACTGGCTCGACCAGTGGGACGAGCTACGCTCGCGGATCATTGCTCCGCGCCGGATTGATCTCATGTCTTGTGAGCAAGCAGAAGAAATTGATCGGGCAACGGGCGTTGATGGCCTTTACGGTTTTGCGCCAGATCGACCGAAAAACGCCGACATTCAGGCTTTTCTCGCACCCCCCGCAGAGCTCTCCACCTGGGCTCGGCAAGCTGCTGCGACCGCTGTGCCGCCGCCTAAGCCTTTGGGCGAAGGGGAACTCGAGCTGCTCTTTCCCGAACGCCACGGGCTGCGCATGCAGACGCGCATGCTGGTGATCCTGCGACCGGGTTTTGCCGTCACCCCGTTTGTCGAGGAGAGCACTGCGGCTGCGAGCGCCAGCACTCCAGAGGTCAAGGCGGCCGCAGATGCAGCAGCGGTAGATCCAGCGTCCGCCCCGGCCACTCCGCCGGCAGAGGGCACCGGGGGGAAAAAAGAGCTGCGCTTGCGGGTTGAGGGCCAGCTCGAACGCGAGGGGGCGATCTTCGACGTGTTCCGCTTCCGCTATCTCCTGTCCCCGCCAGAGGAAGCGGTTCCTCTGGCCTTGATCGCGGATCGCGCGCTCCGCCCTGGCCAGGAGTTTTTGCTCCGGCTCCGCGTGGTCGACGAAATTTCCGGCAACACTTTGCGCTTCAACCGGGGTTTTGTCGTGCCCAGCTCGCCCACTGCGCTGGAGGAGCCGCCGGTGCCCGAGGCCGCGATCATCGCCCTCGGCGAAGAGCTGCAACAAAACCGGGTCAGCGGACGTGACAGTTTGCTTTTGGTGCCACCCGCCACAGACGTGGTGTTTGGCCTGTGGCGAGCGGAAACCCTGGTCACGGGAGAGCGCATCCAAAAAGTGATTTTTTACCTTGATGGCAAGCCCCAGATGAGCCGTCAGCGTCCCCCCTTCACCGCAGAACTGCGGCTCGAGGTTTACCCCACCGAGCAGATCGTTCGCGTCGAGGGTTATGACGCGCAAGACGTGCTGGTGGCAGCCGACGAGGTGGTCTTGAACCAACCGCGCGGCGAGTTGCGGGTGCGCATTGTCGAGCCCAGGCGGGGCAATGTGGGCAGCGGCAAGGTGCGCGCCAGAGCCGAAGTGGTGGTCCCGGAAGAGCGCACCGTGTCGGCGCTCGAGTTTCGGGTCGACGAAGTGCTACAGGTGCGCCTGGAGCAGCCGCCCTGGGAAGCTGAGATCGAGGTGCCCGAGAGCAAAGATCTGAGCTATCTCACGGTGACCGCTGAACTCGACGACGGCAGCAAAGCTGAAGACGTGCGGTTCTTGAATGCGCCCGACTTCATCGACGAAGTCGCGGTGGATTTGGTCGAGCTCTATACCAGCGTGACCGATGACCGCGGGCAGCTGGTGCGCGGCCTGGTCCAGACCGATTTCAAGGTCTGGGAGGACAGCAAGCCGCAACAAATCTCCAAGTTCGAGTTGGTCGAGAACTTGCCGCTCACGATCGGCGTGACGATCGACACGTCGGGTTCGATGATCGAGGCTTTGGGCGAGGCGCAGCGGGCGGCTGTGGATTTTCTGGAAAGCATCGTCACGCCCAAAGACCGCTGCTTTGCCCTTGCTTTTGCCGACCGCCCCGAGTTGCTCATGGAGCGCACCAGCGATGTCGGGGCGGTGGCCCAACAGCTGCGCAACTTGGTGGCCAGCGGCGCGACCGCCTTGCACGACGCGGTGGTAACCAGCCTCTACTATTTCCGCGGGGTCAAAGGCCGGCGCGCGCTGGTGTTGCTGTCCGATGGTGAGGACACTTCGAGCCGGGTCGCCTTCCGCGATGCGCTCGAATATGCCAAACGCAGCGGGGTGGCGATTTACACCATCGGCCTCGGCATCAGCAAGTTCGACGTCGGGGTCAGGCGCAAGCTCGAAAACCTGGCAGACGAGACCGGCGGCCGCACTTTCTACATCAAGGAATCGGTCGAGCTGGCGCCGATTTACGAGCAGATCGAAGCGGACCTGCGCAGTCAGTACTTGGTCGCTTATAACTCCAACCAGGGGAGCAGCAGCACCGAGTACCGCACGATCGAGCTCAAGGTCAAAGACGGCAAGCTCAAAGGACGAACGCTTCGCGGTTACTATCCATGAAGCACGAGAAGGCAGGGAACTCCCGCGCTGGGGCGTGGGCAGCGGGCGGGGCTGTTTCGGCCTGGCTGGTGCTGTGCGGGTGGCTCAGCGGACCTGGGACGTTCGCGCTGGCACCTGGTGGAGTGACGGAACTCGGCTTTTTGAACGGCACGTACTCGCAGCTCGCTCCCCAGCTGCAGCCGATCGAACATTCGGGGCTCAAGATCCGCTTGACCTCGCCGCAACAAGAACTCCAGGTCTGGCGCAACCAGCTGTCGTTTCAACCCGCAGGAGGCGATGTTTTTGCCGTCGATCTCGAAGTTGAACTCACGGGCTTTGGCGAGTTGATCGCGGATCTCGAAGGGGCGGGCATGAGCACGCGGTTTTCCGACCGGGTCGAGGCGCCGCGCCAAACCGTGAAGCTCGCAGGCAAGGCCAAGGTAGCGCGCACGGACGAAGGCTTTCTCGTCACCGTGCTCGAAGCCCCCAGCCACCTCCGTTTAGTGGTCAAGAGCCAGGCGATCGGCAAGATCCTCGACCTCTGCCGCGGCCTCGACAGCATCCCCCTTTTGTCGTTCGATTGCCCCGGTTTAGAGCAAGCTTTGAGTCGGGTCCGCGTGCCCCTGCCGCCGCCCGGCGGCCAGGTTCTGCTCCCCAAAGAGCGCCTGACGCCCGCCGAGCAGGCATTTTTCGCGCGCCTCGCCAACTCTCCGTAAAGAACGCTCTAAAGAACGCGGTCCGTCCCGTTGGTCGCTACCCGCTCAAGCGGGCACGGGCAAAAGCAGGCGTTCGACCGCACGCGCACGGCCCGTGCCTTCGTCGACTTCGAGGATGGCAGCGGCGAGACGGACGTCGTGCCGAGCGACGTCGAGCGAGATGTTGCGCTGCAGCAGGAAGCGCTGCAACACCTTGTCTGCCTCGAAACCGATCACGCCAGCATAGGGTCCGGTCATGCCGACGTCGGTGATCAGGGCGGTTCCCCCAGGCAAGATGCGCTCGTCCGCGGTGGGCACGTGAGTGTGGGTGCCGAACACCGCGCTCACCCGGCCGTCGAGGTAGAACCCCATGGCCTGCTTTTCACTGGTCGCTTCGGCATGAAAGTCGACCAGAATCACCTGCGCTCGGTTGCCGATCTCCGCGAGGAGCGCGTCCGCCACGGCAAAGGGGGAGTCGAGGTCCTTCATGTAGGCTCGGCCTTCGAGATTGATGACCGCCACGCGCACGCCTTCGGCCGTAGTCCCGATCGCCCACCCTACGCCGGGATTGCCCGCTGGGTAGTTGGCTGGGCGGAGCAGCGGACGTTGCTGCCGCGGCGATCCGCTGGTGAGCAAGGGCAACCCTTCTTTTTTGTCCCAAATGTGGTTGCCGCTGGTAAAGCAATCGATGGGCAGCTTCTCGATTTCGGCGAGCACCTCCGGATTCACCCCAACGCCCCCCGCCGCATTCTCGACGTTGACCACCACGAAGTGGATCTCGTGTTCCTCGACCAACCCAGGCAGCAGCCGTTCGAGGGCGCGCCGTCCGGGCCTGCCGACCACGTCCCCGACGAATAAGAGCTTCATCGGGCGTACTCGATCGAGCGGGTTTCGCGGATGACCGTGACCTTGATCTCGCCGGGATAGGTCAAATCTGCCTCGACTTTCTTGGCGATGTCCCGCGCCAGCCAAGTGGCGGACTCGTCGGTGATCTTGGCCGAGTCGACGATCACCCGCACTTCGCGGCCAGCTTGGATGGCGAAGCTCTTTTGCACACCCTTGAACCCATTGGCGATTTCTTCCAGAGATTCGAGCCGCTTGATGTAGCTTTCGAGCACCTCGCGCCGTGCGCCCGGACGCGCGGCGGACAGCGCATCTGAAGCCGTCACCAAAACCGCTTCGACGGTCAGGGGATCGAAGTCACCGTGGTGGCAGGCCATGGCATGCACCACGTCCTCACTTTCCCCATACTTGCGCAAGAGGTCGATTCCGATGTGCAAATGGCTGCCGTCCATTTCGCGGTCGACCGCTTTGCCGATGTCGTGGAGCAGACCCGCGCGTTTGGCCACATGCACGTTGACGCGGAGTTCGGCGGCCATGGTCGCGGCCAGGTAAGCGACTTCTTTACTGTGCTTGAGCACGTTTTGCCCATAGGACGTGCGGTAGCGCAGCCGGCCGAGCAATTTGACCAGCTCGGGGTGGAGGTCGGGGATGTTGAGTTCGAGCAAAGTGGCTTCGCCGTCCTCGACGATGCGCGCTTCAAACTCGGCCTTGGTCTTTTCGACCACTTCCTCGATCCGCGCTGGGTGAATGCGCCCATCGGCGATCAACCGTTCGAGGGACACGCGGGCAATCTCCCGGCGGTAGGGGTCGAATCCCGAGAGGATCACGGCTTCAGGGGTGTCGTCGACGATCAAGTCCACGCCGGTGGCGGTTTCGAGGGTGCGGATGTTGCGCCCCTCGCGGCCGATGATCCGCCCCTTCATTTCGTCACTGGGCAAGAGCACGACGGAAACCGTGGTCTCTGCCACGTAGTCCGAAGCCGAACGCTGAATCGCGTTGGCGATGATGCGTTGGGCTTGCCTTGTGCCTTGTTCCCGCGCTTCGTCCTCGATGCGCTTGACCAGATGCGCGGCTTCATTGCGCACTTCGCCTTCGATCACCCGGATCAGGTCTTCCTTGGCCTGCTGCGCAGTCAGCCCAGCGACTTGTTCGAGCTTTTGACGCTCCAACTGGATGAGGGAGTCGAGCTCGCTTTGGCGGATGTTGAGTTCTTTTTCGGTCCCGGCCAGCTTGCGTTCGAGCGTGCTGGCTTCCTTCTCTCGCCGCGCCAACTCGTCTTGCCGCTTATCGAGATTGTCCTCTTTCTGGATCAAGCGACGTTCGAAAGCTTCGAGCTCGGTGCGCCGCTTGCGCGAGGCCTTCTCGAACTCGTTGCGGGCCTGGAGGAGTTTTTCTTTGGCTGCGAGATCGGCCTCGCGCAACGTGTTCTCATGCTGCCGCAAAGCCTCGTCGCGGGTTTTGACCGCTTGGGCTTCGGCTTCACTGAGGATGCGCTGAGCTTTGCGCTGAGCGCGGACAAACAGATACCGGTAAAAGATCAAGGCTGAAACGGCGAGGACCACCGCCAGCCCAAGGTTCAGGATCATACTTCACCCCACTGTGGTCCATGACAGGGGTGAGGTACGGGTCGATCTCAGGACCGCGAACCAAAGGTCGCGAATGCCATCGTGAAGCCGGTGCCGCGACGTCGATCGCGATTGCGATAGCGCATCAGTCGGCTCGGATGCAACTCGCGAAAAAGAAATAAATGCATCCCCCGTGAGAAGCCGTGTGGGTACCGAGTGGTTAGAACCGGGCTCCAACCAGGTGGGTGTCCGCGCCGAGAGCCATTAGCGTCCTCGTCGAGGCGAGGCTGGCACAGGCGGTCGTGCATGAGGACTCCCTTGTACGAAATGTTGGTTCTAGGTACCGAGTGACCCATCACCAACTCCACAGGGGATGCCAAAACCTTGTTTTCAGCGCTCCGAAGTGACGGCGTTTTCCAATCTGTCGGTCGCCAAAGCTGCGGTGAGTTCACCGGTCAGCTCCGTCACTTTCTCCATTATCTTAACCCGTTCCCCTTCCTGCTGTTCCTGGCACTGAAGCAACTCGTCTGCCAGATTGAGCGCCGCCAAGATGGCGATCTTGCCACTGTCGACCGTGGGAACGCGAGCGCCGATTTCGCGCATTTTGCGGTCCACTACCGCGGCCAACTGCAGGAGGTGTTCACGTTCGTGTTCACCCCGCACATGGTAAACGGTGCCGAAAATCTCGACTTCCAGAACCGTAACCCCAGGTCCGGAAGCTGCCCCTAATCCCTGACCACCTCGAGGAGCGGAACCCGGCACTGTTTCTGTTGGCACTGCTGTTTCTGTTGGCACTGCCATTGCCGCCTTCTTAGGTCTCATCGGAGGGACGCTGTGGGGTCACCGACAATTCACCGATTCAAGCTCAATCCTGTGTTGCAGCTCCCGCTGCAGCTCATCTGCAGTCAGGCTGCCTCATCCAAGGCCTAGACTGAAACGACTATAGCACATTCTGGGAAGGAGGGATTCTGGGGCGATCAGTCGCCGAGCAAGGCTTCGAGGTGCTCCACGAGACGGGCGACTCGCTGGCGGACGTCTTCTTTCTCTTGTTCCCACGCCGCCCTGGCCGGCTCGCGGAAAAACCCAGGGGTGGTTGCGGACGACGGCGCGGCGGTGAGCTCTCCAGCAGCGAGCCGCGAATGCAAGTTCTGGATCTCAGTTTTGAGCTCGGCGTTCTCGCTTTCGAGTTCGCGCAGGCGCGCTGCTGCTTCGAGGACCTTCTCTTCAAGATCGCGGAGCCAGGGGATGCTCATGGTGTCAATCCGCTCGCCAGCTGGCCGAAACGTTCTTCCAGGCGCTGGACCAAGACGAGATGACGCGCGTTCACCTCTTGCTGGGTCAAGGAGCGCTGGTCCGAGTTGTAGAGGAAGTAGAGAGTCGTGTTGACCGCGCCCGCAGGAACTCCCGGACCCGAGTAGCGATCCTTGAGCCCAAATGTGACGAGGTCGGGAACGCTTTGCTCGGAGATTACGGCCGCGAGCGTCTGCCAGGGCACGTCGACTGGGTGCTGCAACGTCGAATCGACCGTGATGCCGGGAAAACGCGGGGGCAGTTGCAGCTCGCCCTGTCGACGTTCGGCGAGCCCTTCGGTAAGCCCTTCGGCAAGCCCTTCGGCGAGCCAGGTCACGGTCTTCACTTCGGCCACAAACAGCGGATAAATCGCTTCGTCGTCGTCAAGTCGACCGAGAAAGCCGATGGTTTCGTCTTGCCCCCCGACGATGCGGGCTGAGGTCCCGGGCAGCAGGTGGGGCAATTCCGCGGGCTGGACCACAAGTTCTTGACCGACAGCTGTTGCCAAGCTTTCGAGCAGTCCTTTGAGGTCAAAGAAATCGAGCTCTTGCTGGTGTTCCCACGGGGTGCCCAGGCGGCCCCCGAGTACCAGCCCCAGGGTTTCGAACTCGAGGTTTTCACTCTGTGCGTCCAGGCCGAAGATGTGACCGATTTCGAACAACCGGACCGCGGGCAAACCCCGTCGCTGGTTGTAAAAGGCGCTGCGCACCAGGTTGGGCAGCAGCGAACGCCGCATCACCGCATAACGATCGGACAGCGGGTTGGCGAGCCGCAGGGCACGGCCAGAAACGAGCGAGGGATAGGTGGCGTCCTCGGCTTCGCCATGGAAAGCGAAGTTGATCGCTTCCGCCAGCCCGCAAGCCGCGAGCTGGGCGCGGATCTTGTGCCGTAAGCGGTGCTCAGGCCGTTCCGGAGCATCGTGACCGGGCAAGGCCGGAACCGTGCTGGCGATCGCCGCAAACCCGTGGATGCGCAGGACCTCTTCGTAAAGGTCCGCGGGATAAGGCTGGGCAAAGTCATGATAGCGCCAGCTCGGCGCGGTCACTTGCCAGCGGCCTGGCGTGAGGAGAGTGAGGGCAAAGCCCAGCCCGCGGAGGATGCGCTCCACTTCGGCTGCGGGCAGTGCGGCCCCGGCAAAGCGGTTGAGTTCGTCCAGATCGAGGTGCAAGGTCGGTGGCCAGTCCGCGCGTTTCGTCTGCACTTCCAGGCAACCTTGGAGGATTTCGCCACCCGCCACCTCAACGATCAGAGCCGCAGCGCGCTGGGCCGCCCACAAACAACCTTCAGGGTCTGCGCCACGCTCGAAACGGTGGCTGGCATCGGTGTGCATGCCCAGCTTTTTCGCCCCCAAGCGGACAGCTTTTGGGGCAAAATGCGCGCTTTCGAGCAGTACCTGGGTGGTCTCGGCAGTGACTTCGGTGGCGAGCCCGCCCATGATCCCGCCCAAGGCGACCACCCGCTCGGCATCGGCGATGATGAGGATCTCGGGGTCGAGTTGCCGGCGTTCTCCGTCCAGGGTGACCAACTCCTCGCCCGCCCGCGCCCGTCGCACGCAGATTGCCGGTCCGGCGAGGGTTTCGAGGTCGAAGGCATGCA
>CAZCOV010000273.1:0-8027 GCA_964499975.1 uncultured Thermoanaerobaculia bacterium
GCCCGGGCTCTTGGTCAGCTGGGCAGAGAAGAATTCCGCGGCGTGGCTCAGCGCCGCGCGCGGATCGCGTTCTTTTTTCGCGGCTTGCGGCGAAGTTTCCAGGGGGATGTTGTAGCGCCGCGCCAGTTGCTCAATCGCCGCGGGAAAGTCATCCCCGCTGTGGTGCATGAAGAGCTTGATCGCGTCGCCGCCCGCGCCGCAGCCAAAGCAGTAAAACAGCCCCTGATTGGGGTCGACGCTAAAAGAAGGGGTCTTTTCTTTGTGGAATGGGCAGAGGCCGAGATATCGGCCACCGCGTTTTTGCAGGCGGGTCAAATCTGCTGCGATGTCGACGATGTCGACGGCCTCGCGCACCGCGCGCACGACGTTGGGGGTGATTTTGGGGTTGGCGTCGAGCATGGGACAACGGGGATTTGCCGCAGGACCCAGGTGGGTCAAATTTCCTTGAGCCGGACCAGGGTGGCACCCTCGCCGCCTTCATCAGCGGGGGCCGGGCCGCAACTCGAGACCGCGCGATGATGGCGCAAATGCTCGCGCACAGCCGTGCGCAAGCGGCCAGTGCCATGACCGTGGATGATCCGCAGTTTCTGATGGGTGGTCAAGAGCGCGCGGTCGAGGAAGTCGTCCAAGAGCTCGAGCGCGGCTTCGACCCGCTGGCCGATCAAATTGAGTTCGTAGGGCAACTCGTCATCCGCCGAGTTTGGGGTCGCACCGGAACGGGTCGCGCTAGACCGGGTCGCGTCAGACCGGGTCGCGTCAGACCGGGTCGCGCCAGACCGGGTCACGCCAGACCGGGTCGGCTGGAGTGGAGCAGACGGGGTGCCCGACGCCAGCCCGAGCAGATCTTCCTCCCGACAGGACAGCACCTTGCCTTGCACCTTGACCTGGGCGCGTCCGCGATCGACGTGATCGAGCTCCCCTTCCCAGCCGAAACTCTGGTGCCGGACCCGGCCGCCGATGCGGAGCGGGACGAAGTGCTCGTCCTGAGACGGGGGAGCGAGGGTAGGGGCTGCGGTAAACAGACGTTCGACCGTGGCGCTCGCCACGTGCTTGTGACGGCCCGCCGTGACCTCGGCGCGCAAACGCTCGACCTCCGACTGTAAGCGCTTGTGGGTTTCCGCGCGAAAATCCTGGAGTTCGCGCTTGAGCCGTTCGCCCACAGTTTTGCGTTCGACCAGGAGTTCTGTTTCCCTTTGGGCCAGCCGTTGGCGCAGCAGTTCCGCGTCGGCAAGTTCTTGCGCCAGGCGTTCTTGGGTGGCGGCGAGTTCCCGGCGGGCTTGCTCGACTTCGGCGAGCAGGCGGCGGAAGTCGCGGTGCTCAGAGCCAAGCAACGTCTCAGCCCGATCGAGCCAGGCGGGGGGCAGGCCGAGGCGGCGGGCCAGCGCCAGCGCCTCGCTGCCGCCAGGCGGACCAGGCAGGAGCTGATAAGTCGGCTCACCGGTTTGGCTGTCGAACTGCATCGAAGCGCAAAAAGCCCCCTCGGCTTCGAGGGCAGCTGCTGCGAGCTGGCTCAAATGGGTGGTGACCAACATCGAACAGCCGCGCGCGAGCAGTCCTTCGAGCAAGGCAATGGCTAAGGCTGCGCCTTCCTCGGGATCGGTTCCCGAGCCCAGCTCATCGAGCAGGATCAAGGTGCCCTGCGCCGCCAGGTCCCAGGCTTCGCGCAAGCGGAGCAAACGGCCGCTGAAGGTCGAACGATCGAGCAGCATGTCCTGGTCGTCGCCGACCGTGGCGACCACCGCGTCGAGAAAGGGCAAGCGACTGCCCGCTGCTGCTGGAATGGGGAAACCGCATTGGTGGATCAGGGCGAGCAGGCCGACGGTTTTGAGCGCGACGGTTTTGCCCCCGGCGTTGGGTCCGGTAATGACCAGCGCTCGCCGCTTTGCGGTCAGTTCCAGATTCAAAGGAATGATCGCCGAACTGTGGCCCGACTGCCCCAAAGCTTCCTCGCGCAAGGAGCTGAGCCGCGGATCGAGCAGGGGATGGCGCGCCGCGCACAGCTTGAACTCGTGCGGCTCGCCCCAATCCGCGAGCACACCGCCGCTTTCCTGACCGAAACGCACCGCCGCTTGCAAAACATCGAGTTCGGTGAGGCAGTGGATATGAGACTCAAGGGCGGGCAGTTCCCGGCGCAGCCACGCGATCAGTTCGAGCAGGATGCGCCGTTTTTCCTGGGCTTCTTCTTCGATCGCTTGTTGCAAGTCGTTGTTGAGTTCGACCGCAGCCAAGGGTTCGAAGAAGAAGCTCTTGCCGCTCGCTGAGCGGCCGTGGATCAAACCTGGAACCCGCCCGCGCGCCCCCACCTGGAGGACCAGCACCAAACGACCATTGCGCAAAGGAATGGTTTCTTCACTCAAGTGCTCGCGCAGCTGGTCGACGTCCGTCCCGAGTTGCTGGTACGCGCGCTGGCGCGCCCCGCGAATCCGACTGCGCAGCTCGGCCAACCGCGGGGTGGCGTCTTCCCGGATCTCGCCGCGCGCGTCAAAGGTCTTGGTGAGCGCCCGCCGCAGCTCGGTGCAGGGCGGGAGGGGAGCGGTCAAGACGGAGAGCGCAGGACAAACGGGATCGGCAGCGGCCACCCGCTCTTTGGCTTCCGCGCCCACGCGCAACAGGTCGCCGAGCTGCAAGAGATCGCGTCCGCCGAGCTCCAGGTGGCCGCCGGTGAGCGCGGCCAAGAGCGGAGCGATCGGTTGCTCCACGAGCGGGACCAGCGGGCGCGCGGCGATCAACCGCTCAGCTTCCTGGAAGCGCTGACGTTGGGTCCGGAACTGCTCTGGAGTGGTGCAAGGGACGACCGCGAACAGCGCTGCGCGGCCGAGGTCACTCGCGGCGCGCTCTCCGATCAGGGCCAACAGCGAAGGGAACTCGAGCGCTTCGGCCGTGGTCCGAGAAAAGGTGAAACGTGGATTCGGCTCGCCGTCCATATCTAAACTAGTACCTAAACTAGCGCCGGGACAGCGCCCAAGGGAGGGGTTCAAACACGAAAAAGCGGAAACGCTGTTGGCGTTCCCGCTTCATCCACTGGCGTCTTGGCGGATCAGGTGAGGCCCATGCGGCGCTCTTCCGCCATCTTGCGGAGGATTTTCTTGCGCGCTTGCAGCGCTTTCCGCTTCCGCTTCACCGAGGGTTTCTCGTAATGCTGGCGTTTCTTGAGCTCGGTCAAAATACCGGCCTTTTCGCACTTTCTCTTGAAGCGACGGAGGGCATTCTCAAAACTCTCCTCCTCGCGAACGTGAACAATAGGCATCTAGGGCATTCCTCTTGGTTGCGGGCGATACGCGTTCTGGGCGACAGCGCCGCGCGGAATCGTTATCTTGGTGCCGCGTCATGGCCTGGAAATCGCTTCAGCCAGAGCACATCCCTGCGACAACATCACAAACCTCAAAACAAACATCGCAAAACATCGCACTCGGGAGGCCGACTGGGAGGCCGACTCGACGTCCACACTGCGCCGGTATCATGTCCCATCCCATCTCCAAAAGTCAAGGCTGACCCGACCCAACCCAACGACCCAACTGCCGCTATACTCTGGCCCGCGCTTAGAGCGCAGAGCACTCGGAGGCTAACTCGATGCATGCTTTGATTCTGGCCGGGGGTAGCGGCACCCGCTTTTGGCCCCTCAGCCGACAACGACAACCCAAACAGCTGCTCGCGCTCGAAGGCGAGACGAGCTTGCTCCAAGCCACGGTCGAACGCCTGGCGCCGCTGATCCCTCCCTCACAAGTCTGGATCTGCACCACGGTCCAGCTCGCAGCCGGAGTAAGCGCCCAGGTGCCAGCCGTGCCCGCCGCTCAGATCCTGGCCGAACCGCAAGGGCGCAACACCGCTCCGGCGGTCGGCTGGGCGCTCGGGATGATGCCGGAAGCGGTCCGTTCGGGCACGGTCGCGGTCCTGCCCGCCGATCACCGGGTCGCGGACCCCGCAGCTTTTCGCCGAGCGCTGGCAGCTGCCGAGCAAGCCGTGACCGCGGGGGATTGGGTCTTGACCTTGGGGGTCACTCCGCGCTGGCCGGAGACTGGCTATGGCTACCTCGAACTCGGCCCGCTGCTCGAGCCAGCGACCGGCCTGCGCCAGGTCGTGCGTTTTCGCGAGAAGCCCGATCCTCAAACCGCTGCTGCTTACGTCACCGGGGGGCAGCACTGGTGGAATGCCGGGATTTTCGTTTTCCGCGGAACCACCCTCAGCCAGCATCTGAACCGCTTTGAACCGCAAATCGCCGCAGGTCTTGCCGCCATTGCCGCTGATCCCGCGCGGACCGCAGAGCTCTACGCCGAGCTGCCCAACGTCTCGATTGATTACGGGGTGATGGAGCGGCTGGAGACGATCGCCGCCTTGCCCCTCGACTGCGGCTGGAGCGATTTGGGATCGTGGGAAGCCTTGCACGAGATTCTGCCGCGAGACAGCACGGGCAACTGCCAGCATGGCGCGGTCATCGCGCTCGACGCTGAAGCCAATCTCTTGTGGGCCGAGCAAGGCACAATCGCAGCCCTCGGGATCAGCGGTCTGGTGGTGGTCAAGACCGGGGATGCCGTGCTCGTGTTGCCGCGCGAACGGGCGCAAGAAGTCCGCCGACTGATCGCTGAACTCGAACGGCAAGGGCGCGGCGACCTGCTCTAACGGGCTATCAGCTGATGCGTGCGCCCCAGCTTTTTGGTTTTGCCGACCGCCTGCTCACCTTGGCGGAGATCCCCCAACCGCTCGACCTCGACCGCTTCTTGCCGGGAAACGGCGCTTGGGAAGTCGAACTCGGTTTTGGCAAGGGCCGCTACCTCCTGCAATCGGCCACAAACTGCCCTGACCGCCGCTTTCTCGGGATCGAAGTGGCCGCAGAGTATTTTCGTCGGGTGGATCAGCAGGCGCGCAAGCTTCACCTCTCCAACTTGCTGCGCGTGCACGGCGAAGCCCTTTACTTGCTGGCAGCCGTCTTGCCCCGGGGGTTTGCCGCCCGCGTCCACGTCTATTTCCCTGATCCCTGGCCCAAAACCCGGCACCACAAGCGCCGTCTCTTCGACCCTGAAACCGTCGATCTGGTGGTAGGTGCGCTTGCACCCGGCGGCGAGCTCTGTTTTGCCACCGACTTCATCGCCTATGGCGAGTGGGTGGTCCAAACCCTCGCTGACTTTCCCCTGCTCGAAGTGCAACGGCGGTCCACCCCCTGGCCCGACGGCGCGCGCACCCACTACGAAGCCAAGTACCTGGCCGAGGGGCGTCCTATCTTGCGCTGCCAGGCCCGGCTGAGTCAGTGCCGAACGCCGGATATGCTCCACCCCCTGGGTCGGCTGGGGGTGCTCAGCGCGGTTTCCCCGCCCCGCCGCGACCGGTGATATCCTTGCGCGCTGCGGGCGCCGTTTCGGCGGCACTTGACCGGTCGACGAAATCCCATGGGAGCCCGCGCGCAAAAGCATGAAGAAACTCGCCCCGCTGTGGCCATATCTACGCCCTTATTCCTTCCTCCTGTGGGGGGGGCTCGCTTCGACCATGTGCAACGCAGCGGTCGGACTGCTTTCGCCGCTGGTCATGGGGCAGGCGGTCGACAGCTTGAAAACCGAAATTTCCGGCAGCAATCTTTTGCTCTACGGCGGGCTGGTCGTGGGCGTCAGCCTGGTTCAAGGCGTGTTCTTGTACCTGCAGCGGATGCAGCTCGTGAACATGAGCCGGCACGTCGAGTTCGACCTGCGCAACGCTTTTTTTGCCCACCTCGCACGATTGGAGCCCCGTTTCTTCCAGCAGCATTACACCGGCGACTTGATGGCGCGCGCCACCAACGACTTGCAAGCGGTGCGGATGGTCTGTGGCCCGGCGATCATGTACGCTGCCAATACGCTATTTACCAGCCTGGGCGCGGTCTTTTTGATGTTGCGCATCCATGCCATGATGACTTTCTTGGCGCTTTCCACTTTGCCGATCGTGGCCATCCTCACCCGAATTTTCGGCCGGCGCATCCACGATCTGTTCGAAGCGGTACAAGAAGACTTCTCCGATCTTTCGGCCAAAGTCCAGGAAAACCTCTCCGGCCTGCGCGTGGTGCGGGCATATACCCAAGAAGCTGCGGAAGAAAAAGCTTTCGACGCCCTGAGCCGCGAGTATGTCACGAGCAACCAGCGGCTGATCTCCTGGAATGCTGCGTTCAGCCCGCTGCTGCAAGCGGTGGTCGGCCTGGGCTTTGTCGCGGTCTTGTATTACGGCAGCATCTTGATCCTCGAAGGTGAGATCACCGCAGGCGAGTACGTGACCGCCAACATGCTGCTCTTGCGCCTGATCTGGCCGATGATCGCGATCGGTTGGGTGATCAACCTGGTCGAGCGGGGCAGCGCTTCGATGAAACGCATTCAAAGCGTCTTGACCGCCGAACCGGCGATCTGCGACCACCCGCCGCTCGTCGAGCTGCCCGCGATTCGCGGTGAGATCCGCTTGCAGAACTTGACCTTCACCTACCCTTCGGCCAGCGAACCGGTCCTCCGCGACATCTCCCTCACCGCTCCCGCCGGTTCGACGATCGCCTTCGTCGGCCGCACCGGAGCTGGCAAGAGCACGATTCTGTCCTTGATCCCTCGCCTCATCGAGCCGGACCCCGGGTGCTTGCTGATCGACGGCGTCGATGCCCTGCGGCTGCCCCTCGAACAGCAGCGCGGGGCGATCGCCATGGTGCCGCAGGACACTTTCCTCTTTTCCGCCACAATCCGCGAGAACATTGCTTTGGGACGTCCCACCGCGAGCGACGACGAGGTCCGCCAGGCCGCTGATCTGGCTGGCCTCGGACCCGATCTGGATGGCTTCCCCAAAGGGCTCGACACCATGGTCGGCGAACGCGGGATCACCTTATCTGGCGGACAAAAGCAGCGAGTTGCCCTCGCCCGCGCGATCCTCCTCCAAGCCAAGATTCTGCTCCTCGACGACTGCCTCTCGGCCGTCGACGCCGAAACGGAAGAACGGATTTTGCGCAATTTGCGGCGAGTTTTCCCTGGCCGCACGGTTTTCATCGTCTCCCACCGGATTTCGGCCGTGCAGCTGGCGGACTTGATTTTGGTCCTCGATCATGGCCGCATCTGTGAGCGCGGAACCCATGCCGAGCTCCTCGACCAAAATGGCATCTACGCTGACTTGAGCCGTCGGCAAATGCTCGAAGAGCAACTCGGCGCGGCCTGATCTTGAACCGCTTAACCGCGCCTCTGGCGGTGATCAGTGCGATGATTCAGGGTCGTTTTTCCCGCTGCCCAGCTCAGCCGTGACCCCCGGACCGGCCAAATAAACCGCCATCACCTCCACGAGCGCCACGAGCGCTGAGTGCAGCGTCGCCTCCTGAACCTGGCGGCTTATGCGACACCGAAATGCCGCTTGCCGAGCCAGAAGATTTGCGCTACTATGGTTAAGTTTCACGCAGCAGGGAGTGGGGTCAACCGGGGGGAAGACTCAAGGGTGCTTATGCGTCGGCAGGTTGTCGGATATGTATGAATCGTCGGAGGTTTGTCTGTCGCAGAATACTAGGTTATACGAGACATCCCAACCCATGATTAGCCCTACGGTATTCGTTTCATACTCATGGGAATCTGAGACTCACAAACGGTGGGTGCAAGAACTAGCAATCCGCCTGCGGCTAGATGGAGTCGAGGTTCTGCTGGATCAGTGGGAGCTTGCCCCTGGCGACCAACTTGCCTTGTTTATGGAGCGCGCCGTCCGGGAAAGTGATGCCGTGTTGATCGTTTGCACGCCGGCATATAAGGCTAAATCTGACAGACGCACTGGCGGCGTTGGCTATGAAGGAGATGTCATGACTGCGGAGGTGGCGAACGGTGCATCACGGCGCAAATTCATACCCCTGCTCAAGGGGATAAGTTGGCAGGAGTCCGCTCCGTCATGGCTACTTGGGTCTTACTATCTTGACTTTCGTGACAGTTCGTTTCTCGGCTCAGCCTACAATGAACTTCTTGAGACGCTTCTTCAGCGTAGGAAAGAGGCGCCTCCTGTCGGAAGACCTTCAAGCGATCCACTGTCAAGAGTCGCCGGGACAGTTAAAGTCAACGAGAAGG
>CAZCOV010000273.1:8037-8814 GCA_964499975.1 uncultured Thermoanaerobaculia bacterium
ATTCCGCCAGGGGTGTTCGTTATGGGATCTGTGAAACCAAGCAGGTTTGTGGCGTATTTGGAAGATACCGATTGGCGGCATCCGGTTCGAATCACCCACGGATTCTGGCTAACAAAAACACTGGTGACAGTTCTTGCTTACAAGATGTTTATTGAGGCGGCAGGTCTTGAGATGCCCCCGCCCCCAGCTTTTAACCCAGATTGGGCGTATGATGACCATCCGATCGTAAACGTCAATTGGTCAGAAGCCTCCGAGTACTGCATCTGGGCAGGAGGGCGTTTGCCAACAGAAGCCGAGTTCGAGTATGCCGCTCGGGGCGGAAAGGCGGGCCTTAAATACCCATGGGGCGACAGTCTTGATGCCACCCAAGTTAACAGATCAGAACAGACGATACCTGTAACAGCACTTCCGCAAAACGGGTGGGGACTTCACGACATGGCAGGCAACATGTGGCAATGGGTATCGGATTGGTTCGATCTCAACTACTCCACGTATCCTCTGGACCAACCAGTGGAGGATCCTGGAGGTCCCAAGCAGCGCTCAAAAGGCGGATATGGGCGGGCCGTTCGAGGTGGCTGGAGCGGCCCGGGCAACGAGAGCGGCCTGCTTACCTCAAATCGCAATTGGAATAACCCTGAGTACAGGGGTGACACCTACAGTTTCCGGTGTGCGTGCCAATCACTGCCGTAGCGGGCGAGTTTCGCCGCGAGAGCGCATAACACCGGGCCTCAACCGGACGGCTCCGCTGGCGCGGCGCCGAGCGGTTAGGCCCAAGGC
>CAZCOV010000274.1:0-5209 GCA_964499975.1 uncultured Thermoanaerobaculia bacterium
GCGGACCCGCATGCTAGGTGGTGTGGGGGCTGGGGGCTAGACACCCCCGGCTACCTGATTCGGCGGCTGATGCTGTCAGGCACTTGGGATCTCCAGGCGGCTTTCCTCTTTGAGGAATGTCTCCATGTCAGGCGCGTCCGGGCTGCCCTGGTCAACCGCGAGCTTCCGCTGCTCGCGATCATATGGGAGCAGGCTTCGGTAGAGCCACTCGAATTCGCAATAGATGGTGGTCTGAGCCCCTCGGCGGCACTCCTCGAGCAGGTCTGCCGGCTGCGTGACCGCGATGTAGTAACGCTCAACCTCCCAGAAGAACTTATTCCAGACCATACCCCTATCGAGAACCCCTCGGCGCGTCAGGTAAGCAACGTTCTCGAAGAAGCCACTGCAAGGTCCACGATGCCAATCCTCTTAATGAAATCCTGCGCCTGGGGATCCCTATTCTTGGCCTCCCGCACCTTAAGCAGTTGAGTCGCAAAGCGTTTGCGGAAGATCCTGAAGTGGCGGCTTTGCCAGTCATCCACAAACTTCGTCACCATGCTTGCCGAGTTCGATTCCCAGGATTGGAGTAATGCCTTGCGTTGATAATACGCGGTGTACGCTGCCACGAACAAAGCGATGACCGCGGTAGCCGCGCTGGCAATCGCAGCAATCGCATTGAGTTCGTCCGGTTTCCAGTCGATGGCACCAAATAGGGGCATGGCGGAGTGTTTCTTGTAAGGTCGGTGGCCGCACTAGGATTTGCGAACTCGCGAGCCGTGCGCTCGCTCATCACCTGAGGTATTTCGACGCGGCCATCCGAGGATGCCGCCCAACCTATGATTCTGCGTCAGACAAATCTCTCGAAAAGCATGCATATCCGACAACCTGCCGACGCATAAGCACCCTTGAGTCTTCCCCCCGGTCGACCCTACTCGCTGCTCTTAAACGACTACTGACTCTAAAGCAAATCCCCTGGCGTGTCAATGGGTTGTTGGGACGTTGTGTGTAACCCAAGTGATCATCCCTACTGGCCTCACGGACGTCAAGGCCGACGCCAAAACGCGCCGCAAAACTGCTCCCACGTCGTGCCGTCGAAGGGAATGACGCCGGTCCAGTACTGCACCATCAGCCAGGTCGAAAGCAGGCTGCAGGCGACGATGTAGACCGTGAGCCAACGCCTTCCCGTGGCTTTCTGGGTGGTCCACCAGGCGGCCAAGGCCAGGGCAAAGAGCGGCAGCGATTCGACAAAAGCACGGTGACCAAAAGAGCCGCCGTACCACCAGCAGTGCCAGGATGCGATCAAATAAACGTTTAACGGGAAGAAGATCACGGCCGGCAAGAAGAACTCAGGTGCTTTCTTTTTGAGTGCGAGGAGTCCGGGAAAAATCGTGAGCAGGAGCGGCGACCAAAAAAACAAACCCTTGCGCACGCTGAATAAAACATTGAAGATTTCTGGCTGGTTGAAATGGAAAGTTTCACCGCGGTAGGAATAAACCCAAAACGAACCGACGATCGCTCGATAGTAGCCGAGCTGGAGCGCGACCACTCCCAAGAGCGGTAGCAGGATCAGCAGCAGTCCCGCGGGTCGGCGCCACCAGAAGCGAACACGTTCGACCGCGCTGGCTAGCGAAGTGACACCGTAGAGCAGCGCAAAGAGCAGCCACAGCCCGTTGGTCGGACGGGTCACCAAGATCAAGCCCGCCACGCCGCCGACGGCCAAGTACCGCAGGGGGGAAGCGCTACGGGTGTAGAGCTTCTCAGTCAAATCGAGGAACCCGCAAAACAGGAAAAAAGAATAGATGTGGCTGAAGATCGCATCATACGTCGCGAAATGAAACAGCGGGGTGCCCAACAGGATGCCCAGTTGCACGAGCAGCGCCGTCTTTTGGCAAAAACGTCGGCTGAGCAAGCGTCCGAGGATCGCCAAGCCGAGCACTCCGTAAGTCAATCCAGCGAGCGCGGTCGCGTATTGAAACGGTGGTGAAAAGCCATCAACCGGCGCGTGGATCACCAGCGCGACCAACCACGCCAAAAAGAAGAAAGGCGAGAGCAGGAGCGCTTCTCCGAGCGGATATTTGATCAGGTACTTTCCCGTCCGCCGCCATTTGTGGACGCCGGAGCCTTCGGGAATTTGGCCAGCAAACTGCTCATTGAGCGTCGTCGCTAAAGTGATGTCGTGGTGGATGAACGCGGCTGGGAGGTAGAGATAATAACCCAGACCGTCGCTGCGAATCGGCGGATAGTTCCAGCGAAAGTGATAGATCGCGGAGATCGCTCCCAGCCCTAACAGGAAAACCGCTAGCATCAAAGTTAGCTGCGGGTTCCGGGTAACGGCTCGCACAATCAGCCCTGACGCCTCACCCCTGGTGTTCGGGGCGCAGCAGGTCAAAAACCGTTTTGACCGGGGCGAAAGTTTCGGCCGGGACTTCGACGAAAACCGTGTTCCAGCGCCCCATGCTGCCGTTCCACAAACCGGGATGCTCAAGACAGCGAATTTTGCGCCCAGCATGGGATTTCTCGCTGATGAAAGCGGTCGTGGGATCCACGAACTGCGCGAGGGCGTAAGGTTGGCCGCGGTGGTCGCGCATCCGGCACACCAGGTCGACCGGGTTGAAGTGGGTCGACTCCGCGAGAATCGCTTGTTGCTGGGGGTCGAGCCGGTCGATCTGCGCGGTTTCGACGATCTGCAGGGTGACGCCGCCGTCTGCGTCGCGCATCCAAAACGGCCCCCCGCCGGGCTCGCCCCGGTTGGGCACGACCCCGCAGACGCGCAGCGGACGGTGGAGCCAGCGCCAGAGGTGCGGTCTGGGGTCTGCGTCGGGGCGCGCACGAAAATCGCGCGCGGCCGCGAGCGCCAGTTGGTCCGCCGCAAAGTTCACGGCCCGCTCTAGCCACGCCCCCGCGAGTTCGGCTCCGGAGGCGAGACCGCCCAGGATTTCGTCGATCTGTTTCTCCAGTTCGAGCAGATGGCCAGCGAGGATCTTCTTCCAGCGGACCACCTGGGGCAGACGCGCTTCGGGCAGCACGTTGTCGATGTTCTTGATGAAGACCAGGTCGCCGCCGAGCTGTTCGCCGAGCTGTTCTAAGTTGTAGAGCAAGGCCCCGTGGCCGCCCGGACGGAGTAGCAGTTGCCCGTCTTCGATGCGCACCAACTGACCTTCGAGGTCGACTGCGACCGTGTCGGTAGCGCTCATTTGGGTGGAAAAACTGAGGTTCACGCGCCCCGCAATCGCCCCTTCGACGCGCGTGCGGATCCGGGCGAACAGCTCGACAAAGCGCGGCTGGCACTGCGGGGTTACGGTCAAATGGACGCGGCACTCGCCGTGGCGATCGCGGATGTGCTGTCCGGCTTCGCGCAGCTGCTCTTCCAGCGCGGTGCGGGAGCCTTCGGGATGGCGGTGGAAGGGAATCAATCCCTTGGAGACGAGGCCGTAGCCCAATCCGTCCGCTTGCAGCAGGCAGGCAGCGAGGCGCTGGCTGTCGCTCTGGGCGTGCGCCAACCACTCCTCCATGGACGCGCCGGCCAGGTCCGCGTTGCGACCAGCCCAGACCGCGACGAGCTCTTCCCAGAAAGCAAAGCGTTCGAGGTTGGCGCACAAGGTCTGGCCGGCAGCTTCTTCTTCTGGGCCGGCCTGCCCCAGAGCTAGGGCTGCGAGTTGCTGGAACATCCGGCTCGCGGCGCCTGAGGCCGGCACAAACTTGGTGCAGCGGCCAGCGAGTGCGGCTTGTTCCGCCAAAGCGATCAGGGCAGGCTGCTGGGCGAGCGGAATTTGGACGATGCCGTCGCCGACCCGCGCGACCCGGTCGAGCTGCGCTTTGGGCGGGGGATGGCGAAAGAGTTCGAGCTGTCGCGCAACTTCTGCTTCCGCAATGCCCAGCCGGGCCAGCTCTTGCCGATCGGTTGCGGTGAGCTCTTTTGGGACGTTGGTCATGGTCACGAGCGGTCCGGTGGCTCCGCAAGGTCAGGTGCTGCGCTGACAAATTCGGGCAGCAGGTGCAAGACCTCGCGCAGCCGCGGCGCCGCCTGATCCTTAGCCGACAAGATCGGGTCAGCGAGGGGCCAGGTGATGGCGAGGTCAGGATCGTTCCAGATCACCGCCAGCTCATCGTCACGGTCGTAAAGCTCGGTACACTTGTACACAACTTGTGCGGTTTCGCTGAGCACGCAGAATCCATGGACAAAACCCGGCGGCACATAGAGCTGCCGAAAATTTTCAGCGGACAAAATCTCACCTACCCAGCGGCCAAAGGTCGGCGATCCGCGCCGGATATCTGCCGCCACATCGAAGATGACCCCTTCAACCGCGCGGACCAGCTTACCCTGCGGACGATGACGCTGCGCATGAAGACCGCGCAAAATCCCGCGCTTGGATTTTGAGTGGTTGTCCTGGACGAAACGCGCGGCAATGCCGCCTTCGGCATAACGTTGAGCGTGATAGGTTTCGAGGAAAAAGCCCCGCTCGTCAGCAAAAACGTTGGGTTCGACCAGGATCACGCCGGAGAGTGCGGTGGGTAAGAACTTCATCTTCGCGCATCCTCAAATAGGGGCTGCTGGCGCGGTCAGCCCCAAACGTTCGAGCCCGTAATTGTGGGTGAGCACTGCTTGACACCACGCGCTGTGGTCGAGGTACCAGCGCACGGTCGCGCGCAACCCCGAAGTGAAGTCGTGCCGTGGACGCCAACCCAGCTCGCGGCGGATCGTGGCGCTGTCGATCGCATAGCGTCGATCGTGGCCCGGGCGATCTGCGACGAAGGTCTTGAGCTGTTCGTAGCGGGTCAGACCCTGGGCGGTGAGCGCCGGGTTTTGGGCAGCGGGAAGCTGTTCTTCGAGCACCTGGCAAATCTGCTCGACCACTTCGAGGTTGCTGCGTTCGCTGTTTCCCCCGAGGTTGAACTTCTCGCCCGGTGGCGCTTGGGCGAGGACCTGGAGGATGCCGGCGCAGTGGTCTTCCACGTGCAACCAGTCGCGGATCTGCTGTCCGTCGCCGTAAATCGGCAAGGGCTTGCCTTGTGCGGCATGGAGGATCATCAACGGGATCAGCTTCTCGGGAAACTGGAATGGGCCGTAATTGTTCGAGCAGTTGGTGAGCAGCAGGGGCAGCCCATAGGTCTTGAAATAGGCCCGCACCAGATGATCGGCCGCGGCTTTGGACGCAGCATAGGGCGAGTTGGGGGCATAGGGCGTGGTCTCGGTAAAAAGCCCGCGCGACCCCAGCGAACCGTAAACTTC
>CAZCOV010000274.1:5219-8754 GCA_964499975.1 uncultured Thermoanaerobaculia bacterium
GGTCGAGACGTGGAGCAAGCGAAAGCCCTGGACTGCCGCGGGAGGGAGCTGCGCCACAAAAGCGCGGGCGGCTTCCAGCAACTCGAAGGTGCCGACGATGTTGGTCTGGATGAAGGCGGAGGGTCCATCGATCGAGCGATCGACGTGGCTTTCGGCCGCAAAGTTGACGACTGCAGTGGGTTCAAACTCGGCAAAGAGGCGGGCTAAAAGCGGGCGCTCGCAGAGATCGCCAACCACCAGGGAAAAGCGCGGATCGCCTGCCACGTCGGCCAGGCTTTCGCGGTGGCCCGCGTAGGTCAGTTTATCGAACACCAGCACTTGCCGGACTTGCGGATGCGCCAGGGCCTGGCGCACGAAATTGCAGCCGATGAAGCCGGCGCCGCCGGTGACAAGCATTCTTTGCATCAGATCCCTCTCCTTCGCCAGGCCCGGTCGGGCAAAAGCGCGGGCATTATAGAGCAGCTACTCACGGGCGATGGGGTAGAGCAAATAACGCTGGTCATAAAACGGGGTCTGGCGGTAGAACCAGTCCAGGCGCGCGCTGGGATCTTGCGCGAATTGGGGGTCGTCGGCCAGTTTCTTGGCGAAAGCCGCAGCCAGGGCCGGATCTTCGGCGAGCATGCGCTCGGCCAGGGGTTCGATCGCGTAAGCCTCGAAATATTCGGTACGTTGAAGGATCTCCGGGAAAAAACCCCAGCTGAAAAAGGAGTCCGGCGCCGTTGGCTCGAGCAACGCGATCGCCAGATCTCCGAGCGGCTGGTCGGTGGGCACGCGCACCGATCCGGCAGGGAAACGTTCTCGCCGGCGTTCGAGAACCGGCGTGGCCGTGATCCCCACATGCCCTTCGAAAGGCTGGGTCGCGAGCTGGGCGTTGGTGATCCGATACATCTCGACCTCAAGCTCGCGCGGCGTAGGGATGCGCTCGAACTGGACGCCGTGGATCTCCAGGCGAGCGATCACTTCGGGCCAAGCGGGCGGAATCCAGTAGGCCACGGGTCGCTTCACCGACACTGCCACTTCGGTCGGGGTGGAGCGTTGGGTCTCGACGGTCACCGGTTTGCCGGTCCACACGACTTTCTGCTTTCCAGAAATCGCCGACGGCTCGAGCCGCGATTCGATCGCGAGAAAACGCACCTTTTCCGGTTCCTGCTGGTCTGGTACCCGCCAGCTGAGCGGCACCAGGGGGGGACGGCGCGCGCGGTCCTGGGCGATCGCTTGCCGCAGGCTGCTGCCTTCTTCGCCGAGGGTTTGCAGCACGCTGGCAAGAAAAACGTAGGTGCCCAAGACGCGCTGCTCGTAGGGCTTGAGCGAATGATTCTCGACCAAAACCGTGGGCTGGTGGCGCAACCCGCCGTAAGCGTCCGAATAGCGGGGATCGGCTGCGTTCCACAGCAGCAAACCCTCGCGCAAGTCGAGGTTGTTGAAGGGGAAGATCACCTCTCCAGGGATGTGACCCGCGACGGACAGCGCATGGCTGACTTTGGGGGTCAAAACCGTCCCCAGCCAATGCGCGATTGCGGGCGAGTGGCTCTGCGGACCGTTCCAGCCCCAAGTGATGTCGTACTGGTAGTCCATCCCGTCGGTGACGTGGAGATCGAGGTAGAGGTCGGGTTGGTAGCGGTTGAGCGCGCGCACCATGGCTTGCATCAGCGGGGTGTCGAGCTTCATGTAGTCGCGGTTCAAATTGAGGTTGCGCGCGGTCGTCCGCCACCCGACCTCTTGCGGTCCGCGCTGGTTGATGCGACCAAACGGTGAGGAGCGTTCGTGCCCGTCGACGTTGAAGATCGGGACGAAGAGGAAATTGGCGCGTTCGAGCAGGTCGCGCTTTTTGCCGCGCACAGTGAGGTCGCGGAGGAGCATCAAGCCCGCGTCCTTGCCGTCGATCTCGCCGGAATGAATTCCCGCTTGGGCCAAGAGGGTCGGCTTGCCGCTCTGTTGCAGCTCTGCGGGAGTCTTGCCTTGACCCGCGGTCGCCACGACCAGCCACAAGTCGCGACCTTCTTCGCTCTGGCCCAGCGAGACCATGTGCAGCTGTTCTGGCGCGGCTTGGACCAGACGCTCGAGCCAAGCGATGGTTTCAGCATAGCTGGGCGTCCGCGCAAAACCGCTGCGCTCGGCGGGTGTGATCCATGGGTCGTCCGGGGGCGCGAGCAAAATCCGACTCTTGCCTTCCCACGGCGGCGCTGGCGGCAAGATCGCGGTGGCCGTCATCGCGGTGGCCGCCATCGCGGTGGCCGCTGCCTCGCCCGCGCGGCTCGGCAAAGGCAGGGCGAACGCCAAAGCCGCACTCAGTCCCCAGAGAACCCTGCGGGACCGCCAACTGCTGTCCGGAAGAACCGACCTTGAAACCTGCATCATGGCCTCCAAAAATTGGTCAATCGCCGAGGCCCAGCCGCTTCATTTTTTGCAGCAGGCCGTTGCGGGAAATGCCGAGCAGGTCGGCGGTTTTGCGCTGGCTGCCGCCAGTGCGCTCGAGCGCGAGCTGGATCACCCGACGCTCGGTGGCTTCGAGATGGGGCAAGAGTTCCAGGCTGTCGCCGTCCAGGGTTTCGCCCAGTTGCCGGTGGACCCCGCGGATCCTTTCGGAAAGCAAGGAGGAATCGAGGAAGTGTCCGTCTGGGCAGGAGTGGACCAAGCGCTGGATCTCGTTTTCGAGTTCGCGGATGTTGCCCGGCCAGGGATAACGGCGCAGCAAACTCAGGGCCTTGACGGTCATGCCGCGGATGGTCTTGCCGGTAGCTCGGGCCGCGAGTTTCATGAAGTGCTCAACCAAGCCGGGCAAGTCCTCGGCCCGCTCGCAAAGCGCGGGAACGCGCAGCACGAAACCCGCGATGCGGTAATAGAGGTCACGGCGGAAGCGCTGCTCTTCCACACACTGGAGCAAGTCGAGGTTGGTCGCGGAGAGGATCCGCACGTCGATCGGCCGCGGCATCCCGCCGACCGGATGAACCTCTTTCTCTTGCAAGACGCGCAGCAGTTTGGCCTGCAGCTCGCGCGACATCTCGCCGATCTCGTCCAAGAACAGGGTGCCGCCCTGGGCCAGCTGAAATTTCCCTTGCCGTCCACGCACGCCGGTGGCAACCCCTTCGCCGATCCCGAACATCTCGGCTTCAAGCAGGTCCGCCGGGATCGCTGCACAGTTGATCGCGACAAAAGGGCCGTGGCCGCGTTCGGACGAACGGTGCAGGATGCGCGCAACGTGCTCTTTGCCCACGCCGGTCTCGCCTTCGATCAAGACCGGCAAATCAGAGCGCAGCAGCGGACGGATTTCTTCATAAAGCCGCAGCATGGCGGGGGCCCTGCCGGGCAGGTATTCGGGGGGAAACACCAGCTCCCGGGAGGCGGGTTGCGCGCCCGTCCCCGCACCTTCCGCTGGCAGGCGCGCTGGCTCAGCCCACAGGCGATCGCAGAGCCGGATCAAGACGCGAAACAGCCGAGCGCTCCGGCTCGGCGCGCCCCACACCAGCAGTCCGCGCGGCGGCCGGCCAGCGCGATAATGCATGGCGGTGGTGTGCGGCACTTGTCCCGGGACGAA
>CAZCOV010000275.1:0-8753 GCA_964499975.1 uncultured Thermoanaerobaculia bacterium
TGGATAGGGGTCAGGTCCTGCAGCATCAAAATGCCCAAAGCATGGCGAATGCGGGGTCAAAATCGTGAGAGGCTGACCCTCCTGGTAACCACGGCCGGGTTATGGCAGACTATGGCGAACACATGTGAATCCCAGCAGCCTCGGTAAAGTCGCCTCACACACCTCTACACCAGAAGTAGTGTTTAGCAAAAACATGCTCCGCATTCAACATGGAAATCGCAATTCGTGCTACTGTATAGGACAGAGACCCCAATCATTTGCGGTAAATAGAAACGCTTGATCAAAAAATAATAATCCTGATGGGTACCGCCAACAACACCCCCTCCGACGAGTTCGACAGCCCCTGGAAAGAGATCCTCGACCGCTACTTCCCTCAGTTCATGGCCTTCTTCTTCCCGGACCTCTACGCCCTGATCGACTGGACCGCGGGTTACGAAAGTCTCGAAACCGAGCTGCGCGAGGTCGTCCGCGACGCGGCGACGGGCAAACGCGTGATCGACAAACTGGTCAAGGTCCGCACCCTGAGCGGACAGCCCCTCCACGTCTTCGTCCACCTCGAAATTCAAGCCGACCGCGACGTCGAGTTTCCACGGCGCATGTTCGTCTACCACTACCGCCTCTTCGACTGCTACCCCGAACAGGTGGTGAGCCTGGCGGTCCTGGGCGATGACCACTCCGGTTGGCGTCCCGAACGCTACGAGCACGACCTGTGGGGCAATAGCGTGTCGTTCAAGTTCCGGGCGGTCAAACTGTGGGATTACAATAGCCGTTGGGCGGAGCTGGAAGCGGATCCCAACCCGTTTGCCACCGTGGTGATGGCCCACCTGCAGGCCAAGGGCACGCGGGGCCAGGTGTCCAGCCGCCTGAGCTGGAAGCTGCGGCTGGTCCGTCGGCTCTACGAACGGGGCTACGAGCGTCAAGACGTCTTGGAGCTGTTCCGCTTCATCGACTGGGTGCTGGCGCTACCCCAGGAGTTGGAGCAGCAGTTTCGCCGTGAGATCTCGAAGATCGAGGAGGAATACCGCATGCCATACGTCACCAGCATCGAGCGGATGGGCCGCGAAGAAGGGCTCCTGGAAGGAATCCAAAAAGGGCTCCTGGAAGGAATCCAGAAGGGACGTCAGGAAGGACGTCAGGAAGGGCGTCGAGAAGGACGGCATCGCGGGTTGCAGGAGGCGCTGTTGCGCCAGAGCGAGCGCCGTTTCGGTACGCTGCCCACGGCTTTTCGCCAGCAGATTGAGCAGATCGACTCGGAAGAGCAGCTCTACCACCTGCTCGACCGCATTTTGACCGCCACCACTCGCCAGGACCTCGGGCTCGGCTGACCCTCGCGATCCTGGTTCCGCGTGCTTGCCGAGCGGCGGCAAATTGTTACCACCAGTGCTCGCCAGCAGGGGGTTCGGTGGGTAACCCTGTGCGACACTCAAAACGCCAACACGACCCGATCGGTGTCGCCGAAGATCCGGGCAACTTTTGTATTCGCGCAGCGCTCGCGATCTGATCCATTTGGCCGCAGCGTACCCGGCTTGGTGGCAAGAACTGCAGCAGGAGCGTCCGCTCTTGGCCCAGGTCGAAGCAGGCCGGGACCAGCTCGAGCAGGCACTCGATGCAGAGCGCCGCGCCCTGATGCGCGCGAACGAGGAGCGCCTGGCGGCTTATGCTGCTGCGGCCCAACCCTGGTCCGCAGTGTGGCAGGATGTAGCAGCGGAGATGGCTGGGCTACCGCTCGCCGCGGCTCACCGCGTGATGGTGACCCGCGCGGAAGGGGTGCTACCCTTCGCTGGTTCTTGGCGTCCGGTTGGAGCCGACTCATGATGGAAATGAAAGATGAGTTTCTGAGCGAGGAAGATCTCGACCTCCGCAACTTGCCCTGGGACGAGGTGGTGGCTGCCTGGAACCTCTGGCTGCTGCAAGCCCAGGCGAGCAACCCGCTCGACGAACCGTTTTACTCCCACGGTGTGTTCCTCCGCGATCCCGCCGTCCCCCTGCCTGACCGCATCCCAGAGCACGTCGCCGCGATCCTCCACCGCCTGGAAGGATCCGCCGCGGCCGCGGACTGCACCCGCGCGGGTGACCACCTTGCGTGCGCGGCGCGCGCGGATCAAAGCTAGCGTTGACTCGCTGACTGAGTTACGATGGTGGGGTTTCGTCTGGTGAACCAGGCGGTTTTGCGCGCGATCTACTGCGATGAGTATTAACGGGGTTCTTGAAGACCTGCCGCTGGGTGACGTCCTGCAATTCATCCACTTGGGACGACGGACCGGGACGCTCTACATGTGGCAGGACGAAACGCAACGGGCTGAGATCGGCTTTTATGAAGGTCGGATCGTCAGTGCGTGGGCGCCGCAGCAGAAAAAACTGGGCGACTTGCTGGTCCAGCAGCAGTTCATCACCTCCGAAGTCCTCGCGGCAGCGCTGCACGCGCAACGCGCGACCAAAAATGGGCAAACCATCGGGCAAATCCTGCTCGAACAAGGCGCGGTCACCCGCGATCAAGTGCATCGGGTGATCGGCGATCAAATCCAAAAGACTATTTTCGAGCTGGTCACTTGGCAGCACGGTCACTTTCATTTCGAGGTCGACGAGCTCAATCCGATCGACGATTTCGCGTTGGCCCCTGGCGAGCTGTTCGACGATCTCGATTTGAATACCCAGATGCTGCTGCTCGAAGCCACGCGGATTTTTGACGAACGGCATCTCGGCGAGCATGGGCGACCGGCGCGCGCAGCGCGGGTCGCCGAATCGAGCCTGGACCGCCATTTGCGCCGCGCAGGTTTTCGCAGGACCCGCCACCCAGCAGATTTTTCAGGCCCCGAGGGAGGGCGCTCGGCCGAGGCGGCCAGCGCGCCCCTCGAAGCGATCCGCTGCCAGCTGGTTTCGCCCGACGCTGAGCTGCGCGACTTTTTACTCCGCGAACTGCCTGCTGAGCTGCTGCGGATGGCCGTCGTGCCCTTGCGCGAGGCGGGGAACCGTTTTCCGGGTGAGGCCATTTCGCCGATCGTGATCCTCGACTTGCGGGCGGGCTTCACCAGCTGCGACGACATCGCAACGCTCGCCCGCACTCGCCCCAACACTCCGGTGCTGGCCATCGTCGAAAGTGCGGACGCGGACGCGGCGTTAGAAGCTGGCGCGGTGGCGGCGATTGCGACGGGCGTCGATGGGTTGGCCTTGGATGTGGTGGCGGCCTGCTGTCGCAATCTGATCCGCCTGCTCAGCCATCCGCAACCGCAGGGCACGTTTGGCTACCCCCGACGCGGTGGTTTGGCCGGCTTCCGCCGCGTGGTTTTCGACGTCCAGACCGGCCTGTTGTCAGCCACCATGGCGCTCAACTTGATGCACGTGATTTCAGAATCGGTCGAGCGGGCCGTGCTCTTTCTCGTCCAGCAAGACAATTTGGCGGCCGTGGGTGCGTTTGGGTTCTCGCCCAACGGACGTCCCCTGGCCGAGGTCACGCGCGGGCTCAAGTTCGAGATGACCGCGGATAGCGCGCTGTACCAGGCAGTCCAGGCCGCCAAACCGCTGTCCCTCGACTTCGATCAAGCCCACTTCGAACCCCGCCTCGCCCAAATGTTGGGGCGTCCGCAAAGCGGCCAGGTGGTGATCTTCCCGGTGCTCGGGGCAGAGCGTCCGATTTCGGTGATTTACACCGACAACGGCGCCCTCGACGAAGAAATCCAAGACATCAAAATCCTCGAACTCGCGACTTCACAAGTCGGTGTGGCGTTTGAGAACGAGCTGTTGCGCCAACAGCTGGCCGGCGGAACTTTCGAATCCATCGCGCGCTAGCGCTGCAGAGGCGGAGGGATGCGCAGCTATCCGAACTAGCGGAAAAGATCCGTCTCGGACGACATACGCTGTGGTAGCATAACAAATGCCATCGTTTCAGCCGCATGCGCGGCATGTGCAGGTGCCAGGATTGGCCGAGATGTCGAATGCCGATGGACCGGAAGTGCAGGTTCGATCGGAAGTGCAGGCTTGACCGGAAGAATTGAGAGGGCGAAGGTGAGGAGCCACGCTGACTCGCAGCCCGAGAAGCTTTCCGCTGAGTTCGGGCCACCCGACCATCGCCGACCACCATGGAGCTTTGTGGCGGGCTGGTTTCTGGGCCGGAGTCTTTTGCTCCTGGTCGGTTTCTGGTTGGCCGGAGCTCTGACCGCAGGACCCGCCAGCGGACATCCAGAGGACGTTGCTGAGGACGTTGCCTACTTTGACCCTGCCGAGTCGGGGCTTGGATCCCGCGAAGGTGAACCCAGGCCGTTGCCCGACGATGCCGAGTTGGTGGAGAAAGGGGCGACGATCGGCAGGATTTTGATCGTCAACCAGGGGGTTTTCGACCCCGAAGACCGTGGCTTCTATCACCTTGCCAACCGCCTCCACACCACCACCCGGCCGTCCGTGATCGAACAGCAACTCCTGTTTGAGACCGGCGACCTTTACGACCCGCGGATCTTGCAGGAGACTGCGCGGCTTTTGCGGCGGCTCGACTTCCTGCGCGACGCCAAGGTTGAAAAAATCGCCTATTACGACAACCGGGTCGACATCCGGGTCACCACCCGCGACGTCTGGACGTTGGGGTTGGCAGCAGGGTTTGAGCGCAGCGGTGGTGACAACGCCTTCCAGGCCCAGATCGAGGACGCCAACCTGTTGGGAACGGGTCGTCTGCTCGATCTCAAGTATGGCAACGACCTCGATCGCAGCTCTTTGCGTTTGCGTTTCGTCGATCCGGCGCTGTTTGGCACTCGCGCGGAGCTGCGCCTGTGGTACGCCGACAACAGCGACGGTCATCGCCGCATTTTTGATTTGGCCAAGCCGTTCATCGGGCTCGACACCCGCTGGTCGACCGCGGTCAAAGTCCTCTCGGATCAGCGCACGGAAAAACTCTATGACCAGGGCCATATTGCCGTGCATCATCAGCACGACAAGAGCTTGGTCGAGATTTCGGGTGGCCTCTCCCGCGGGTGGCGCGAGGGGCGCACGCATCGTTTTTTCGTGGGCTATACCTATGAGCACGATCGTTTCACCCCCAAACTGAGCCTCGGTGCCTTGAACCCAAGCCCGGTGGATCGCCGCTTGTCCTACCTCTGGCTGGGGTGGGAGAAGATCGAGGACCAGTTCATCGAGACCCGGCACATCAATCAGCTCGGCCGCACCGAGGACTTCAACCTCGGGCACGAGTTGCGGGCTCGCCTGGGTTGGTCAGCGACCGCTTGGGGGGGTGACCAGGACCGCGCGATTTTTTCGCTGGCGAGCCAGTGGGGTTTTGCTCTGAGCGGTGGGCAACTGTTGTTGGCGCGGACCGCGGGCAGTGGGCGTTGGGGACGCGATGGCGCGGAGAATTTGCGGTGGGAGAACGAGTTGCGCTACTACCGTCCGACTTTGGGTCAGCACCGCCTGTTGATCGACCTTGAGCTGAGCGGCACTCGATATCCGGACCGCGAAGCCCAGCTCCTTTTGGGAGGGGATAGCGGTCTGCGCGGTTACGCCAACCGTTTCCAGGATGGGGACCGACGCGTCTTGCTCAGCGTTGAGCAGCGTTTTTACACCGACTGGGAGTTTTTCAAGATCGTGCGGGTAGGGGCAGCGGCCTTCGTCGATATCGGGCGAGCCTGGTACAGCGACCCCAACGCAGCAGCTTCTCCCGGCGGAACGTTGCGCGACCAGGGATGGCTCAAAGATATCGGCTTGGGCCTGCGGCTTTCTTCGAGCCGGTCGGCCCGGGGGCAGATGATCCACCTCGACTTAGCCTACCCGCTCGACGGAGACACGCAGAAAGTCCAGTTTCTGGTCAAATCCCAGAAATCATTCTGAACCTCCTTGTCCCCTCCGCGAACGTCCCTTTGGACCGCGTGCAACTCGCGTTGACCCGCATGGACGGTGGTCACGGTCACAGCTCAGGATCGCGGCCGGTCAGTCGGCGAAACGCGGTGAGGTAGCGCTCCTGTGTGCCGGTGATGACGTCGGGCGGTAATTCGGGGGGTGGGGTTTCGTGATCCCAGCCGCTCGCGTCGAGCCAGTTGCGCACGAACTGCTTGTCGAAGGACGGCGGTTCAACCCCGGGCTTCCAGGTCGCCTGGTCCCAGTAGCGGGAGGAGTCCGGGGTCAAAACTTCGTCGATCAGCAGGAGCTGGCCCTGGATCTGGCCGAACTCGAATTTGGTGTCGGCGAGGATCAGCCCTTGCTGGGCTGCATGCTCGGCACCGCGGCAATAGAGCGCGAGGGTCAGCGCGCGCAAGCGAGCTGCGAGATCGTCCCCGACCCCGCGTTTCAGGGCTTGAAAGTCGATGTTTTCGTCGTGGCCGGTCGTCGCTTTGGTCGCTGGAGTGAAGATCGGGGTGGGGAGACGGCTGGCGCGTTCGAGCCCCGCGGGCAGGGGCAGGCCACACACTTGACCTTGCTGGGTGTATTCGCGAAAACCGCTCCCCGCGAGGAAACCCCGAGCCACGCACTCGAAGGGCACCACCGCGGTTTTCCGGACCAGAACGGAACGTCCGGCCAGCACGTCCGCATGGCGTTTGAGCCCTGCGGGGAAGTCGCGCACATCGGTGGCGAGCAAATGGCCAGGGCAGAGGTCCGCCAGCTGTTCAAACCAGTAGTTGCTCAGCTGATTGAGGATTTTCCCTTTGCCCGCAATCGCAGGGGTGAGCACGTGATCGTAAGCCGAGATGCGGTCGCAGGCGACCAGCAACAAGGTCTCTCCCAAGTCATAAAGATCGCGGACTTTACCGCGGCGCGGCGCGGGTAAGCCGTCCAGTGCAGTCTGCCACACCGCATCCCGGTGGGTCATATGGATTTCGCTCATGCCTGATTACCTGCTTCTCCACGGGGCGCCACGGTTTTTTTGTCTTGACGATGTTTTTGGGTAACTCCCGAAGCAAATAGGCGTTCGAGCGCAGCGTTCAAGTTTTGGTGCGGGATCGGCTGGAGCTCTTGACCGCGCCAAGGTTCGCCGTCGACGATTTCGTAAACCGGCATGGGGTCGAGCCCCTTGAATTTGGCAACCCCCAACTTGCGGATCCCGGCCAGCAGTCCGCCTTGCACCTCGTCCAAGTGAATGACGATATAGCCGCGTCCCTGCTCGCGCGCATAGTGCAGGGCAGGGAACTGGCCGAGCCGCAGGACAAAGGGCTCAGAGGA
The DNA here is from genome assembly GCA_964499975.1 of uncultured Thermoanaerobaculia bacterium. Lineage (GTDB taxonomy): Bacteria > Acidobacteriota > Thermoanaerobaculia > Multivoradales > J023 > CAZCOV01. Next base: position 7,135 of record CAZCOV010000275.1, read on the forward strand.
GACGATGCCCTCGTTGATCAGCGTGCTGTTTTGATTGATGTAGGCGTAAAACTGCCGGTCCTGGTCGGGTTTGCTGACCAGTTCCTCGTTCCGGCGCAGCATCGGGGCAAAAAACTTGTTGACCGCCGCCTCCGGGTAGCCCTGGGTGATGAGGTAGGTCTTGAATTCATCGATCTCTTGCGTGCCTTTGCCGGTGGAGAGGCGCGAGAGCTCGACCAGGCCCTGACCAAAAAACTCGTACCGCGCTTCTTTGCTGTCTGTGCCGTCGTCGAGCGGCAGCAGTCGGTATTCGCCATAGTTGACCGCGATGCGCAGGCCGCGGTCAAAGGGAAAGCCATCTTTGAGCATCTGCCGGTAGTAACGCTGGACGTGGACTGCCACGATCAGGGTCTGACGAGCCTGCCGGCCGGAGTAAAACGCGCCGTCCCCCATGTACTTTTCCAGGCGTAACCGCAGCGCCGAGGCCAGCCGATTGATTTTGCGCTGGAAGTTGAAAGTCGTGCGGAAAGCCCGCTCGAGCTCTGACTTCTCTGCCCGGTTGAGCAGCGAGAGGATGGCGGAGAAATCGGTGATGTCATAGACCAGCCCATAGCGGTGGACCACCGGATCCACGACCCCAGGGGCCATGAATTGAATCGGTCGCGTGGCCGGCGACAGGCGGAGGACCGGTGGACCCCCGACCCAGGTGGTGTTGATGCTGCGATCGCGCGAGACCAGTTGCCCGTCCTCGGTTTCCAAGAACACCATCATCTTGCGCAAAGCGTGCAAGATCTCGAATTCTTTGAGTTTGACCAGCAGGCTTTCCCAGACCTGCACATGTTCAGCTGAAAGCAGCTGGTCTGGACGATAATCCGGGTGATGGGTCAAGTAGCGAGCGACCCCGGGGCGGGTGAGTAAATGGCGGATGCCTTGCGGATCTTCGCCCAGGAGATGGGTCACCGCGCTGCGCAATGCCGCGTCGCGGCCCAAAACCTGCGGCAGCCAGGTCTCGAGCGCGGTCAATCCTTGGCGCAGCCGCCGTCCATCGATTTTGAGACAACCCTGAAAATAGCTGGCCAGTTCACTCAAGTCCGGACCGATGTGGTCTTCGGTCAAGATCAGCACGTTGTCGCGCATCAGTGCGAGCACGCTGGGAAAGAGGGACTCCTCGCTTTCGTCGAGATCCGCTGCCAGCCGGTGGGCTACGTCGCTGCTGGTGCTGACCACGCGGTCGATGAACTTGAAAAAGACACGGTACTTGATCGCGTCCCCATGTTCCCGGCCGGTCTGCAGGTTGGCGCGCAAGAGCCGTTTGGGGATCTCTTTGATCAGGCGCGCGACCTGCAGCGAGTGGTGGAGCCAGAAGGTGGCGGGAAAACGCCGGCCGTGGTCAGAAGCCGTGGTGTTGACACTGACATGGACCAGGAGTTTGCGGTAGCGCTCCCAACGGTCAGCGTAGCTGCGGCTGTCGAAAGTTGCCCGGTTCTGGTACGCGACCTGAACTTCTTCTTCGCCGCGCAGGTAGTCTTCGAGAGCACCTTCCAGCTGGGTCAGCTGTCGTGACATCAGGATGGGGAAACCGGTGAGCGGCGTTGCGTCCTCTTTTTCCAGGTAGATCTGCTGCGGTTCTGGGAGGATTT
>CAZCOV010000276.1:0-4458 GCA_964499975.1 uncultured Thermoanaerobaculia bacterium
GTTTTTCACGTTTCACCTTTCATGAGCATGGACCACGACTACGTGTGGGAGTTTTCCCCCCCAGCCGACCGCCTCACCGTCCATATGGAGAACTACGAGCAACAAACCCCGCAGCAAACCCCGCAGCAAACCCATGTATTCGCGGCGACCCTCGAACTCGACCGCCGCGAGATCACTCCCCGCAACCTCGCGCGCGTGCTCTGGCTTTATCCGTTCTTGACCCTCAAAGTGCTGTTTTGGATCTATTTCCAAGCGGGAAAACTGTGGCTCAAACGCGCGACTTTCCATCCCCACCCAGCCTCCTTACCCCAACCAAGCCAAAGTTCGCCGTTGCCTCAGGAGGAATCCCGATGAGCACCCTCCTCGAGTGGGTGCGCCCGCGTCCCCGGTCACAGCGAGCGCGTTTCCTCACCCGCTGGGCCCGCCGAGAAGTTCTCGCCAAACTCGCGCAGCTGCACTCCGGACGGCTGCGCTGGCTCGACGCGGACGGCGAACAAATCTTCGGTCCGGACGACGACCCCGAGCTCCAGGCCGTGGTGCGGGTGCAAGATCCGAACTTTTTCCCGCAAGTCGCGTTCGGGGGTTCGATTGGCGCAGCGGAAGCCTACCTGGATGGCACCTGGCACAGCGACGATTTAACCCAGGTGTTGCGCCTCCTGGTGCGCAATCGTGATGTGCTCAACCACCTCGAAAAACGGTGGGCGCTCCTGGCTCAGCTATGGAACTGGTTGCGCCACTTAAGCCGTGCCAACACCCGGCTGGGCAGCCAGCGCAATATCATCGCCCATTACGACTTGAGCAGCGATTTCTTTGCGCATTTCCTCGATCCCCGGATGATGTATTCGAGCGCCATCTTCGATCCCCCTGAAATCGACCTCGAGCGCGCGTCCGAAGTCAAGCTGGAGCGGATTTGCCGCCTGCTGGACTTGCAGCCCGACGACCACTTGCTCGAAATCGGGACCGGCTGGGGCGGATTCGCGCTCTATGCCGCCACCCACTACGGCTGTCAGGTAACCACCACCACCATCTCACCCGCGCAACTGCGCTTTGTCCGGCAAAAAGTCGCGGACGCCGGCCTGGACGAACGCATCACCGTCTTGCCCCACGACTACCGCGACTTGACCGGCGAGTTTGACAAACTGGTCTCGATCGAAATGATCGAAGCCGTGGGTCACCAGTTCCTGCCCACCTATGTTCGTTGCGCGAGCGAACGGCTGAAACCGAGCGGTCGCATGCTGCTCCAAGCGATCACCATCGCAGATCGCTACTATGAGCAGGCCAAGCACTCGGTCGACTTCATCCAGCGTTACATTTTCCCGGGCAGCGCCTTGCCCTCGATCAGCTCGCTTGCCACCGCCATTGCTGCCGCCAGCGATTTGACCATCGTCCGGCTCGAAGATATCGGGCTCCACTACGCCCGCACCTTGCGCGCCTGGCGGGAACGCTTGACCGCTCGGCGCGACCTGCTGCGCCAGCAGGGATACACCGAAGCGTTTCTGCGACTCTTTGAGTTCTATTTCGCTTATTGCGAGGCCGGCTTTAGTGAGCGGTCGATCAGTGACGTCCAGATTTTGCTCGAAAAACCCGGGTACCCGGCGCGCCGTGGGTCACCCCGCTGAGCCCCCCGGCCTGCCTCAGGAGGCATCATGAAAACCGTGCTGATCTGCTTTTTTTCCGCGGTCTTGCTCGCCATGCTGTGGGTGACGATCGCCGCCAGTCTGGAGCGCAACCTCCTCGATGCCGGGCGCGATCTATGGCAGGACCCCTGGGGCAAGGCCACGATCTTTGACGCCTACTTTGCTTTTTGCACGATCTTCCTGTGGATCGCTTACCGCGAACCCAACAACTTCGTCCGCGGGCTGTGGCTGGTGCTGTTCTTGCTCCTCGGCAACATCGCGATCGCGGCCTACTTCCTCAAAGCCCTGCTCACCCTCGAACCTGGCGCTTCCTGGCATCAGCTGTTCGTCCGCCGACACCTCAACTGAGCTGGTGATGGCAGCGCGCACTTTCATCTTGCAGGGAGCCCGCGCGACCGAGTCCGTAATCCTCGACCACTTGCAGAGCGCGCTCACCGCGGGTGCAAATTGGGCTGAACTGGCTCGCCCCGTTCGCGTGGTGGTCCCCACCCCCGGCTTGCGCGACCACCTCACCGCAGCCGTGGTGCGCCACTGCGGATGGCCGGTCGTGGGACTGTGCGTTTTAACCCTGTGGCAGGTCGTGCAGCAAGTCCTGGCGCGGGTAGGTCGCGCCTTGCCGCCTACCGACCGCGGACTCGCGCTGGTGCTGCGACGGCTGGCCCCGAGCGAACCCGCGCTGGCGTCCGTGTTGGCCGACCGCGAGACCTTCGGTCGAGGTCTGCGCGGGCTCACCCTGACGGTGAGCGACTTGCTCAACGCTGGGGTCGAGCCGCCCCATGCAGCGGCCTGCGCCGAACTCCTGGCGGATCCTGGGATCCCTGCCACGGCGGCTGAGCGCGAACGCGCGCAGGCGACTTTGCGCCTGGCGCTCCGGGCTGCCGCCGCGCTGGCGACCGCGGGCTGGCTCACACCCGCAGCCGCGCTGCGCCGCGCCCAAGAAGTGCTGGCGGACGACCCGCAAGCCGTGCTGCCCACCCGCGCGCTGGTGGTCCACGGCATGACCGCGCTGTCCGGCGTGGAAATGGACTTTCTCGAAACCTTGCTGCGCGGGTTTTCTGGCGCCTTCTACCTCGACCAGCCGCCTGATCCCGGGGCGCCGGACCGCGGAGCGCCGGACCGCGGAGCGCCGGACCGCGGAACGTCGGACCGCGGGGCGCCGGATCGCGGGGCGCCGGACCGCGTGGAGTCCGCTTGGACCCCGCGCTTTTTCCACCGCTTACCCCAACCGCAAAAGCTCAAAACAGCGCAGGAAGCACCCGCCGCTTCCTGCGACTTGATCGCGGCGCACAACCCCGACCACGAAGTGCGCATCATCGCTGACCGCGTGCGCGCACTGCTGCAAGCAGGCACGGTACCCGAGCGAGTCGCGGTGGTCGTCCGCGAGCTTGCGATCGACCAAGGCGGAGGGTTTCTGACCGACGCTGACCCGCAAGAAAGCCTCCAGGGCAGCCTGAGCCAGGACTACCCGCTCGCCATCCGCCGCTGGTTCAGCCGTCTGGGGATCCCGTTCTCCGCCGACCGCGCGCGGGGTCCCGCCTGGCCAGCCCGTGGGCGCGAGATAGCGCGCTTGCGCCAGCAAATGGCCACGCCGCGCGCAGCCAATGCGGTCCCGTTGACCATGCGCGAGTACCTCGCACACCTCAGGCACTGCCTGCGCACAGCAGCTGCCGAGATTCGCCAGGGCCTAAACCCGTACCTCGACGCCTTCGACCAGCACCTGCCGCAAGACTTCGCCCTCACGGCGGACGAGTTTGCCCATTTGCTCGCCCCGTGCTTGGCGGAAACGGCTGGCACCCCGTTGGGCGGCACCCCGTTGGGCGGCACCCCGTTGAGCGGCACCCCGTTAGGCGGTTGCGGGGGTGGGATCCAGGTCCTGAGCGCGCACGAAGCGGCGGGCCGCACCTTCGACCACACCTTCGTCCTGGGTTTAAATCGCGGCTTTTTCCCCCTACCCACCGCCCCGGACCCATTGCTGCCGGCCCGACTGCGCGGGGGCCTCGGCCTGCGGCGGCCGGACCGCCCCGGCCGGGGTGCCCGCCCCGCCGCAGCGCGATACCTCCTGGCGCGGCTGAGCTCAGCCGCACCGCAAGTGACCTGGTCGTGGTCCAGCGAGGATGCGCGCGGCCGTGCCCTCAGCCGCTCGCCGCTCCTCGCCCGCTGGGGCGGGGGCGCGCGGGCTGCGGTGCCAGCCGAACCTCAAAGTCAGCCCAAGAGCCCTCCGGCCGCCCTGATCGAAGAAGAACTCGAACAGCGGGCGCTCGCGGGCCGCGAGCTTTGGCAGCAGCTCCTGCCGGTCGCCCTCGAAGAAATCCGCGCCGAACTCCCCGCGCTGTCCGCCTTGCCCAGCGATCCCACCGCCTTGGCAAGGGTACGGCGGGCGATCCTCGATGCGCTCGACCCGGAAACCGAACCGCCCGAGCCCAGTCCCTATTTCGGTGAGGTCGGCCCGATCCGGCATCCCCAGGACCCCCGACGGCAAGACCTCTTCATCACCTTGCTCCAAGATCTTGCGGCCTGTCCCTGGCAGACCTTCCTACGCCGCGCCCTGCGGCTCGCGCCGGGATCTGCCTCCCCGGACGCATTGCCCAGCCTGGGGGGTGCGCTCCGCGGCGAACTGGTCCATCGGGTCTTGGCCCGCTTGGCCGGGGCGGCCTCCCCCTCGCCAGCACCTTGGGTAGCGGCTTGGCCGTCCCCAACACAACTCGAACTTGTTTTGCGGGAAGAAGCCACAAACCTCCTCCACGAGCGCGGATTCCAGCTGCCGGGACTGATCTCAGCCGCGGTCGAACTCGCCCGACGCCTCCGACTGTCAGTCCGGAAT
>CAZCOV010000276.1:4468-8697 GCA_964499975.1 uncultured Thermoanaerobaculia bacterium
GATCGCGGTGGAACCCACCCACAGCCTGACCCTCGACCCAGCAGGAGCGGGCGTTGGGCGGCGGATCTACTTTCGGGCGGACCGCGTCGATCGGTACGACCAGGGGGAACGCTGGACCGACTACAAAACCGGCTGGCCGCCGCAGCTGCTGACTCCTGGCACCTTGCAGGAAAAAGTGCGGACCGGCGAGTGGCTGCAACTCGCGGCCTATGTTGCGGCGGCAGGTCCATCCGACGACGCAGCCGTGCGTGGTCGCTACCTCTTCCTTGCGCCGGGCGCCACCCGCGAGCGCAGCCTCAGCGCAGACAACCACGACCGCGAGCTGCGCGCCCGGTTCACCGCCACAGCCACCGCCCTATTGCAGCTGTGGGAAGACGGCAACTTCTTTCCCCGCCTGGTGCTCCCGCAAGACGACGTCGAGCCAGAGCGTTGCGCTGACTGTGCGGTAGCCGCCGCCTGCCTGCGCCGCGATTCCGGCAGCCGCGTTCGCCTGCGGCACCTGATGGAACCCCCCGCACCAGCAACAAACTCAGCCCTGGCCGTGTGGAACTTGCGCCGTCAGCGTTGATTGTGGGCAATGTTGAGAAATGATTGGCCAATGTTACCGACGAATTCCTCGACCGCGCGCCGAAACGTCGCCGGGTCAATCGCCGGGTAGCGATAGAGCCAGGGCTCGATCTCCGCAAAAAGGCGGAGCAGCTCGGGTGGCTCGACTCGACCCGTACGCACCATGTGACCGACGTCGAGCAGATCCTTGTCATGTCCGCGTTCGAGCTTCGACAAGGCCTGGGCGTACAAGTCGTAATGGAAGAACGACACCGGCCCGACCTGTCGGATGAACCGGCTGCGCTCACGCCAACCCGGCAGCTCGGGAATGAACTGATCCGGGGCGGCGAGCTCGACGTTGATGCCGATCTTTTCCTTGAGGCGGGGGATCGCGCGCAAGATCTCGTCCTCGTCGGGAACCAGCTTGAGGTCGACGTCGACGGTCGTCTCGCGCCAGCCTTCGAGCACCGCTGTCGCCCCGCCGGTGAGATAAACCCGAGCTGGAGAGCGGGTAGCGTGGCCCAGGGCTTCCATGAACCGCTCGACGCGGCGGGCGTCGGCTAACGGGCGCATGCGAGGGCCCGGGTGAAACTGACCAGCTGGCGGATCAAGGCATTGTAGCGGCCGTGGGCGTTGTCGCCGTAGCGACGCGCGAGAAGCTCGTAGAGCCGGTGCTCCGGCAGCGGACCGCTGGGGTGACGGGCGGGGACGTCGATCGCCAGCTGCCGAAGTCGGGGAGCTCCGATTTGTGCCAGGAGCGCCGGGACCGACTCGACGCCGCAACGCAGATCCTCCAGTCCCGCGGTGAGCAGGTCGGCGCCGGGCAAATCGGCGAAGGAAGGCTCAGGTCGTGACGCAGGTTGTGACAACATGGCTCCATGATACCAACCTTGCGCGGCGAGCCACCACCCTGGTGCTGTGGTGTTGTGGCGTTGTGGCGCTGCGCGTGCGTTTTCCGCTGCCAGCGAGCTCGATGAGCGCTGGCGGCGTGGCGTGGAGCCAGGCGCGAAAAGGGGAGAAACTCAGCTCCGGATCCGCTGGTAGAAACCCTCCAACAGGCTGGGAAATATCAAGTTGGACCGCCAGCGCGTCGGGTCCCAGGGTGGCCTCCCCGGATTGCGGGCAGTCGGCGCGATTCCCTGTTCACCGCTCTCACCCCCGCTCGCGTAGACTTGTTGGACACCCTTCGCCGGGCGCAACCGCGACTCTGTGGTCTGATGCCAGATCGGGTGACCCTTGACCACCGGTGTAACTTTTTGCCGTACCAGGCGCCAGTATTAGATGTATCGGGTTGTCCGCTCAGAAGACTGAGCGTTCTCAAATCTATTGATTTCTATTTAGTTAGGGCAAGGAGTCCAACATGCATCACGCTTTTAGCACACGAGACAGAGTGTTCTCGACGCTTCCGGCATTGCGACTAACCGTTCTCGTAGCGTTATTCTTAACTCCTTTAACCTCGCCAGCGATGGCTCAGTCCTGTGGGCCGACGGGCTGTCAAATTGGCCCGTGCTTCTGCTCATCAATGAATCTTCTCGTTGACACTGGCTTTGAGAATGGCTGCGCCAACTGGAAATTTTCATCGGCAGCTTTTCGGGAGTTCAATCCAGGTAACTGTGGCAACAGCAACTACAATGGAACCCTGGAAGAGAACGGAGTAACGTCCCAATACATCTACCAGGACATTCAACTACCAACCAGCCTGGTTTACGGCCCCGGAGTGAGTTCCGGTGAGCTGATTTTCACGCTGGACGTGGAAACCGAAGAGGCCCCAGGTGGATTCGACAAGGACCGCTTATTCATTCAGATCCGTGACACGTCCAATAAAATCATTCAGACCCTGTTGGTCATTTCCAGCAGTTCGGCCTCATCTTACCAGTGCGCCCAGGTGCGCCTGCCGCTGAACGGAAACTACTTGCCCGGCCAATTTATCAGAGTCTATTTCAGAGGGACTTTCAACAACGAACTCTGGACGGCATTCCGCATCGACCGCGTCTATTTCTATCCCAATTGCGGTTAGCAACGACCTTTCATAAAAGATGCTGGCAGAGCTTCGCGGGCAAGCCCTCGCCGGGATCGTCCGACCCGGGCTTGCCTATCTATCTATGGAACGCGTTGAAACGGGATCTCGAGGAAGCCGACACTCAGGGTGGCGTGATTGTGATCCGATGTCAGGCGGAAGTCGGCTGCCAGTTGAATCAGTTGAATAGAGAAAAGCAGTGGAATCGACTTGGCCCCGGCGTCCGAAAAACAGGATTCGATGCGGATTGCTCTTTGATCAGCCTTTGCCCAACGGCAGCGCATGCCGAATACAGAGACCGTAGCGTCTTCGTAGACGATCAGGGCTCCAGGCATATCGCCGGTTTGCCAGCGGCCGATGAGTGGTGAGCTGACACCGCAAGCCTCCGCAAGGATGAGGAGAGCGACGAGAGCAAGTCCGAAGAGGTGGCGTGCTGCGAGGCCTGACCGTGGATTTTCCATTTTATTTACCGGCCCGGTGCGATAGATTCCAGTAGACGACTTCGATGACGCGAATGGCGTCCCCTGAAGGCATATTATGCAGCGCGTACAGTATCAGGTCGGTGAGAATCTTCTCAAACCAAATCCTATGCAGGGCCGCTACCACTCCAAGGAGCAATGCCACGGACATTCCAATTGACGTCACTGAACTGAGCGTTCGCAGCACGCCCAATGCGCCGATAAAAATGATGCAAATCATGGCGATCAACATCACGAGAATCGAGTTTTGAAACTGCATTTGCTTGCCAAGATAGGCAGCAAGTGCCTCGCTTTGCGGATCCGCCGCTGGTGCTGCAGGCTCGCTGTCCTCCTTCTGGCCCAGATGCACCACCTCAAGGCGGCCAGCTTGCTTCAAATAACCTCTCAACGCGCTCTCAAGTGATCTCATGGCTTTCACTCCGGAAATGGGAAATGGTTCTCTCCACAGCATTCATGTAGGTCAAATCCTGGTGTCGGAGCTGATGCAGAAGGGCGTAATAAAAGTACGTCCACAGGGCGGGAGTCGCGTCCGCATGACTGAAACGCGTGAGGCACCTCGGACGCAGCCGACGCAGAGCCACTGTCAGCGGCTCGGGCCTGCAAACAGCGAGGTCGATGATGCGTTCCGCCTCGGGCGGGACGTTTTCAATCATTGCCTCCACGCTCGCAAAACCGTCAGCCAGCTCGACGGCGCCGGGTTTCCAGTGGGCCATGAGAATGATCACCGGAAAGTCTTGAAGAAACAGCTCGCCAAAGTCGCGGAGTGCCAGGTCATGCACTACATGAGCTCCCAGGCGGAGCATCCGCGGTAGAACCTTGTCGAGTGGCCGCATCACCTCGCGCTGATATCGCTCCCAGTAGATAAAGAGATTGGCAAAGCTCCCCTCGCGGCGCCGGCGACACCTCTCGAACGTCGCCCTTGTGGTCGGCAAGGCGAGGGCCAACACACAGTCACGGGGCTTGATGCAGCGCTGCCAGAGGTTCGTTTCCATCACCCGACACTCCATACCTGCGGTCTTGGCAACTCTACGAAATGGGTTCCAAGAACTTCCTCCTCGATCATGAAGTCGATCTGGTCATCCTCGATTCCGAGATCTCTGCGCAGCTCACGTCGGATGCCATTCACCAGATCCGACAGGCTGATAGGCTCGGTCGAGAGCGGGTCCAGCAAGACTCTCACCCACGCC
>CAZCOV010000277.1:0-8604 GCA_964499975.1 uncultured Thermoanaerobaculia bacterium
GCGACACAGACCTGCATTTCCGTCACTGCTTCCCGGAGATGACCCCGATCCTGCCATTCCTGTGATGTTTCTAGGCCGGTCCAGGTGACCGGTCTCCGTGACTCGACAAAGGCTCGGGAACCCTTCGGGAACCCCCGGGCCTTTTTGTTAGGCGGGGGATTTTGCCGAAGAGGGATCAAATCGCGCTCGAGCCCTGAGCAGCCATCACAGGTAGCCTAAGGCTTTCAATGCTGCAACGCTGGCCGCATCGAGACCGGTGGTGGATGATGCCCCACGGAACGCATCCTCCATTACTGTGCAAGGTTCACCGAAAAGGATTTGCTGAAGCTGGGACCGCAAACCGCTCGCCATCTTCTTGTCCACGGCAATGCGATCTTGCTTTTCTCCCGGGTCCTGCGCCAGATCATAAAGCTCCGCTTTCTCCGCGGGCCGGCATTGCAAGATGAGCTTCGACGTCCCCTCCCGGAAGCTCAGGAAGCGCTCCACCGGCGCTGTCATCGCAACGCCGACCAGCATCCGCGGTTCCCTTTCGATCGAGATCAGCGATTTACCGTCGATCGCGTGCGAGGTGGGCTGGCCCACAATTTCAAGCAGCGTGGGGTACAAGTCGACGTTGCTGTAGAGCACGTTGGTGCGGCTGCCAGACTTTGCATCTGGATGAAATATGATCAACGGGATGCGCACATGCTCTTCGTAGAGAAAGCCATGCTGAAAGTGACCATGTTCATCAAATTCCTCGCCATGGTCTGCGGTGAGGACGATCAGTGAATTGTGCAGCAGGTCAAGCTTCTGAAGGCTCGCCAAAAATTGCCCAAAGAGGTGGTCCAGGTAGAAGACCTGGCCCTCGTACAGCGACTTGATGCGGGCTATGTCTTGCGGATCCGTAGCCGTAAATCGTTCGCCAGTAGTTTTTTCCAGAGGGCCGCGGTAAGCGGGGTCATAGAGGTGCGCAGCCATCTCGCGGTAAGGGTAAGGAGCGTGCGGTAACAACAGGTGAATCCAGGCGAAGAGCGGCTGGTCAGACTTGCGCGCGACAAACCATTTGCGAACTTTCTCGAGAAACTCCCCGTCATCCCCGCCACGCTGCCAGCGGTAGAGTTCAAAACCGCGATCAAAGCCGCGTTCGGGTGTGAGCTGAACCGAATTGGCAAAGCCCACGGTCTGATACCCGATCCGCTGAAACTGAGCGGCCAAGGTTTCTACGGTGACGAACTGCCAGGCATGAAAAACTCGGGGCGGGAGCATGCCGGAAAATACTGCGGCGAACGAAGTCGGCGTGACCGGAGCGACGGTATAGGCCCGAGTGAAAACCAGGCTCTTTTGCGCCCAAGCATCGATATTTGGCGAAAGGCCCCGTGGGCTACCGTAAGCTCCCAACACATCCGGACGGAGTGCATCAAAGCTGATCACAATGACATTGAGCCCGGCGCGGACCGGCAGATTGCGACGCAGTTCCTTGAGTGACGCAGGGAGTTTTTCCTTTTGGCAAGAACCCACGAGCAGCGCGGGGAAAATCATCACCAGGAAAAAGAGTGCGCCGAAAGGCAGAGGCCAAAAGGCGAAAGGTTTTCGAATAGTGTTACGCCTCATATTAGCTGATGTTCACCTTGCATGTTTCCGCCGCTTGCAGCACCATTTCCCAAATCGCCTCGCGTTCTTCTGCGCGCTTTTCCCAGCCATGCTTGCTGGCGACGAGTTTGCGCGCCTCGCTGCCAAGTGCGGCGGCCAAGTCGGGCTGTTCAAGACAGCGGCAAGTAGCTGCAACAAACTCCGACGCTGACTCGGCTGGCAAGTAGTGCTTGCCCGGGGTTGCCGCCAATCCCTGAACCCCTAGCGCAGTGCTGATCACCGCACAGCCGCTTGCCATCGCTTCGAGGATTTTGACACGCATGCCAGCCCCGGTGAAAATCGGTGCCACGAAAGCCGCTGCTTGCCACAGGTAAGGGCGCACATCAGCCACGAGACCGGTGAACTCGATGCCGTCGCCCGCTAAAAGTTGGCGTATGTCGCTGGGAAGGTGGGAGCCGACCACGACAAACCGAGCGTCAGGAACCCGCTGCTTGACCTGCGGCAGAACTTCCTGGCAAAAATATTTGACCGCAGCAATATTGGGGGGGTGCCGATAATTTCCCAGAAACACCAAGTCCCGCCGCGCTGCTGGGCGAGCTTCACTGCTGGGCGTCTTCTCCTGAGGTTTTTTTCCATAAGATCGCGGTCGACGGAAACTCTCGCTGTCGACGCCGATACTGTTGACATAAATGGATGCCGGCGGTTGCAGCTCGGCGAGGTCCCGTGCGTCGTCCTCTGTGAGAGTGATCAGGTGCGGGCAAACTCGCGGCAAGATCACGGTATCAAAATACATCATTTTGAGCAGCTCGCGCAGACGTGGCACAGGGTTTGCCGGTGGATCCGTGCGGAAAGTGGATAGTAATCCTGTAAACGGCAGCTCGAGCAAAGTAAAAACTTTGGGCGGGCCCTGATGGTGCATGTGGTGGAACATCATGCTGTATTCATAGTCGACGAGATCATACTCTTGAGCCAGGAGTTCAGCTTCGACAGCAGCGCGTAAAGCTGGCGTATAGTAATCGTAGTTGATCGCAGGAACTCGCGCATCATTGCGATATTTTGCCTCGACGTAGTAGGCTCGGGGAATACTGATCACACGATCGACGAAAGGCCGGATGTCTTCCACCCAACCTTTTTCCTCCGAGTTGTAGCTGTGCAGGACGGTGATCTGGTGGCGTTCGCCTAGGGCCCGCAACAGATTTGTGAGATAAACCCCACCGCCATGGCGCAAGCAGGGAACCTCCCAAGAAGCGAGAAGCACCTTGAGCGGTCGTCGCACGGAGCGCAGCCGGTCGCTGTAATCGCGGACATATTCGCTGCTACCGCGATCGATGACCGTGGAAAAATGCTGCATCATTGCAAGAAAATCATCGGCATTTTCGAGTTCGCTCTCAAGCAGGTGGCGCACTATCTCGGTAAGATCCGTGGCTTCGTCTACCAGGCTGTGCAAAGAATATTTATTGATCAAGCACGCCAAGGTCTCGACCATCCAGGACGGCACATCGATGCGCCGAATCGAGACCCCCATCGGGCCCGAATCATAAACTTTCTCGCCCGCGGCGGTCAGGGTCACGCGCGTGGCGTTGTCTTCACAAGCCGCGGGCACGTGCCGCAAGTGGAAAGGCTCGCCGCTTAAAACCGCCTGATGATCGACCAGGCGATCGCCCACGTACAAGCTCGCTTCCAAGGGGTTTTCCTCGGAGAAAACCTTGGCCTCGAGGTCCAGAGCAGACCAGAAAGTGGTCCGATCGCGGGCCTGGATGCTCTCGAGATCCGCAGAGATCAAAGTGAACCTGCGGCGTTTCTGCTCGCGGAAGAGCAACGGTTGCGACCAGCTCGCCTCGCCGTCTTTGCTGGTCAAAGCGACGAGATGTTCGCCGGGCGCTGTATCCACGGATAGTTCGAGATAGAAGCCCTGGCGGCGCAAAAGGCCATCGCGGGAAATCGGCGCCAAATCAATGCGATGGTGATTGAGATCGAACTGAGTCAAGCGGTGTTCATCGAGGGTGAGCACCAAATAGTCGGTCAGAAATTCCTGCTCGACCCAGCCAGAAATCCTGAAAACATGGCTTTGATGGCTTTCTTCGATCGGTTCTGCCGTGACCATGTCCACATGGATGACCGGCTGGAGGAGCTGGACGATTTCTTGCCAGGTCACGAGCGGGGTCAGTTGCCCGCTGCCACTTGGGCAGAGCGCTAGGGAGAAGTCGCTGACCCCCAGGGGCAGCGGCAGGTCGAGCGCGAGATCGAACCAAACCAGCCCTTGGGGGTCGGCCGCGATGGGTTCATGCCACAAGACCGCCTGATGGTGGGTGAGCACCAACTCGTTTTTGGGGTCGGCGGAGACCGGGTAACAACACCCCCGCAAGTGAACGGGGGCCAGCCGGGTCGTGGGATGGACGCGACCGATGTGGCGGATCGAGAGGTCACAGGAGGGTTCGGTGCCGCCGCGGACCGTGGCCGGCTGGCGCCAGCTGGTGGTTGAGCCGGCGTCGGTGGTGAGGCGGAGCTCGATCTGGATCTGGCGTTCGCGTAGGTCACCCAATATAGAATTTTGGCAGAAATCATGGCAGAGCAGCAGGCGATAGGAGTGCAGTCCCCGAGCATCTAGGTTGGTCGCGGCCACCACGGGGGTGACGCCGGTGTCTTGCCCATCGATCAGCACTTGCGCTCGCGCTAAGGGATATGAGGAGCACAGCTCTCCGGCGAGGGCGACCGGAAGTCGTCCCCCAGGGTAGCTGATCTGGGAGATGAAGGCCCGCTCGACCACCAGATCCAAGCGCGGCAAGACGCGCAAGGTGCCCAGAGTTTTCTCGGGAATGGAGGTCTCCGGAACCCGCCAGCTGACGCGATATTCACCGGGTGGCAGCTCGCCCAAGGAGAGTTCGATTTTGAAACGGGGCAATGCGTCCGGTCTCAGGATCTCGCAGGAGGTGGTGTAGCGGCGCTCGCCATTGATCAGCAAGACCACTTCCCGCGCTGGCGGATCGGTTTTAACCCAACCGCTGGCGCCGACGGCGGCTGGTTCGCCATGGATCAGCGAATCCGGGACGTGATACCAGTCGAGGTTGTGGTCGCGCGGCTGGAACCAGGCTAACCAGGTCCAGTGCTGGCTTTCCTCTCGGGGTAGGGCTAAAAATTTTTCCAGTTGACCGGTAGCGTCTCCGAGTTGGCGGAGCAAGCGGAAGTCGTAGCAGGGAATTCCCGCGGCGTGCAGCCTGGCTGAAAGCGCAAACTCGCGCAAGATGGCCATGGCCTTGGCCGTAAATAACGGCAGGGTGGACGGCGAGAGTTCGAACTGAGAGTGCCAGCGCTTCTCGAGCTTGAGCCCAGAATCGAAGTTGGTCGTCAACCAGGCGAGGAGAAAGTCGCGCAGGTTGCTGGAGACCGGCGCGTCTGCGCGAAAGGGATGGGTCGGATCGCGGGTGAAGATCTGCTGGCGCACCAGGTGGGTGTTGAGCGGGGCGATCCGGCTGAGCACCTCGCGCGGCAGCAAGAAAAAGCTGGTGCGCACATGGCAGTCATGGGTCCAGTTTGTGATCGTGAACTCTTGTTGGATGCTGTCGACCCAACCCACGACCGCCTGGAGCTTCACACTGCAAGCAATCGCTTGATCGTCGATCAACGCCAGAAAGTCTTCGCCGTAAGCCGAGTAAGCGTCGGTGATAAAAGCATAAACGTCGGGCTCAAAGCGCTGCTTCTGCAGGAAAGCGATACCGCGCTCAAAGGCGGAGAACTCCCAAGCGGAATTATCGCCGCCGAGGTGGATCAAGTTGGCGGTGAGCACGTGGTGCCAGGACCCCGGCCGCTGGTTGTCGACCACCAGGAGGAGCGGGTCAACGGACTCGAGCCGGCTGATGAGCGCGATCAAGCGTTCCACCGCACGTGGATATTTTGTGCGGTCGTACTGGGCCAAAATGAGCGCAAGTCGAAGCTTGGAACCAGCTCCGACAGGGATTGCAGGCAAGAGCGCTTTTCGTTTGGTCCACCACATCTCGCGTCAACCCGGGTAGTTGCAACGGGTCCAGGGTAAACCGGTCCAGGGTAAACCGGTCCAGTTCAAGCCAGTCCAGTTCAAGCCTTCCCAGTGGAAACCTGTCAAGTTCAAGGTCATCACTTAGGCTACACTTCAAATCAAGGGATCTAGTTTCAGCTGGGATGCCAGGGCTTGGGTGCGTTCGAGGTAGTGTGGCACTTGCAAGTCATGGAATTGACGATAAGCGAGGGCCAGCTCGCTTTTGGCGGTGACGAGGTCGGTGCGCGCATGGTGCAGCCTGGCCAGGTCGAGGTGGGTGCGCGCTGCTTCGAATGGGGTCTCGAGGGCGGTGAAGATCTGGAGCGCGCTGTCAAGACGAGTTGCTGCTTCGGCGAGTTGCCCTTGGTTTTGCGCGATCCGCCCCAGGGTTCGTTCGGCCAGACCGACCCCATACTGGAAATCGGCAGCCTGAGCTGCAGAGCGTCCGCGGTCTGCCAGTTCGCGCGCTTCGTCGCTTTGTCCGGCAGCCAGGTTGGCCTCACCCAAAAACCCCAAAAACCAACCGAGGATCTGCTGCATGCCCGTGGCTTCGAGCCGCTGGACCGACTCGCGCAGCTTTTCGAGCGCTGCATGCAAATCGCCGTGTTGCAAGTAGGCATAGCCGAGAAAACCCATGGCGACCGCGCTGTTGAGCGGATCTTGCGAGCGGTCGAGACCTTTTTGGCACTGCTCGATTCCGGTCGCGGCTTCGCCCAGCGAGGCGTACATGTAGCCGATACTCCAGGAGGTGTCCAGCCGGTAATCGTCGAGTGCTTCGCCGATGTTCAAGGCGCGTTCCAGCGCTTCGAGCCCTTGCTCAAACTGTCCCAAGACGTAGTGATTGAACCCTGCCACCCAATACGCCTGCCCTTGCCACCAGGGCTCATCGCTCCGTTCGAGCAGGATCACCGCCTGCAGGCTCGACTCGATCCCGCTTTTGAAGCGACCCGACCAGAAGCCATCGCGGCCGAGCACGTACCAGGCTTTACCTTCGGTTGCGGGATCGTTGCACTGCTGGGCTGCGGCAATCGCCAGCTGGGCATGATGTCGGGTGGCTTCCTGGTTGCCGAGGTAGGTGTGGGTGTGCGCCAGCCAGAAGTGGTAAGGACCGCTCAAGGTCGGGTTGGACAGCCGTTCGACTTCGGCTTGATAGCGGGTGAGGAGCTCGAGCGTCTCGGGAAAGCGCGCCAGGGGCAAGAGCGAGTCCGCGAGTTCGAGCAGGACTTCGATTTTGCGCTGGTCGCGCACAGCTTCCGGCAGCTTGGCCGCGTGCTCCAGGGCTTCGCGCAAAGCGCGCGCGGCTTCTGCGTGGGCGTAGTTGTGGGCAGCGCGGGCCGCAAACAGGGTCAAGTAGTGGACCGTTTTCTCGGGCTGATCCGCCTTGGGATAGTGGTAGATCAAGCGATCGTAAGCATCCTCGAGTCGGTCGGCATAAATCTTTTCGAGCACGGCTGCGGCTTGCAGGTGGAGCGCTTGTCGACGGCTGGTGAGCAGGCTCTGGTAGGCCACATCCTGGATCAGAGCATGCTTGAAGAAGTAGGAGGTTTGATCTTCGCTCGGCGACTTGTAGAGGAACTCCAGGCGTTGCAAGTCTTCGAGCAAGAGGACAAGGTTTTGCGCTCGGTCCCAGATTTCGCGCACCAGGGCCAGGGGGAACTCGCGGCCAAAAATCGCAGCGGTCTGGAGGAACCGCTTGTGCGCTTCGGATAAGCGGTCGATGCGCGCCATGAGCACGCCCTGGATGGTGCTGGGCACGGGCGCACCGCCTTGGTCGCGATGCTCGGCGAGCGCGCGGGCCAGCTCTTCGAGAAAGAAGGGGTTGCCTTCGGCCTTGCTCAGGACCTCATGGCCGAGGTCTTCCGACAGCCCGGCTGCTTGGAGCACGGCGCCGACGATCTGCTGTCCGTCTTGCTCGGACAAGCGGCGCGCCGCGAGTTGTGTGGCGAACGACTTGTCCATGTAGCGCGGTTGGTAGCCTGAGCGGTAGGTCAAAAGGAGCAGCACTCGCGCTCTTGCCATGGCTTCGACCAGCGAAGCGAGAAAAGCTTCGGAGGATTCGTCGATCCAGTGCAAGTCCTCGATTTCCAGCACCACCAGCGAGCGCTGGCTGGTCCCCAGAATCATCCGACGCATGGCCGCGAAAGTGTGACTCTGAATCGCTTGCGGCTCCATGGTGCTCAAAATTTCGGTGCCTTCGCGCATCCCCAGCAGCCGTAAAAAGAAGGGCAAAGAGGCTTCCGGGTCGCTGCCCACGGCGTGCAAGCTGCGGCGCAGTTTCTCTGCGACTTTGGCTGGCGGGTCGGTTTCGCTGATGCGCGAAGCTTTGCGGATCATGTCGATCAGCGGCAAGTAGGGGACGCCGCTGCCGTAAGACAGACACTGGCCGCGCAAGTACACCACTTGTTGTTCCCGGAAGGATTTGCGGAATTCGTAGAGGAGCCGCGACTTACCCGAGCCGGCATCGCCCACGATACCGACCACTTGGCCCTGCTCCGCGCGCGCCAGGTCGCGCAACTCGACGAGCACCGAAAGCTCCCGTGCGCGCCCGACAAAAGGGGACAAGCGACGTCCCAACCACTGACTGTCCGCCCCGGCGTCAGCGGTGCTCGCCACCCGGAAGGCTTGCGTGTCGTTTTCCAGGGCGTACAGCTCGAACTGGCCCAGCACCATGCCGCGGGTGGTGCTGCCGACTAAAGTCTGGCCAGGCGTTGCCAGGGTGCAGAGCCGCCGCGCCCCATGGGTGGCTCCACCCACGGCCATGTCCCCAGCGCCCCCGACCACGATCGCGCCCGTGTCGACCCCCATTTTAGCGGACCAGCTGGCGCGATGTTGGGCCAGAAGATCGTCGCCCTGCTGGAGGAGCTGCTGTTCCAGGGCGAGCGCTGCGAGCACGGCCCGGCGGGCGTGGTCCTCATAAGCGACCGGCGCGCCAAAGAGCGCGAGGAAACCTTGGCCCGAAAAGAGGTTGAAGGTGCCGCCAAAGCGTTCGATTTCTTGTTTGGCCAGGGCGAAGAACTGGTTAA
>CAZCOV010000278.1:0-8525 GCA_964499975.1 uncultured Thermoanaerobaculia bacterium
GAAATTAGCAGCGCCAGCGATCAAGGCCGGGGGTGCGGTCGAGGAACCCTTACCCTCGATTTCGACTCGGACGTTAGGATACTTCGTCTTGAACTTCTCTGCCCACAGCGTCATCAAATTGTTCAGAGTATCTGATCCAACGCTCTTAACCGTTCCCGCGACGCCTTGCACCGGCTTGTAGTTGGGTAGCCGCGTATCCACCTTGACCTGAGCGAGCATCGGGGTCGCCGTCAAGACCAGCACACCGAGCGTGGCGCCCGCCAAACGCTTTCCGTGTCTGAGCATATTGAGAACCTCCTTGGTTGAAGCTGCACCTGGTTGGATTTCTAGCTGGATCGCACTAGTTGGATCACACTAGCCGGATCGCAACCTTGCAGGGTGGGGGAAAGTTAGCCTGGGTTTGTGAAGGCGGTGTGAAGATTCAGGAGAGCTTGCCGAAAGGCGTGCCAGCAGAACGGCTGTGCCCCTTCAACCGGAGAGCGAAGCCGTGAAAGATCTGGAACCGCGTCTGGCTACGGCGGTGGCTCAGTTTTGCCGGGCCGCTTGAACTTTGCCCCGCCTTTTGCGTAGGGTAAGCTATACCCCTGTGCCGTGCGTTTTCCGCCACGGTCATCTTGACCTCGGCGCACGGGTTTGGACAGATTTCCATCTTTTGGTCTTCCCTCGGCGCTTTGGCGCTGATCAGGAGCAAGTCATGAAGCGATCCTCGAGGACTGTGTCCGGTGCGGTCACGGCTGTGCCAGTCAAGACTGTGCCAGTCAAGACTGTGCCAGTCAAGGTTGTGTCAAGCGCCTGGTTGCTGCTCATTCTGTTCGCAAGTTGGTGGCTCGCTGGGTGCGGAGGCAAAGCTAAAGGCGCTCTGCCCAGCAGTGCCCCCCCACCGGCCCAAGTGACCGCGGTCACGGTGGCACCCCAAACCGTCCAGCTGCCTTACGAACTCAACGGCCGCGTCGAGGGATCGCGCGAAATCGAGGTCCGCGCCCGAGTCTCCGGCATCCTGCTCCAGCGGACTTACGACGAAGGGCGACCGGTGCGCAAAGGGCAGACCCTGTTCGTCATCGATCCTGCGCCTTATCGCGCCGAGGTCCAGGCCGCGGCCGCACAGCTGGCTGAGGAGAAAGCCAAACTGGCGCGCGCCGAACGCGACGTGGCCCGGCTCGAACCCCTGCTGCAAGCGCGCGCGGCCAGCCGCAAGGACTACGACGACGCGGTTTCGGACCGCGAAGAAGCGAGCGCCCTGGTGCTGTCAGCGCAGGCCCGCCTCGACCGCGCCCAACTCGACTTGTCCTACACCCAGGTCGCAGCCCCGATTGCGGGTCTCTCCAGCCGCGCCGAGCATTCCGAAGGCAGTCTGGTCAGCCCGGGCGAGTCCGGACTTTTGACCCGGATCTCGCAAGTGCAGCCGATTTGGGTCCGCTTCAGTGCAGCGGACCAAACCCTGCTCAAGCTCCGCCAGCAGATTGCGTCCGGGCAGATCACAGCGCCTGCGACGGATCAGCTCACGGTCGAGCTGGTGTTGCCCGACGGCAGCATTCATCCCGAAACCGGCCAGGTCAACTTCTCCGACTCGCTGATCGACCCCAAGACCGGCTCGGTCGACCTCCGCGCTGAGTTGCCGAACGCCGCTGGCACCCTCATTCCTGGGCAATTTGTGCGCGTGCGCCTGCTCGGGATCGCGCGCCCAGCCACCATCATGGTGCCGCAACGCGCGGTGCAGCAAGGTCAGCAAGGCAAGTTCGTTTTCGTGATCGGCGCGGAGAGCAAAGCCGAAACTCGCGCGGTGGTCGTCGGTGACTGGCTGGGCCAGGACTGGATCATCGAGTCCGGACTGGCGAGCGGGGATCAGGTGATCGTCGATGGCGCGGTCAAAGTCTATTCCGGTGCCCCGGTTCAGCTGGCCGCTACCACTCCGCCGACCGGAACCCCGACACCCGCAGCGAGCAAGTGAGGGAGATTGGATGTTTTCCCACTTCTTCATCCGTCGTCCGATTTTCGCCACGGTCGTTTCGATCGTGATCGTGCTGGCCGGCTTGGCCGCGATTTTGAACTTGCCGATCGCGCAGTACCCGGAGATCGCCCCACCCCAGATCACGGTCACCGCGATTTATCCCGGAGCTACGGCCGAAGCCTTGCAGCAAACCGTGGCCGCGCCGATCGAAGAGCAGATCAACGGCGTCGAGGGCATGCTCTATTTGAACTCGATCTCGACTTCCAGCGGACTAGTCACCACTTCCGTGACCTTCGAGATCGGCACCGACGTCGACCTCGCGGCCAACAACGTGGCCAATCGGGTGCGCCTAGCCGAACCGCGCTTGCCCGAAGAAGTGCGGCGAAACGGCGTCACGGTCCAGAAGCGCAACCAAAATTTCATCCAGATCGTGACCCTGACTTCCCCGGACGGCCGTTACGACGCGGTCTTCCTCTCGAACTACGCTTCGCTCAACATCCTCGAGCCGCTCAAACGGGTCAAAGGCGCGGGTGAGGTCCAGATCTTCGGGGCTCGTGACTATTCCATGCGCATCTGGCTGCGCCCGGATCGGCTGGCCCAATTTGGGCTCACCCCACTCGACGTGGCGCGCGCCGTGCGCGAGCAAAACGCCCAATTCGCTGTGGGCAAGATCGGCCAGGAACCGGCCCGCGACGACCTCGAACTGACCTACACCGTGACCGCCGAAGATCGGCTCAAGACGCCCGAACAATTCGCCCAAATCGTGCTGCGCGCTGATCCGACCGGCAAGCTGCTGCGGCTGGGCGACGTCGCCCGCATCGAACTTGGCGCGCGCGATTACGATCGCGAAGCGCGGCTCAACGGAAGAGAAGCCATCTTCCTCGCGGTGTTCCTCCAGCCCGGAGCCAATGCCTTGGCCACTGCCGCCGGCGTCCAAGCTGAAATGGCGACCCTGGCGGCGCGGTTTCCCGCGGGCATCGAGTACAAGCTGCCGTTTGACACCACCCGCTTTGTCAAGGTCTCGATCGAAGAGGTGGTGATCACTTTGAGCCAAGCCATGCTGCTCGTGTTGCTGGTGGTCTATCTCTTCCTGCAGAGTTTCCGCGCCACCCTGATCCCGATGGTGGCCGTGCCGGTGTCGCTGGTCGGCACTTTCGCCGGCATGTATGCTCTCGGTTTTTCGATCAACACCCTGACCTTGTTCGGCTTGGTCTTGGCGATCGGAATTGTGGTCGACGATGCGATCGTGGTCTTGGAAAACACCGAACGGATCATGCGCACCCAGGGCAAGAGCGCGCGCGAAGCCGCCTTTGCTTCGATGCAAGAGGTCACCGGCCCGGTGGTGGCGATCGTCTTGGTCTTGTGCTCGGTCTTTGTCCCGGTCGCTTTTCTCGGCGGGCTCGCGGGCCAGCTTTACCGCCAATTCGCGATCACGGTGGCCATGTCCGTCGCGATTTCGGGCGTGGTCGCGCTCACCTTGTCGCCCGCACTCTGCGCCTTGCTGTTGCGCGAACACCGCGAACCCAGCGGTTTTTTCCGCGTCTTCAACCGCTGGTTTGCGCAAGGCACGCACGGGTTCGTGGGAGTCGTCCGCTTTTTGCTGGGTCGGCCGACGTTCGGGGCGGCGCTCTTCCTCCTGGTCTTACTCGCAACGTTCGGTATGTACCAGGTGGTCCCCGGCTCGCTCATTCCGCCCGAAGACCAAGGTTTCTTCATTGCTGCGGCCCTGCTCCCCGACGGCGCCACCCTGTCGCGCACCCATGAAGTCGGCGAGCGCATCGAAAAAATCGTGCTGGCAGATCCCGCGGTCGAATACGTGGCCACCATCAATGGCATCGACTTCGTCGGCGGCGGCAGCAACAGCTCGGTTTCGACCATGTTCGTGATCCTGAAGCTGTGGCACGAACGCCATGGTCCAGGCCTCGACCTCGACAGCACCATCGGCCGTTTCTTTGCCCAGACCGCGAGCATCCGGGAAGCCATCGTGTTCGCGTTCAATCCACCGCCGATTCAAGGGTTGGGGCAAACCGGCGGATTCGAGGTCTACCTGCAAAACCGCGGCGAGGGAGACACGCATCGGCTGGCGGAAGTGACCCAGTCCTTCCTGGGTCACCTCAATCAAGATCCCCGGCTCGCCGGGGTGCGCACCCTGTTTCGCGCCAACTCGCCGCAAGTACACGTCCAGCTCGACCGCGAAAAAGCTAAAGCTCTGGGGGTGGCCGTCGACGACGTCTTCACCACCCTCCAGGCGGCTTTCGGCACCCTCTATGTCAACGATTTCGACAAGAGCGGCCGGGTTTTCCGCGTCCAGCTCCAGGCCGAGTCGGAAGCGCGCGCCCAACCCGAGGACCTGACCCGCCTGTTCGTGCGTTCCGCCTCGGGCGAGATGGTCGAGCTCGCGGCCTTGCTCGACCTGCGCTTTTCCGCGGGGGCTGAAACCCTCGAGCGCTTCAATCTCTACCCCGCGGTCAAGCTGCTCGGGCTGCCTGCGACCGGCCGTACTTCGGCCGAAGCGCTCGCCGCGGTCGAAGAAATCGCCGCGCGAGAACTGCCGCCCGAGTTTGCCGTGGCCTGGACCGGGACCGCCTTTGAAGAACAAAAAACCGGCGGCTCTTCCGCTCAGGTCTTGCTCTTCGGCATGGTGTTCATGTTCCTGATTCTCGCTGCCCAGTACGAGAAGTGGTCGTTGCCGATCGCGGTCCTGCTCTCGGTGCCCTTTGCCTTCCTCGGCGCCTTGCTCGCGGTGTGGCTGCGCGGCATGCCCAACGACGTCTACTTCCAGATCGGCCTTGTCACCTTGGTGGGTCTGTCCGCCAAAAACGCGATCTTGATCGTCGAATTCGCGGCGCAAAAACGCGAGCAAGGCAGGACGGTGCTCGCCGCTGCGGTCGAGGCTGCGGGCCTGCGCTTCCGGCCGATCATCATGACCTCGCTCGCCTTCATCCTCGGCGTCTTGCCGCTGGCCTTGTCTTCGGGTGCTGGCGCGGGCGCGCGACGGTCCATGGGCACCGGCGTGCTCGGCGGCATGCTCGCCGCGACCCTGCTCGCAGTGGTCTTCATCCCGCTCTTTTTCCGCTGGGTTTCGGGGCGCGATCCCCACCCCCGCACCGACCTCGAAAGGATCGCGCCATGAACTCGCTCGTCCGCCCTCAGCCTGCTTGGCGTTGCGCCGCTGCCTTCGCCGTCCTCGCGCTCACCGCCTGCACCACGGTCGGGCCGGACTACCAGCGTCCGGCCCTTTCGCTGCCGACGGGCTATTCTGAAACCACGGCGCAAGGTGCGGATTCCACCGTGCCCGACGCCTGGTGGTCGCTTTACCGCGACCCAGCCTTGACTCAGCTGGTCGAGACTGCGCTGGCCCACAATCAGGACCTCGTCCTGGCCGCAGCCCGGGTCGAAGAAGCCCGCGCTCTGGCTGGGCTTGCCCGCGCCGAGCGTTTTCCCGAAGTGACGGCCACAGCTTCTGCCAACCGCGCCAAGCAGTCGCAGCAGAACCCCGACCTACCTTCGGGCATCGACCTCGAATCAAGCCGTTTTCGCACCACGGCCAGCGTCTCTTTCGAGCTCGACTTTTGGGGTCGGTTGGCGCGCACGGCCGAAGCTGCCCGGGCCGAACTCTTGGCCAGCGAAGAAGGCCAGCGCAACGTTCGCTTGGGGGTGACGAGCGGAGTGGCGATCGCTTATTTCGACTTGGTTTCGCTCGCTGACCGGCTGCGGATCGCGCGCGAAACCTTGACCGTGCGGCAAGAGAACGTCCGCTTGCAAGAAGTGCGCTTCACTGCGGGTTCGATCTCGGAGCTCGACTTGGCCCAAGCCCAAGCCGAACTGGCCGCGACCGAAGCCACGATTCCCGCCCTCGAAAGGCAGCTGCAGCTGACCGAAAATCAGCTGACCGTGCTCTTGGGGACGATCGGCGGCAAGGTCGCGCCAAGCCCCGCGGGTGGATTTGTGGCCGTCTTGCCCGAGATCCCGGTAGGGCTGCCCTCAGACCTGCTCGCAAGGCGTCCGGATGTGGTCGCGGCGGAGTTGCGACTGATCGCCGCCAATGCGCGCATTGGCGCCGCCCGCGCCCAGTACTTCCCGCACATCGCGCTCACCGGCTTTGCGGGCAGCGAGAGCGCCGAACTCAGCAACCTGTTTGCGTCGGGAACCACCGTGTGGCAAGCGGTTTTGGGCCTGGTGCAACCGATTTTCAATGCCGGCAAGACGCGGCGACAAGTTGCAGCAGCGCGAGCCCGCGAACAGCAGGCGCAAGCGATTTACGCCAAGACGCTGCAGACCGCATTCGCCGAAGTCGAAGATGGTTTGGCCACGCGCCGCACCAGCCTTGCCGAACGCGCGGCCATCGAGCGCCAAGTCAAGGCGCTCGCCCGCGCCTTGGAACTCGCCGAGTTGCGCTACGAAGCCGGAGAATCCTCCTACCTCGAAGTTTTGGACGCCCAGCGCAACCTGTTTCGCGCCCAGCTCGACTGGACCCGCGCCCGCCGCGACGAATTCGTCACCAGCGTGGCCCTGTTCAAAGCCCTGGGCGGCGGCTGGTCGCTGCCGTCACCGTGAGGCTGCGCTTCCGCTTCGCCTGTTTTCAATCAGCTTTCATCCCGAGGCGCTGACCGCAGCGCAGTCGTGATCGCGATCGCCAGTGCGGTCTGGGGCCAGAAAAACGATCAAAGGCATGTCGCCATTCGTTTTGTTTGTTGCTTTTTAACGCAAACAGCGTTGCATCTTTAAAGGCTGGCCCTGGGGTCTGAACTTCGAGAACTATCGTGCCCTGAAGTGGGCCTGATAAAGGTTGGGCATAAACTAACTCTTCCCGGACTTCTTGGATATTTAAGCAAATCTGAGCGCGTGACCATGAAATTTCTTTGGTTTCTGCGCCGCCATTGCCGAGCCTTTCGCTGGCAATTTCCACCGAAACCTGGTCCGTTGGGTGATTAATTAACCCTCCAATCAAGTTTGATGTTGAGTTCGATGTATCAATCAATCCCGGGTCAACCGTGGCAATCTGATTCACTCCGCCCACGTTGACCACGCGCAGCGCATTTGCCAGATCAACAGCACCCGTTGCGGTGAGTGCTTTCCTGAGCAAGTCGAGCTCATCCCCGAAATCCTTGGGCAAGGTGATGACGAGCCCTTCAGGATCAACGAAGCGAATCGGGTTACCAGCTGCATAGGCGAAACGATTCCACAGCTGTGGCCTGCCCATGGCGAGTCGCATCGGCGGAACCGGATCCGGACTCAAAAAACGCCCCAAAATCGGACTGCAGTACCGCGCCTTCATGTAGTCGAGCACGCCCTTCGGGACGTCACCATTTTCGTCCCGTTCGTGGCCGGTGAACTTCAAGGAAAACGGTGACTGCTCGGGGTCAGTGGCTTCTTGGCCGAACGGAAAGTACCCGTGGAGAGCGACGCGGTTACCGGCTTGGTCGGTGATCACGCGAGGAGCCCTCAGGCTGATGGCGTTCAGGGGCGTGACTCCGAGGCTCGTGCATGCTCCATTGCAACCACTTTCCAGATCCCAAAGATCAAAAGAACCCACAGTAAAGCGTTGACAATAACAAAAACTGACCAGCGAAACACATGCTCTGAAATGGTGAGGTTCGTCACGTTACTTGGAACCCAGTAGGTTCCAAATAGTGCCTCAAGAACAGAAAATCCTGGCCAGCCTGCAATCTCGGTACTCCACCACCAGCCGCGCGGCAAGTAACCGTGGGCGAGTTCCCAGCAGATGTTCAACACCGGAACAATGCTAGGAATCAGAGCAACCAGGAGAGGGAAACCTGTTCGGAGCTTGGACATTACGAACCTCTTGAGAAAGCTTGTGGAGCTTACGGGTAAGGGGCCCACGTTTGGGGGTTGTAACTGTCGTAAATACTATGGTTCGTTCTTTCAACACTTTCAGGGCCTTTAAGCATAATTCGGTGAGCGTTTTCGTAATGCAGTGCCACTTTATCGTTTGCAGGTCTATTAGGGAATCCGGTTAAACCCTTAGAGTTGGCGAAAGCATGCCCAAGCTCATGTACCAGGGCGGTGGTGGGCGAAACGGGGGCAAGCACCATAGCCCCCTGGAGCGGCCCAGAATATGGTCGGCCCCAGATCATGCCACGTGAAATTTCCTGTGGGTTCAGCCGCACTAGCGATCGAGTGTTGTTTGGTGAAATGTCTGAGGTAGCCGCGCCACCTGTTCCAAGAGTTTTCTGCACAATTTCCACCCCTGTTGTGTAGTCAGTCCGGTTGATCATCCCACCGATCAGGTTTGCTGTCGAGTTCGCAGAGTCAATCAGCCCCGGATCAACTGCGGCAATCTGATTCACTCCGCCCACGTCGACCACGCGCAGCGCGTTTGCCAGATCAACAGCACCCGTTGCGGTGAGTGCTTTCCTGAGCAAGTCGAGCTCATCCCCGAAATCCTTGGGCAAGGTGATGACGAGCCCTTCAGGATCAACGAAGCGAATCGGGTTACCAGCTGCATAGGCGAAACGATTCCACAGCTGTGGCCTGCCCATGGCGAGTCGCATCGGCGGAACCGGATCCGGACTCAAAAAACGCCCCAAAATCGGACTGCAGTACCGCGCCTTCA
>CAZCOV010000279.1:0-8215 GCA_964499975.1 uncultured Thermoanaerobaculia bacterium
AGAATGGCTCGCACAGCTCGAAACCATGGCGGTAGACCTCGCGTTTGAAGACCGTCCGGATGGTCGCGCGCCACTCGGCCAAATTGCTAATCAGGTGCTTTCGACCGACAACGGCAGCCGGGCGTTTGTCACCGCGTATCTCAATCACCGCGGGGATGGACAGAGCTTTTGGCGAGGGCTAGTCGGCCACCCCGAGTTTTCAACCCCTGGCACGATCGAACGCTTGCAGCGGGTGCTCCAGTTGTCAGCGCTCAGCCGGGAGCACTTGCCGCTGATCCAAGCCCTCAACACGCGCTTCAGCAGCGGTCAGTATCACTCCTTGCGCGATCTTGCCCGGCTGACCCAGGAGGACTGGGTCACCCTGCTCAACAGCCAAGTGAGCGGTGCCCCGGTGGGTGCTCCGACCAACATCCCTGGCACCACTCCGGAGCTACAGCGGCAAAACTATGCGGCGGTCTTGGTCAGCACCCTGGCCCAAGCCTTCCCCGGGGTTTCGCTCGCGGCGCGTACGGACATGGGCGCAGCTTTTGACGATGCGCGCAGCTTCCTGATCGAGCGCGAGGACTTCAATCTCGGGCAAAAGCGCGTGGGCCAATACCTCGCCGAGCACCCGGATGCTCTGGCCAACGCGAATCAGCCGGACGTGACCGCAGCGCAACTGCGCGCGATCGAGCGCCTGCACAAGA
The DNA here is from genome assembly GCA_964499975.1 of uncultured Thermoanaerobaculia bacterium. Taxonomy (GTDB): domain Bacteria; phylum Acidobacteriota; class Thermoanaerobaculia; order Multivoradales; family J023; genus CAZCOV01. The sequence continues at coordinate 687 of CAZCOV010000279.1, forward strand.
TGACCCCCTTTGTCGAGGAAGTGCAGGCGCTGATGGACGCGGGCTATCACTCAGCGTGGAGCATCGTGCGCCATGGACGGCAAGCTTTTATGGCACGGTTTGCGAGCAGTCCTCACCGGCTGACTGCACTTGCGGGCTCGCTCAACGAAGCCCGGGCGTCGATCTTGTGGTCCAAGGCGTATCAGCAGACCGCGGCCGCGCACGCAGTCGCGGGCAAGTTCAACCACGCCATGAACGCGATCGACGCTTATGTGTTCCACGAGTGGGAACCACCCAACCAAGTCGCAGACTGGCCGACCCTTTTTGGTTCGCTCGACTTCTGCGCCTGCGAACACTGTCGTTCGGTTTACAGTCCAGCCGCGTACCTGGTCGACCTGCTGCAGTTCCTCGACCGCTGGGATTCGCAACAGACCGCGTCCAACCTTACCCGGTCCTACTTCCACATCTTCCAAAACCAGTGGCTGACCCGGACGGTGAACTATCGCTCGGTGCGCGACCTGCTGCTCAAACGCCGTCCAGACTTGGGCCAACTCGAACTCAGCTGCGAGAACACCAACATCGCGCTGCCCTACATCGACCTGGTCAACGAGGTCCTGGAACTGACTGCGGTCAATGCTGCGCAGGATCCAGACCAGGCTTTCCCCAGCCACCTCAAGACCGAAGGCACGACCGCGGAACTACTCGCTCAGCCGCAGCCCCTGCCCGGAGGCTTGCAACAGACCGTGCGCGAAGCTGCCTACACCTTGCTCGCGGACACACCCTACCCGCTGCGTCTGCCTTTCCACCTGTGGGCGGCGGAAACCCGCACCTTCCTCGATCACCTGGGAATGCCGCGCTACCGGCTGATGGAAGACTTGGCGATCACCCCGGACGCGCTGACGATCGCCCGTGAGCACCTCGAACTCGAACCGCTGGCTGAGGCTATCCTGCTCGATTCGTCGGGGCACCCCACCTGGACCCTCTGGGGCTTGGTGCAAAACGGTAACAGCGTGATCGACCCAAGCTCGCCCAATGGGCCATCGATCACCGGCTCCTGGTTGACCGTGCTGGCCCGCCTGAGCGTGCTCTTGCAGCGCAGCGGGCTGACCTTCAAAGAACTCCAGGCCGTGCTGCGCACCCGCTTCGTCAACCCCACTGGTGGGCTGACGATCGAACCGGTAGCAGGCGCCCCCGCTGACACTTGCAAACTCAGCGAACTGCGCCTTGCCGGGCTCGATGCCGCCGCAGCCAGCCGGCTCTTGCGTTTGGTTCGCTTGCGCCAAAAGCTCGGCTGGACGATCACCGACACCGATCGCGCGCTCGCAGCATTTGGCGGGGTGCTCGATGCCAACCTGCTGGTGTGGTGCTCCGAACTCCGGCGTCTTGCGGGAGAGTTGCGCCTTGAGCTGCCGGAGCTGCTCGCGTTCTGGGCCCCGCTCGACACCCGTCAGGGCGACGACGAAGACGCCCTCGCGCCTTCGTTTTATGCTCGGCTCTTCCTCAACAAAGGAGTCAAAAACCCGGTCGACCCGGCGTTTGCGCTCAACGCTTTGGGCGACGAACTGGTCGACCCCAATCAGCCGCTCGCGGCGCATGCACCCGCCGTGCTCGCGGCGTTGCGGCTCAAGGCTGGGGACTTGGCGCTTTTGACCGACGCCAGCGTAGCGCAGCCCACCCTCGGCAGCGCGCCGGTCGTGCCCAACGGACAACTCAGCCTGGTCAACTTGAGCCAGCTCTACCGCTTTGTCACCCTGGCCCGGGCCGTGCGCCTCTCCGTGCGCGAACTCCTGGCCTTGGGCGCGATCATGCTGCCCGCAGCCGACCAGCTGTTCGACCCGACCGATCCAGCCCGAGTGCGCCACTTCGTCACGCGGGTGCGGCAGCTGCGCGCCAGCCGCATCCGGCCGCTGGCCCTCGACGGACTGCTCCGCCATGTCGGTCCGGACGCTGGTCCAGCAGCCGACGACATCGCCAAAGCCCTGGCCGCCGTAGGTGCCACCCTCATCCAAATCCTCGCCGCCACTGACCCGGCCGCCGACCCCGGGCGGCCCCTGCGCGACTGGCTGGCCATGGCCGTGGCCACGGACCAGCTCGACGCGGTCGTGGCGCTGGCGGATGGCACCTCGACGCTCACCGCCGCCGAGCAGCAGGCGCTGATCATCACGGCCCTGCCTTTCCTCGACCCCAACGCCGCGAGCGCGGCCTTGGTCGACCCAGGGCTGCCGACCGTTGCAGAACGCCAAGCTTGGCTGCTCGCTGCCGTGCTCAGCCACGTGCGTCACCAACAGGCGAGCCAGCAAGTGCGGCAACGCCTGGCCCAGTCCTTGAAACTCGAAACTGCAGTGGCAGAACGCCTGCTCGGCGAACTGCTCAAGGCCGTGGTCGATCCCAACCGCACGGCGATCAGCGACTTTCTCGCTGGTCTCGACGGCGCTCCAGTCGCGACCGAAGCCCAGCGCCGGCAGTCCTACTTGCAGCTCGCCAAAGCCACAGCCTTGGTCCGTCAATTCAAGCTGAGCGCGGCCGAGCTCGATTGGCCGAGTATGGTCGGTTTCGCCCTCGATCAAATCCCGACCACCCCTCAAGCCAACGCAGTGGCTTACTTCGAAGTCTGGGAACGCCTGTTCGCGCTGGTTCGGCTGCGCGACCGCATGCCCGCGGGCAAGGCTGCGCTGGCCGAAATTTTCGCGCTGGCAGCCGATGCCGCAAACAGCGGCATTGACCTCTTGGCCGAGATCGCCGAGCGCGCCCGCTGGCCGCTCGCGGATCTGCGCTACTTGCACGACACCTGGTTCGGAATCTTCGCCGGACAGCCGCTCGCCCTACGCCTGCTCCGTCTGGCCCGCGCCTTCGACGTCTTGCGCGGTCTGGGCCTCGCGGCCGAAGTGGTGACGCCCTGGAGCCAGCCCGACCCCGATTTAGGTGCCAGCCGTTTCACCGCGGCGGCGATCCACAACGCGGTCAAAGCCAAATACCCCGAAGCGCGCTGGAGCGAAGTGGCCCGTCCGCTGCGCGACCAGCTGCGCGAACAGCAGCGTGCAGCGCTCGTCGACTACTTGGTGTGGAAGCGCAACCTCGCCTCCGCCAACGACCTCTTCGCCGACCTCTTGATCGACGTGGAAATGAGCGCTTGCGCTCTGACTTCGCGGATCAAGCTCGCGATCTCCTCGGTTCAGCTGTTCATCCAACGCGCCCTGCTCAACCTCGAACCCGACGTTGAACTCGGACCGGCTGCAGTGCGCGAGTGGAAGTGGATGAAGAACTACCGGGTGTGGGAAGCCAACCGTAAGGTCTTCCTCTATCCTGAAAACTGGATTGAACCCGACCTGCGCGACGACAAAACACCGTTCTTCCGCACGCTCGAAAGCGAGTTACAGCAAAGCGACCTCGATCTCGACGCGGCCGAAGGCGCTTATCGTCGCTACCTCGAAAAGCTCGACTTGGTCGCCGATCTCGAAATCTGCGCGGTCTATCACCAACGCGAAGCCGAAACCGAGCACCTGGAGGCCATCGATCGCTTCCACGTGTTCGGCCGCACCCAGTCGCAGCCCCATGTCTACTACCATCGTCAGCAAATCGACGCGGCAGAATGGACGCCTTGGCAAAAGCTCGACCTCGAAATCGAAGGGGAGGTCTTGCAACCGGTGGTGTGGAACCGGCGACTGTACTTGTTCTGGCTGTTGATCGAGGAGCAGCCGCTCGAGGATCAGAGCGAGAACATGGGCGGTCCCAAAGATGCGGGTGAAGATCCCGACACGGAACTCAAAATCTCCCTCGCCTGGAGCGAATTGCGCTCCGGCAAGTGGATCGCGCGGCAGACCAGCCGGCAGCAGCAAGTCAAACTCAAAGTGACCGACAACATCAGCTTCAAGTCCGGCGCTTACCGCCACAACCTCACCGTCCAGCCGATCTACCGGGAAGACGGCGATCTAGTGATCCGCTGTCTTGCCAATTCGACCTGGGAGATCTATCTGAGCCTGCATATCGAGCATATGGTCCAGCTGGGCGATTTCCGCTTCAGCGCCTGTGGTGGTCGGCCGACCGTCGAGAATGCGGCGGTGGGAGCCCTGTCTACCTACTACAAGGCGAGCGACTCCTACGTCCAACCCCTTGCCTTTACCTCCTCGACTTGGTTCGAACAGAAAGGCGCTCAAAGCGGTAGTGCCTACCCCAATATCGCAGTTTTGCACGGCGCTTTCCCGCCGGGAGCGAGCGAGCTGGAACTGATCAGCTCCCTGGAAAATGTCGGCCTGAGCTACAAGAGTGTGTTCAACCACAGCATCGTTTATTCACGCCAGTACGAGCAATTCGCCGGGCAAAGCCCCTTCATCTTCGCCGATCACCGCCACACCTACTTGATTCGGCCGGTGCAGGTTGTCCACACCGACTGGGTGTGGGACGACTTGATCGTGCCCGAGCAGATTCCCCCAGCCTGGATGGACGACTTCCCACCGATTGGCGAGCTGGGTCAAGTCTCGCTGCCAGCGGTCCTGCCGGCGGGACTCTCCGGCGAGTTGTGGACCTGGGCTAACGGCGGCTTCAAAACGCAAGTCCAGGTCGAGTCAGGTGGGCTGATCCGTTTGGGCGACTTCCCCGGCGGGTTTGGCCAGTGGGTCACCTGGGAGGAGACTAAGTACCGCTTCGAGCCGTTCTACCATCCCCACCTCTGTTCGGTGATCCGTCAGCTCAACCGCTTCGGCGTCGACGGGTTACTCGACTGGGATCAGCAAGATCCGGTGCTGCAGCTGCAAGCACACGGCGACTTCAAGGCGATCTACGACCCGACCGAAAGAGTCGCTCTGCCCTATCCCACTGACGATGTCGACTTCACTTTCGGCGGGGCTTACGCGGTCTATAACTGGGAGCTGTTCTTCCACATCCCGCTCTTGATCGCCGATCGGTTGAGCAAGAATCAGCGCTTCGCCGAAGCCCAGCAGTGGTTCCACGCCCTGTTCGATCCCACGGCAGGCGCTGGCGATCCTGTGCCGCAACGCTTCTGGCGGGTCAAACCCTTCTATCAAGCCGGGGTGCCAGCCGCCATCGACGAGTTGATGAAAGAGCCCGGGATCACCAGCCTCAAGGCCCAGGTCCAGGCCTGGCGGCGGAATCCCTTCAAGCCGCACCTGATCGCGCGGCTGCGTCCAGCGGCCTACATGAAAACCGTGGTGATGAAGTACCTGGAAAACGTCATCCGCTGGGCGGACCACTTGTTCCAGCGCGACACCATCGAGTCGATCAACGAGGCCACCCAGCTGTACTTGCTAGCTGCCGAGATTCTGGGGCCGCGTCCGCACAAGCTGCCGCGCCGTCTGGAAGTCCCGGCCAAGACCTACCTTGAGCTTGAACCTTTGCTCGACGACTTCTCCAATGCCTTGGTCGAAGTCGAAAATTGGGTGCCAGCCGGCATGAGCAGTCCTGCCGAAGGCGAACCCCTGCAACTGCCGACTACCCTCTACTTCTGCGTCCCGCCCAACGACAAACTGCTCGGATTCTGGGACACGATCGCCGATCGTCTGTTCAAGATCCGTCACTGCATGAACATCGAAGGGGTGGTCCGCCAGCTGCCGCTGTTTGAGCCCCCGATCGACCCGGCCTTGTTGGTCAAGGCCACGGCCGCCGGGCTCGACTTGGGCAGCGTGCTCGCCGACCTCATGGCCCCGGCTCCGCACTACCGCTTCCAAGTTCTCCTGCAAAAAGCCAACGAACTCACCGCTGACGTACGCAACTTGGGCGGTGCCCTGCTCACCGCCCTCGAAAGACGCGATGCCGAAACACTCGGGCTGCTCCGTCAACGGCATGAACTCAGCATCCTCGAATCCTTGCGTGACATCAAAGTGCAGCAGATCGACGAGGCCAAAGAGCAACTGGGCGGACTCAAGAAGAGCCGGCAGATCGCGGAAATCCGTCACCGCTTCTACCGCGACATACCGTTCATGAACGCGGCGGAAATCACCCATGCCACCCTTACCGGAACTGCGGCGATTGCCCATGCCGTGGTCGAGGCCACTCAAGGTGGCTCGGCCATTGGCTTCGCCTTACCCACAGTGACGACCGGCGGCGCGGGCTGGGCCGGCAGCCCAGTGGCCACCTCGACCACGCTCGATGGCGACAAGATCGGTGCGGCGACGGACAGCTTGGCCAAAGCTCTCGGCATTGCTGTCCACCTGATGCGGGAAGGCGCGTCGATGAGCGCGACCATGGCGGGCTACCAGCGCCGCTTTGACGACTGGAAGTTGCAGGAGAAAGTGACCGCCCGCGAAATCGAGCAAATCGAGCGGCAGATCGTGGCCGCGGAGATCCGGGTGGCGATCGCAGAAAAAGAGCTCGAACACCACGACTTGCAAGTGGAAAACGCGCGTGAGGTCGATGCTTTCTTGCGCGACAAGTTCACCAACGAAGAACTCTACGACTGGATGACCGCACAAGTTGCGACGGTCTACTTCCAGGCTTACCAGCTGGCTTATGACGTGGCTCGGCGGGCTGAAAAAGCCTTCCGCTTCGAACTCGGCTTGAGCGATTCGAGTCACATCCAGTTTGGCTACTGGGACAGCCTGAAAAAGGGCCTGCTCGCGGGTGAACGCCTGAGTCTCGATTTACGGCGGATGGAAATGGCCTACTTCGAGCAAAACCGCCGCGACTACGAAATCACCCGCACGGTGTCGCTCCGTCAGCTCGACCCGTTGGGCTTGCTCGAGCTGCGCGCGACCGGCAGCTGCGAGATCAACTTGTCCGAGTCCTTGCTCGACAGCGATTATCCCGGCCACTACCTGCGGCGGCTCAAGAACGTCAGCTTGACGCTGCCCGCTGTCGTCGGTCCTTACACCCCGATCAATGCTCGCCTGACCCTGCTCTCCCACCAGACGCGGATCAACAGCATTGCTGACTACGAAGATCCTGCGCACCTGGTCGAGCGCTTTGGTCCGGTCGAGTCCGTGGTCTTGAGCCACGGCCAGAACGACAGCGGCATGTTCGAACTCAACTTCCGCGACGAACGCTTCTTACCTTTTGAGGGCGCTGGTGCGATTTCGAAATGGCGGTTCGACTTGCCCAAGGAGGAAAACTCCTTTGACTTCACCACCCTCTCGGACGTCCTTGTTCACCTGCGCTACACCGCGCGCGAAGGTGGTGACCTGCTGCGCGACGCAGCCCGCACCGCCCTCAACACCTTGCGCGAGGACGCTGCCACTGCCGGTCTTAGCCGCCTGATCAGCCTGCGTCACGAAATGCCAGACGCCTGGCACCAGTTCACCCACGCAGCAGCACCGAACCTCAACTTGGCGCTCGGTCTAGAGCAGTTCCCCTACCTCTTCCGCAGCAAGAACATCGACATCGGTGACATCGAGCTGTTCGTCCAGTTCACAGCTGCCCCGGTCATCTTGGACCTGGCCTTGACCCCGGAGGAAGAAGATCCCGCCGACTACGCGATCATGCTCAGCGACACCCTCGGCGAGTTCGCCCGCGGCAGTGCCACCTATGAGCTCAGCGTCCCCGCCACCCTGACGCTGACCGCTGATGCTGCCCTACCCGCCAACGCGGTCGAGGACATCTGG
>CAZCOV010000279.1:8225-8484 GCA_964499975.1 uncultured Thermoanaerobaculia bacterium
AGTCGATCGTTCCCCCGTCCCAGCCCGTCTGGGACGGGGGTTTGCTCTCAGGAGTGTTGCCCTCAGAAGGTGCCAGCCGACCATCAAAGGTGCCAGCCGACCATCAAAGATGCTGAATCTCGACCTCGATTGCCTCGCAGAAAACCCAGGGCTGCGCGCGAGAAGTGAGCAGCCTTTTCCGTCTCCTTGTCTCAGAAAACGCGCACCGCTGTCAGCAAACCGCTGTCAGCAGCGAAAGGAGAGACAAGATGACAAGACC
>CAZCOV010000280.1:0-7654 GCA_964499975.1 uncultured Thermoanaerobaculia bacterium
ATGCGGGTCCGCATCAGACGGTTCACGAAAGCAGCGGGTAATCCTGGGCTGCTGGGCTGCTGCCGACGGCTCGCGGCTGCCCGAAATCGTGGTAGAATCCTGTCAACTGGATTCCAACTGCTGCTTGCTGGAGGTACCATGCGCAAGATAACAGCATTGACCGCACTTGTTTCTCTTTTGTTGACAGCTGCCTTGGCCCAGGCTCAGGCGCCTGCAGGCCCCATCGCACAGCCACCAGCCTTGCCGGGAGTTGTGGTGGCCGCCGAACTCGGTCCCGTTTGCCCTCGGTTACCCCCGACCAGCGTCGATTGTAATGGTGACGGTGTGGCTGACTACATCCACGCCAGCTACCATACCGGCGACCTGCACTCCTACTTGCCCCCGGAAGTCGCGCAAGCTTTGGGCCTGTTTGGCATGGCCGCAGCCCTCAAGCCGGTGACCAATAATCAGAATTTCCTGCAGGCTGGGGTGGTCGATGGCGCGAGTCACCAGTTGCTGTGGAGCTTCCGCGCCGGCGGCTTGCTGAGTCATTTCGCTGTGGATGCCCAACAGCAACGGCTGTATCTTGGCTCTCACGACAACCACATCTACACCCTCGATCTTGCCTCGGGCAAAGTCTTGTGGCAGCAAGACTTGGGCGGAAACCCCCTGGGGATGACGTTCTCCCGCGACCTGTTGATCGAGGTGAACACCCGCAACGTGCTGATCGGGCACCGTCTGTCCGACGGCACAACGGCTTGGGAAAAGCCGGTGAAAACCGCGGTCATGTCCCATCCCGACTTCGGCATCTTGCGCTACGACCAGGAAGCCGTTTTCATCTCGTCGCTCGACGACCACGTCTATGCCGTCGAGCAGGCGTCAGGGAAGCAACGTTGGGACTTCTTGAGCGGTGGCAATCCCTCGCTCCGTCTGATCGCCGGCGGCGCCTTGCTGGTGGCCGACAAGAAGCAGCTGATAGCACTGGAAATCGACACTGGCAAGGTGCGCTGGCGGCATCCAACCGAGGGCTACGTGCATGGCGAGCCGATGGTGGACATCGGCGGCGCAGTGGCCTTGTTCAATGGTCGACCCGGTAAGCAGGCGGCTTTCTTTGCCCTTGATCTGGCCACCGGGGAAAAACGCTGGTCGGTGCCGCTCGAGAAAATCGCTCGCGACAAGAACCGCAAGATTTTTCTGCCGGAAGATACCTTGATCATGAAAAATGCGCTGGCCGTGGAACGGGAAGAGGCGGGCGCCGTGCGGATACTTTTCGTCGCCGACAAGGTCAAGATGCAAGCGATTGATGCCAGTAGTGGCAACCTCTTGTGGTCGACTCCGATTGCCGGGGCCCAGTTGCTGCTGCGCGCCGCGGACCGCTTGGTGGTGGCCGACAAGGCCAAGGCGATCTACTCCCTTGACGCTGCCGACGGCAAGGAGAAGTGGCGGCGCACCGTCGATGCCCACGTCTTCCAGATGGAAGCTGTAGGTGGAGTACTGCTCGCCACACTGTACAACGCGCAGCTCGCCGCTTTTGACTTTGCCACCGGCACTCCGCATGGCCAGCACCGTCTGGGAGAGCCATTCCGCCTCGTCCCCCAGGCAGATGGTCAGGTCATCCTTTGCGGTCAGCGAGGGAGCTGGTTGTTGGCGGCGGAAAAGGGTGCCGTGGCGGAGCCAACAGAGAAGGGAAATGGTGGTCGTTAGCCATTCCGAGGAGGGGAGGGGGATGGCGAGGATGGCGCGAGGATGGCGAGTCGGGGGATTGTCTGGGCGTCGCAACTGCGCTACTCTGTAGACGGCTGACGCGACGCCACCCTGGTCGGGAAGATCTGAGCGTCGTGGTCCGGACTTCCGGTGGTCGTGGCCGACGATCGCGGGTCAAGAGGTCTCTGCGAGACTTTGAGTCTCACGAGACCGAGTTTGACGAGTCATTGCGAGGGAGCGCTGGTTGCCGCTGACGTGCAGGCGCCGCGCAGACGCGTGGGCAGTGTTTTGCTTTAGCGACATTAAAGATCGCTACGTTGGCATTTCTGAAGCCTTGCGCCCGCCTCGCGCGCTGTACCGCGTTCCTCGAACGACGACTTTGCGCTTAGCTCACCCCGGACTCACACCCAGGTCGAGGAGTCGACCCATGACCGAAGCTCGATTCAAGCAGGGATGTCGCCTGGTGGCCCAGGGACTCCTGATCACTGCCCTCACCTTGGCTTTGACCGAAGTCGTTTTCCGCATGGTCAACCGCTGGCATCCGATCGCTTTTTTCCCGGTCGAAGCCAACAGTTGCAACTACAACCAGTTGCGCGCCCGACCCCATTCAAACGTGCGGGGCACCCCGACCAATGCGCTCGGATTTCGCGATGCCGAGGTTGCCGTGGCCAAGCCCCCGGGCGTTTTTCGGATCCTGGGGATCGGTGACTCGTTCGTCTTCAGCGTGGTGCCCTACGAGTACAATTTTCTGACCCTCCTGGAAAACCAACTGCGCTCTCGGCACGGTGCGGTGGAAGTCGTCAACATGGGCATCCCCAAAACCGGGCTCGAAGATTATCTGGCGCTCTTCGTTCATGAGGGCTTGCGCCTCGATCCCGACATGCTGCTGCTCTTTTTCTTCGTCGGCAATGACTTTAAGTCCCCGGCAGCCGCCAACCACCCGCGGCCGCCCTACCTCTATGCCTTTGCCCGCTACTTGTTTGCCGTCTTGCCCCATTATGAGGGCCAGATTTACGGGGAGTCTGCCTATGTCGACCAGGCTCCCACCATGTCGAAAGCAGCACACCAGGCCCTGTTGAAAGAAAAAACCCGGCTCTTCCGCAAGGCCCAGCCAAGCTTCGCCGCTAGCTTGCCCTGGGTGGCTGCCCAGTTCACTACGCTGCAAGAGATTTGTCGGCAGCGCGGCATCGAGCTGACGGTGGTGATCATTCCCGACGAGTTGCAGGCGCAACGGGCTACCCGCACCGAAGTGGTGCAGCGGTTGCCCGGCTATCACGAGCAGGACTACGACTTCTCGCTCCCCAACTCCCAGCTGCGTGAGTTTTTGACCCGCCAGGGCATTGATCATCTCGACCTGCTGCCGGGCTTTCAGCAAGCCGGACGGGTCGAGAGGGTCTACAAACCGCAAGACACCCACTGGAATATTCGCGGCAACCAGCTCGCTGCCGAGCTGATTCGCAAGAACCTGGTCGACTCCGGCAAGTTGCCCAGCCAGCGGGCTGCGGTCGGGCGTTGAGGTCAGCCCAGCGCGCGGGTGTTTTTGGCCGCATCTTGACAAGTCGCAGTGCGGCAAAGTATTCTACCTACCGGTAAGTAAGGGCGCCTTGACTGGTCGCTTCTACCTACCAGTAGGTAAGTCGTTGGCAGGCAACCTGTAGGCAATCAGTCAGCACGCAATCAGTCAGCAGGCGCATGCAGACCAACTGTTCACTCGAACCCCTATGATCGAAGGCAGCACGACCTCAAACCTTCTCGATGACCCGCGTGCGCAGTCGATTTACCGCACTGCAGCCCAGATCATCTACACCAAAGGCTTCGACGCGACCTCGATGAACGAGATCGCCGATGCGGTCCAGCTGACCAAGCCCGGTCTCTACTACTACGTCAAGGGGAAAAAGGAACTGCTCTACACGATCATGACGCTGGCCTTGAACTTGCTCGAAGAGAAGGTGATCCGCGTCGCCCGCGCGATCGCCGATCCCGAAGAGCGGCTGCGCACGATCATCCGCGAACACGCCCGACTCTTGACCCACGAGGCCGGTACTTTGGCCATCTTGATCGACGAGGTCGCCGGGCTGAACGAAGTCCAGCGGGAAGAGGTGGTGCGGCGCAAGCGCGCTTATTTCGACCTGTTGCGCGGCACGCTCGACCAACTGGTGGCCGAGGACAGGCTGCGTCCGCTGGACACCACCGTGACCGCCTTCAGCCTGCTCGGCATGGTGATGTGGATTGCCCGCTGGTACAAGACCGGGGGACGCCTGGAGAGCGACGACGTGGTCGCGCAACTTGACTTGATCCTGACCGGCGTCATGCTGCGCCCTGAAGCAGCCGCCAAAGAGCCGGTCTGCTTACCGATTTAACGCCAAAGCATTCGCGGGGGAACTTCGCGGTACAACGATAAGGAGGGCCTGATGGCCAAAGAACACGCCAAGGAACATCACGTCAGCGAAAAAGAAGCGATGGCCGTCGCCGAAGCCTCGCGCCAGAAGGAGTGGCAGAAACCCAGCTTCCTGCGCGAGCTCTTCCTCGGCAACTTTCGTTTGGATCTGATCCATCCGTTCCCCTTGGAACAGGAAGAGCGGCCGGAGTTTGTGGCTTTCTTCAATGCGTTCAAGGAGTTTCTCCGTGACCACGTCGACCCCGAGCAGATCGACGCGGACGGCGAGTACCCGGAAGAGGTGGTCGAGGGTCTGCGCAAACTCGGGGCTTTTGGCATGAAGATCCCCAAGGAGTATGGCGGATTGGGCTTCAGCCAAGTCGAGTACGCCAAGGTAATGGAGCTCTTGGGCACGATTGACGGCAATGTGACCGCCTTGCTCTCGGCCCACCAGTCGATCGGCGTGCCCCAGCCGCTCAAACTGTTCGGCAGCGAAGCCCAGAAAAAGAAGTACTTGCCGCGCTGTGCCCGCGGAGAAATTTCAGCTTTTGCCTTGACCGAGTACCAGGTCGGGTCGGACCCCGCGCGGATGACCACCACCTACGAGCTGACGCCTGAAGGCGACACCTATCTGCTCAACGGCACCAAGCTGTGGTGTACCAACGGCACCAAGGCCGATTTACTGGTGGTGATGGCCTGCCATGCCAAAAGCAAAGCGATCAGCGCGTTTGTCGTCGAGACCGCATGGCCTGGGGTCAAGGTCGAACACCGTTGCCACTTCATGGGCCTGCGCGCGCTGGCCAATGCGGTCTTGAGCTTCACCAACGTGCGAGTGCCCAAGGAGAACCTGATCGGCGCTGAAGGGCGGGGGCTCAAGATCGCGCTTACCACCTTGAATGACGGCCGTTTGTCGATCCCTAACACCGCGGTCGGGACGGCCAAACGCGCTTTGCAGATCTGCCGCGAGTGGTCGGCCGAGCGGGTGCAGTGGGGCAAGCCGATCGGCAAGCACGAAGCGATCGCCCACAAGATCGCGGACATGGCCGCCACCACGTTTGCCATGGAGTCCGTGGTCAAACTAGCCACTGAGATGTCGAACCGCGGTGATTGCGACATCCGGCTCGAAGCTGCGGCGGCCAAGGAATGGAACACCTGCCGCGGTTGGGAGATGATCGACGACACCATGCAGATCCGCGGGGGACGCGGCTACGAAACGGCCCATTCGTTGGTCGCCCGAGGGGAACCTGGGATCGCGGTCGAGCGGATGATGCGCGACAGCCGGATCAACAAGATTTTCGAAGGGTCGAGCGAGATCATGCATCTGTTCATGGCGCGCGAAGCCGTGGACAAGCATCTGCAAGTCGCTGGCGCGATGATCGACACGGAAAAAACGTGGAGCGAAAAGCTGCACGCCCTGCCCGAGATACTCGGCTTTTACGCGACTTGGTACCCCACCCGGTGGCTCGGCTTCCGCACTTTCTCTGAGTTCGGGCCGCTCGCGCGCCACCTGCGCTTTACCGAAAGGAATGCCCGCCGTCTCGCCCGGCAAGTGTTTCACGGCATGGTGTTCCATCAGGCCAAGCTGCAGCACAAACAAGCTTTCCTGTTCCGCCTGGTCGACATCGCCAACGAGCTGTTCGCGATGGCGTCTTCGTTGAGCCGGGCCCACGCCATGGTCAAGACCGGGCATCCCCATGCTGAACAAGCGGTGGAGTTGACCGATCTGTTTTGCCGCAATGCGCGGCGCAAAGTCAAGCGCCTCTTCACCGACCTCTGGCGCAACGACGATGCGCTCAAGTATCGGGTGGCGCAAAGTGTGCTCGCCGGACGCCATCTCTGGCTCGAAGCGCTGCTCGAAGGCTTGACGCTCGAGCCCCCAGTCAAGGCCGCACCTCAGAAAGAAGCCAAGGAACTCGCTTCGGTTTTGGTCTGAGGCATCCCACAGACGCAGCCGGAGCCCGTGCTCCGGGTCCGGCTGTGTCTCCGTCCGCCTCCGCAATCGCCATCCATGTGGAAAAACCTGCGCGCAGCGTGGCGCCCGCTGTGGTTCAAGGCGCTGCTCAATCTGTATCCGCCCTTTTTCGGCGCTGGCGTGCGCGTCACCCACATCGCCCGCGATCTCAGCACCATTGAAGTGCGGATGAAACTCGGCCTCTTGAACCGCAACTACGTGGGCACCCACTTCGGCGGTTCGCTCTATTCGATGTGCGATCCGCACTTCATGTTGATCCTTTACCAGCAGCTGGGACCGGACTACATCGTTTGGGACAAAGCCGCGACCATCCACTTCTTACGTCCTGGACGCGGCACGGTCTCCGCACGCTTCCACATCTCTGCGGCGGAAGTCGCGGCCATCCGCGCCCAAGCCGACAGTCAAGGCAAAGTCGAACCCACCTTCACGGCGGTCGTGCGCAACGCCGCCGGCGAGACCATCGCTCGCGTCGAAAAGTTGCTCTACGTCAAGCGCAAAGAGCGCGGCTGAGGCAGCTGCACAGCCTGGAGATCCCCCAACCGGGGCCACCTTATCGGCGATGCCCGCGACGTGACCGCACAGCTGGTTTGCCAGCGAGGTAATCTGAGCTCGTGATGGCGGGCGACGCAGGCGCGGTGCCTGTGGTGTGACCTGCTGCCGGAGCGCAGATATGCAGTACATTTCCTGGAACGACAAGCTGACCGGACCCCAACTCACGGATCGCGCCGGACGATGGGGTGGTTACGCTGAGCCCAACGGCCAGGTTCCCGCCGGCGGACCGCTCGGTTGGGGTGGTTACGCTGAACCCCACGGCTATGCTCCCAGCGGCGGACCGCTTTGCTGGGGTGGTTACGTGGAGCCCAGTGGCTATGTTCCCGCCGGCGGACCGCTCGGCTGGGGTGGTTACGTGGACCCGCACGGGTAGAGGCTGGGAGGCAAGGCGCAGAGCCGTGCGCATGTTCGTCCGTGACGGGCTCGCGCGCGGTCGATCTCTCTGTTCAGCTCCTTGCGGAACTTGAAGCCTTCGGGTCGTTTCAGGCACACGGCTGCGGCGAGATCCTCGAAACCGCGGGCCAGCGCCCTGAATCGACCCGTCGTCGCGAGCTGCGCCGCCATGGACTGATAGATGCGGATGGCGAGCTTGGGCAAGCGCTGGTCCAGGGCGATCGCACCTGCGTCCAGCGCGCAGCAGGCCGCGTCGAAAAGGTGGCCCGCTTGCAGCTCGGCGATGCCTTTTCGCAACAGCTCGATGTCGCGCTCGATGATGCCGCGGGTCCAGGCCAGGTGGCCCACCCAATAACCTCCCTCGGCGAGCAGCCGTGGCGCACTCACTTCTGCCTGCGCGAGACACTCGCGTGCCAGATGGTGTTCTTCGCGCTTCAAATAGCAGTGCGCCAGACCCTGGGCGCAGCCAAGACGGGTTCTTTCGCCCATGAAAGCAGCGTACCGCTCCGCATCCTGGAACGCGGCGAGCTCCTGGTCGGGGTTGCCGACCACCGACCACGCAGAGCCGAGATCGACCAGCGTTTCGCCGATCTTGCGCAGGTCCAGCAGCCGGGAAAAGGTCAGCTGCGCCTTGATCGCGGTGGTCTTTTTGGTGCTTTGTTTTCTCCTCGTGACCA
>CAZCOV010000280.1:7664-8154 GCA_964499975.1 uncultured Thermoanaerobaculia bacterium
CTGCGGTGCCGTCGCCTTGTAGACGTAAACCCAGCGCTGCAGCAAGTCGCCCTCCTGCCAGCGGCTGGCAAACCGCCGCGCCGCGGTCAGGCAGGCTGCGGCTTGGGGGTAGAGGCAGAAAATGCGGTAGCAGCTGCCGGTGACCCCGAGGGCCATGGCCAGCTGCTCGCGCGGCACCTCGCGGGCAGAAATCGCCCGGCTGAGCTCTTGCACCACCGCCACCGGGTTGCGGTAGCGCGCCTCGTCCGCGGTTTCCAGCCGCGCTCGCCAGCTCCCATCGTCGGGAATCGCCGGATAGTCCTTGAGCGCCGCCAAGAGCGGCAGCCAGCTCTCGCCCGGCCGCCCCAGTTCGGCCTCGAGCCCCAGCGCTGCCGCACCTGCCCTGGGCTCGTGCGTCTCGCTCTCGAGCGCCATCAGTTCGACCGGCTCGACGCCGAGCAGCGCGCAGACCTTGCAGTAATCCTCGAGCCTGATCCCCAGCTGCAGTCGG
>CAZCOV010000280.1:8164-8442 GCA_964499975.1 uncultured Thermoanaerobaculia bacterium
CCTTGCGACCCAGGGTCTGCTCGACCTGAGTGATCGTCAAGTCGGGGCTGGCCTTGATCAAGGCGGTGAGGCGCGCGATCAGGCGCAGTGACATTCGCGGATCCGTTGTGCCGTTCCTGGTGGGCGATTGATTCACGGCGGGAGCCCTCCACTCCATTGCGACAATTCGGTAGATATGTTACCGAAAATAACTTCTATTTCCCACCTTTACTACACTGTTTGAAACTCCGCGGGTCATGACCGAACCGAACCGGCGGCCGGGCCGGCGATCTCGAACC
>CAZCOV010000281.1:0-8430 GCA_964499975.1 uncultured Thermoanaerobaculia bacterium
GCGCGATGCAAGAACCGAGAAAACGTTCCGTCCTGCTGGTCCGCAATTCGAAACGCCGAGTTCTAGCGTGAGCGGACAGCTACTCCCTTCCCAATTTTCCCCCCGTAACTTGCGTGCGTGGCACAGCGCCACGAGGAGGTAACCCATTCAACAGCGACCACCACTTCGTCCCCAGCTCAACAAGAACGAGCCTCGGATCAACGACCGGATCCGCAAGAGTCCTGTCCGCTTGATTGATGATGAAGGTCAGCAGCTGGGCATTGTCCCGCTCGATGAAGCCAAACAGCGCGCTCGGAGCAAAGGTCTCGACTTGGTCGAAGTCGGCCCCAATGCCGATCCCCCTGTGGTCAAAATCCTCGATTGGGGTAAGGCAAAGTTCGAGCGCGACAAGAAAGCGCGGGAATCGCGCAAGAAGACTGCGGTCATCGACATCAAGGAAGTCAAATTCCGCCCCACGATCGGCGACAATGACTTCAATATCAAGCTCCAGCAGTCGATCCGTTTCCTGCAAAAAGGCAAGAAAGTCAAGGTGACGGTGTTTTTCCGTTATCGGCAGCTGCGCCGTCCGGAACTGGGCGCGCAAATCCTCGACAAGATCGTCGAACAGACTACCGAACATGCCGACGTTGAAAGCCGGTCCAAGCTCGAAGGTCGGATGATGATGATGGTGCTCGCTCCCAAGCACCACACTTGAGGATCTGATTTGGGTTTTCTGCGCCAACTTTTGGGGTGGGAGTCCGACCGCACAGGCGGTGCTGACGATACTGCGACAGTGCGCCAGATCGTCCACCGGCTGGCAGCGCTAGCGCCTGAGCGCGCGCGGTTTATCGCTTGCTTTGCTTACCTCTTGAGCCGGGTCGCCAACGCCGATCTCGACATCAGCGAGCAAGAAACCCAGCAGATGGAGGAGATCGTCCGCCAGTTCGGCGATCTGCCAGCGGATCAGAGCGTGCTCGTCGTCGCGATTGCCAAGAGCCAGGCACAACTGTTTGGCGGCACCGAAAACTTTCAGGTCGCCCGCCAGTTCAAACAACTCGCTTCACGAGCGCAGTGCGAGCAACTGCTGCACTGCTTGTTTGCGGTGTCCTTGGCCGACAATTCGATCTCGGGTGCAGAAGAGCAGCAGATCCGACTGATTGCGGACGAGTTGGGTCTCACCCATAGCGATTACATCGCCGTGCGCACGGCCTACAACCACAAGCGCTCGGTGATCCAGCAACTGCGCGAGCGCTGACCCATGCGAACCCGCTTTCCCCCGCGCGCTCGGTGCTGGCGGGCTCTTGCGCTGGTCCTCATGGGGGCCAGCTTGCCGGGGGCCAGCCTACTGGGCGCCTCGCCGCTGTTTGCCCAGCTGCAAGTCGCGGGCTTTGTCTTGGGCCGGGGGATCGCGGTTTCCGGACCCCAGTCGTGGCTTTCCGGCGGGCTCGGCCGCTTCGAAGTGGGAGCGGCGCGAGGTGGGGCTGCCGCGGACGTGACTCGCGGGGTGGCGATCGTCCACACGGTGTTGGACTGGCAGACTAGCCGCCATTTCGGGGTTCATGCCCACCTGTTGGCGCAGGCTGAGCCAGACCGCGTCGAGGGCCAAGCGGTCGGCGTGTTTGAAGCCTACTTGCGGGGTGAACTCGGGCTGGGTCAGAACGATCAGCTGCGGTGGCGCCTGGGGCATTTTCTGCTGCCCACGTCGCAAGAAAACGTCGAACTCGGTTGGTCCTCGCCCTACACCCTCACTTTTTCGTCGCTCAACACCTGGATTGCGCACGAGATGCGCCTCACCGGCCTGCTCGGCGAATACCGGCACTCGACTGGCCAGGGCGCCGAGCTGCGTTGGGGTGCCAGCCTCTTCGGAGGCAATGATGCGCTGGGCGCGCTCCTCGCCTGGCGCGGTTTCGCCCTCGGTGATCGGTTGACCACTTGGGGGGAGATTTTGCCTTTGCCACCGCTCGACTCGCTCGCCCCCGGTGGTCCTTTTGCCGCCCAGCTAGACCGCGGGACCCAACCTCTGGGCAGCGACCTCGATGGGCATCCGGGCTGGGCGGCTCATTTGGCTTGGGGTTTGCCCGATCAGGTCAGCGTCCAGCTCAGCCACCTCGACAACCGCGGCGACCGGCGCTTGCATCATGGCGATGAATACTCCTGGCAGACCGACTTCGATTTGCTCGGGGTGACTTTCAAGACCGGCCCGGTGCGCTGGGCGGGGGAGGCCCTGCGCGGTAGCACTGGCATGGGAATCGTGAGCGGCCCCCACGTCCAGCTCGACTTTGAAAGCGCCTACCTCTTGGCCTCGTTCAGCCGTGGACCTTGGCGATTGACCTTGCGCCATGACCGCTTCGATAGCTTCGACCGCGACTTGTCGCGCGCGGACGACAATCGCGATCAGGGGCGTGCCTGGACTGTCGCAGGATTCTGGGAACCGGGATCGGCGTGGCGGTTAGGTCTCGAACTGACCGACCAGGATTCAACCCGTCCAGGGGCAGTTGCCGCGGGCTTCCTGCCCAACACCGCAGGCCAGAGCATCCTCGCCGAGCTGCGTTACTATTTCGGGACCTGATCACAGTCATGCTCTGGGGTCATGAACCCAGGGCGAGGTAGCACAGAAATCTCTGGACTGGGTGTGCAGCTCTTGACGCATAGGCTGCGGATTTATATGATTTATTAGCATAATCGATCCTGCGGGATCCTGGCTCGGAGGTAACATGCGCAAAATCCTGTCCCGATTGGCCGGTTGGAGCTTTCTCCTGGGGGTGCTGGTTCAGCCAGCCGCCGGCGCACCCCCAGCCAACAACGCTTGCGCGAGCGCCCTGCCGATCGCTTTCGGCACTACCCTGGGAACTACCGCCGAAGCCACCCCAGACGGCAGTGCGGGCTGTGCTCCCGGCGGATCCCCGGACGTTTGGTTCCGCTATTCTGGACCCCGCGACGGAGTGATCTACGTCGAGACCTCTGGCTCTGCCGTGGATGCTGTGCTGTCGGTCCACAGCGGGTGTCCGGACGAACCCAACAGCGAAATCGCTTGCAACACCGATGCGCTGGGCAATGCTGCGGTGGTCGGGTTTGAGCCTTCCACGGCCCCCAGCGTGTTTTTGCGAGTGAGCACTCCGCGTGGAGCCGGGAGCTTCACGCTCAAGGTCGGACGGGGAGGACGGATCGCGGGTACGGTGACGAACGCTGCCACGGGCGACCCGCTCGCCGGGGTGGCCGTCATCGCCTTGGGTAGTGACGGGCTTCCCCACAGCAGCGCGGCCAGTTCCGCGACCGGCACCTATCGGACGGATGAACTCCGACCAGGTCTCTACACCGCCATTGCGCGCAATGACCAGGGCTTTATCGACCAAGCCTATGACCAGCAACCCTGTCCCACTTCCTGCACTCCCACTCAGATTGCCGTACACGTCGCGACTACCACGGGCAACATCGACTTTCCCCTGGAGGTCGGCGGTCGGATCCGCGGGACGGTGAGCGATCGGGCGACCGACGATCCGATTCCGGAGACCCTGATCCGAGTCACCGGGGGCGACCCGGAGGCGCCGAGCCGGGCCGAGACGGTGACGGACGCGGCTGGCACCTATGAAATCAAGGGCCTGGTCGCGGGCACTTACCATGCCGTGGCGGAGTCGCAGCAGTTCGCCGACCAGCTGTACCAGGATCTGCCGTGTCCGCGGGCGGAATGCGACGTGAGCGTCGGCACGGAAGTGCCTGTTGCGGCAGGTGAGACGACCGCCGACATCGATTTTCAGCTCGATCGCCTGGGGCAAATCGCGGGAACCGTGAACGCTGCTGCCGGGGGGCAGCCGGTTGCCGGTCACGGGGTGGATGTCTGGCAGGAGACGGACGACATTGCTGAAATCGTCGCCCAGGTGGTGTCTGACCCGCAAGGGAACTACCTGGTGGGCGGATTGACGGCCGGTGACTATTTCGTGACCGCACAGTTTAGCCCAGACTTTTTGGGCGAAGCTTTTGCTGAAGCCCCCTGCCTGGTGGTGATTCCCGGGATCCCGGTCAATTGCTACCCCGACTCAGCCACCGCAACCGCGGTCCCAGTCCAGCTCGATGTGGTGACCCCAGACATTGATTTCACGCTCGAAACCATGGGCCAGGTCTCCGGCAGGGTGACGGACCATGCGTCAGGGCTGGGCATTGCGGGGGCGCGCGTCCTCTTGTGGAATGGCGGGCGCTTTGATCCGGTGGCCAGCGTCTTGACCGATGCAGAGGGGCGCTACGCCGTCGCGGCGTTTCCGGGCCGCTACTACGTGAGTGTGGCCAGCGACGCGCACCTCAACGAAGTTCACGACAATCTCCCCTGCGTCGGGGTGGGGTGCTTCCGGCCATACTTCGGCACGCCGGTCCAGGTCGACGGACCCGTCACGATCGACTTCGCCCTCGATTTTGGTGGTTCGATTGCGGGCAAAGTCACGGATTTTGCGGGTAAACCCATCCCGGGTGTGCGCGTCGAGCTGTACATTTTGAATTCAGGAGACCCGGTGATCAGCGCGGAAACCGACTTCTTCGGCCGCTTCCACGTCGCGGGTCTGGCTGCCGGGAACTACTTTGCGGTGGCGCGTCCTGCCTCAGGGTATGAGCCTGCGGTTTATAGCGGCCTCCCTTGCCCGCCCGACGGCTGCATACCCAGCCGCGGCACCCCGATTGCGGTGACCCTCGGTCAGGCCATGTCCGGCATTGACTTCGCACTCCCGCGGATCAACCCCGCAGCCGGGCCCCTGATCTTGCAAGGGGGACGGTTTCGCGTAGACATCCAGTGGGAAGACTTCGAGCACCGTCAAGGACCAGGGCATGGCGTCCAGCTGAGCAATGCCACCGGCTATTTCTGGTTCTTCAACTCCACCAACACCGAGGTTGTGGTCAAAGTGCTCAACGCCTGCAGCTTGCCGGCCTTCCACCGCTTTTGGGTCTTTGCGAGTGGCCTCACCAACGTGGCTACCACGATGACCGTCACCGACACTTGGACCGGGGCTCAGCAAATTTACGAAAACCCGCTCGGTCAGGCTTTTCAGCCGATTCAAGACACCCGCGCTTTTGCAACCTGCGATGCGCCACGGCCGGCAGCGCCAGCCGTGGTCAAATCCACCACCCAGCTGGCTGCCTTGGGGGAAAACTCACAGGTAGGTTGCGCGACCGGAATGTGCCTGCAACAAGGTCGCTTCCAAGTCGAAGCAGAGTGGCGGACGCCGGATGGCCGTCGCGGCAGGGGGCATCCGGTCCTCTTGACCCACGAAGCGGGTTATTTCTGGTTCTTCAGCCGCGAGAACGTGGAAGTGGTCGTCAAAGTGCTCAACGCCTGTGACCTCGAACCCTTCCACCGCTTCTGGGTCTTTGCTGCCGGGCTCACCAACGTCGAGGTCCTGCTCAAAGTCACGGACACGGTTTCGGGCGAAATCAGGGAGTACCGCAATGCGCAGGGTACCCCCTTCCAGCCGGTACAGGATCTGCGCTCGTTTGCCACTTGCGACGGCTGAGCCTCCTTTTAGCTGAGCAGCTGATCTCGCGGATCACTGAATTCCCCTTGGCGGCGAGGGCTCGGGCCACCGTGTCGTCGACGGACGTGGCGTCGAGGATCGCCGCCACCGGCAGCGGCTCGGCCAGGCTCGGATGAGAGATCTTGGCGTCCGCGGCCAGATCCACCCAGCGACCCTTGGTTTTCCCTTCCTCCTGCACCCACTCGGCGACCCGACCCTGCTTCACGAAGACCGCGAACACGCGCTGGACGCCCCGTGCGAGCATCGTCGGCGCCTTGCGGGTCACCGCGGCTTGCGTCTGCTCGGAGACGACCTCGAAGGCGAGATCCTCGCGGTAGCGCGAGCCGGTGTCCGGGTCGGTCCAGGATACCACGCTCCGCGCCGTCGTTAAGGCCGCAGTCGGGGGCCTGATCCGCCGATCCGCTGATGCCGATCCGCCAAATCCGCCAGGGCTTGATCTCCGTGCGTGCGCTGTGGATGCGTGCTCATAGGTATTCCTGAGGGGATCGAGTGCTCCATGCACTTTTGTGCGAGCGGTGCGGACCCGCATGCCAGGTGGTGTGGGGGCTGGGGGCTCCCCGCACCACCCGATTAGGTGGTTCGTCCTATGTGCTCTGTATTGAGCCGTTCCACCGGACGAAATCCAGAGGTTTGACGAAAGTCCATACGATGAAGGAAGTTCTGCATTGCATCTGATGGATCTATCGTATCGAGATTGAGTTGTGCTATTGTTGCTCGCGGAATCAACACCGAAAGAATTGGCTGCTCCTCCAGATGGCCAGTCTCCGAATTGATAATCTTGTCCACGGCAGTAACCACTACGTCCTCAATAGGTAACAGGGCAAATAACTCTCGCGCGACGCGCAGCGCTGCACTGCAAACGTAATCTTGGTAGAGACGGTAGTACTGAGATTTCGGCATCTGCTTCACGCTCGCTCGACCACTTTTGAGAAGGCTCACCGTCTCCTTCGGTATTATCGATTCACCATGTACCGCTAGGTCAGCGTCAACTCCTCTGCCATGAATGATAGTGAAACTGATTGACGACCCAAGTTCCGAGATGCCTGTGAATGGATTCCGCGCCGTAATGACCTCATGCATCGCTTCTGAGTCACGCGCTAGCACCTGTTCAGCAAGTTCTTTTTGGTCATTGTACTCCTGCAGACGCGTCTCAAAGGCTTGCATCTCGGTCCGGTATCGCGCATCGTCTCTTCTTTGCGCTGCGATAACCTCCTGAGCAAGCTCGGCCTTCCTTTTTTCGTCTTGGTGAAACAACTTCGCAAACACTGATGGGCGATAGCTATTCATCCGTTGTTGAGCGTTCTTTTCCTCTACATCTGAACGCCTGGGTTCGCGAGGAGGACTGGTTGTCGCGAGCTTGCTCCATTCAACGACATCTGGCTTGCTCTTATGGATTGAGACAATATTCGCCAGGTAATCTGCAAAATTCTGGACCACCTGCGCAGCATTTTGCAACGCCTCGGCTTGTGCCAAGGCAGCGCGGTGTTGCTCCAGAGCACGTTGCTGTCGCTTGGCATTTCGCTCGGCCTCGCGAGCCACTGCACCAAGTGTCCTGAGAGCACCTCTCCATCCCATATCTCACTCCTTTTTCAGACAGTCAGGTAACCAGGGGGTGTTACCGGCCCCCAGTCCCCTCAGAACCCTTCTTGCGACTTTTACCGCGCACGGCTCAAGCATTTCAAAGGCCGCTGGTGCGACCCGGCTGTTGTTGTGGTGGGATCACGCCCACACTTTCGTCGAGCATGCCCGTTCAACCGAACGGTCTTCCTCCTGTCCCTTCTCGGCGCTGCCGCAGGCTACGCTGCCTGAAGTAGTCGTCGTAGCGAGGGTCGAAGGGGTTCGCTTCAACTCGGATTTTAACATGCCTGCGGATGCGAGGCTACCCGCGCGGAACAATTTCGCTGGGCGCATCCCCTACAGCCACAACAATCACAGGTCTTCTCTTTTATACACGATGTCGAATATGTCGAATAGTGCAAGCGGTCAGCAAGCTGGGCACAGCCGGACCAGGTTGGGCACCGTCCGGGTTGCTCGCCGAGGAGTCCCTTTTCGGTAGGCTGGGGAAACTTGTTGAATCCGCCGCATCGCCTCAGGAGGGTAGAGGGTTACATACTCTGGTCTTGGCTGTTGCGGGCACGTGGCCAAATGCTTGACCATACAGTATTTCAGCGGGGCCGCTTTGTAATATTGGGAGTAGTCGAAGCATTCGTTTGCGGGTCTCCGCTGTAATTGGTGTTAGGCGCGAGGTTCGAATCAACAGGAACCATTTCGGCAAGCAGGGTCTCCGGCGCAACGTCCTGCTCGTGAGGCCAGGTGACAGCACCAAATAAAATACCCACCTGATTGAAGTAATGCACATCCCGAAGCTCGCGAAATACGCCATGATCAAGATAGGGCTTTAGGTCAAAAATCCCATTTCGCCCGTCCTCAATCTCGACATAAATACAATAATCCGGCAAAGGTTTAACGGTTTTGACATCCCAGTACATGATATCACCTCACAGAGGAGTGATTTTGTAAGGGTTCTCGCCACTGATGGCCAGCTCCCAATTGGCCATCAATTCATCGCGGTGAAGCTCGATCCAGGCCTGCACCAGCCGCAACTGCTTGCGGGGCAACTCACCAGAGAGAACCTCGCCATCTCCAATGCTAATGGACGCCTCAAACTCGGCGTACTTCGCATGGATGTGCGGCAGGTGGTGATGATCGAACACAAGCTGCCACGTCGGCTGGTGCGTGCGCACGAAGAGCAGCACTGCCACATCGCGATAGCGCAGCGGCCGCCAGCGGCGACGCTCGGGGTCGAGGATCACCGGGCGCTCGTGCTCGACCAGCTGGCGGATGCGGCGCGCAACCTGCTCGGCTTCCCACGCCACGCACTCTTCCATCGTTGCCGCCACCGTGCGCGCGCCGCCGTCGGGCGCCGGTATGCCCGTCA
>CAZCOV010000282.1:0-8424 GCA_964499975.1 uncultured Thermoanaerobaculia bacterium
GAACTCGAGGATCTCACTGGCATGCCGCAATGCCTCCGCGCTCTGCAGCGGGCCGCGTCCTGGGATCGGTTGGGCATCCATCCTCCTGGCCCATGCTAACAGAAACCCCGTTGCCCCTAGGTCGACGCAACCCCTGAGGTTGCCATGCCCGATCGCTTGTTGATCTTGACCGGCCGCGCGATCTCCAGCCGAAGTGATCCTCAAGCATCACAATGTGGTCGACGAGCTCGACCCCGTCGACCGAGCTCAGACTTCGATTCACCTGGCTTTCAGCCTGACCGGTCAGCGCAACTTAGGGTCGACGCGCCCTCTCCAGCTGGCGCTGCCGTTGCTCTGTCGCAGTGGGTACTTCAGCCCGGACGCTGGCGGACCACGAAGTTGCGGCGAGCGGTCAGGCCGGATTCGTCGATCACCAGGATCTCGTGCTCGCCCGCGCGGGGGAGCCACCACAGCCTTTCTTCGGCCGCCACCGTGCCGAGAAACTCACCGTCGACAAACCAGGACAAGCGGGCATTGGGGCTCACGCTTTCCGCTTGCAGGGGGATCTCTTGCTCGCTCGCGGGCAGGCCCGGCAAGAGGACCAGGACTTGGCCCGCCGGGGGCGAGATGATTTCGGGCGCAGCGCGGCGACCGCTCTGCGCACACTCCGGAGCGAGCGCGGGCGGACTCGCCAGCGCCCGGTGGTCTTGGGCGAGAAAGCGACGGATGGTCGCGGGCCAGACCACGAAGTTGCGGGTCTCATACGCCCGGCCGGCCCGGCAGGTGGGGTTGAGGGCGAGGCCGGTGTCCAGGTCGACGTCGATGGCAGCGTGAAACGGACAGGTGCGGGTGGGCACCCGGTCGCCCAGCGCCAGGACTGCGGTGCGTTCAGCGCAGGCACGGGTCGGCAAGTAGCCAGAGTAGGCGCAGACTTGGATGGTTGCGAGATCCGCCGGACGCGGCTCGGCGTGCGGCGGAAGCGCGCGGCGGGTCAAGGCTTCGAGCAGGTCGAAAAGCAGCGGACCGGCGGCGTCAGCGCCCACCAGCTCGACGCTGGGGGTGTTGTCGAAGTTGCCGAGCCAGACTACGACCGTGTGCTCGGGCCCCGAACCCACGGCCCAAGCATCGCGATGGCCGTAGCTCGTCCCGGTTTTCCAGTGGACTCGGGGCGGCGCGCCCGAGAGCCGACGGCGATCGGGAAAGTCCGGCCGGTCGCGCCGCGTCAGGGCCTGACGGGTCAGGTAAGCACTGCCCGGCGAAAAAATCGCAGTGCCAGGGTCCGCAGGCTGGTCGGCGAGGAAGCGCAACGGACGGTAACGGCCGTTTTGGGCCAGTGCCGCATAAAAACCCGCCACTTCGAGCGGGCTCACTTCGACCGACCCGATGGCCGCGGACAAGCCGTAGTAGCCGGGCGTGCTTTGTAAGTGGCTGGCACCCATGGTCGAGAGCGCGGCAATGAACCGCTCGACCCCGACTTGGCCGAGGAGGCGCACGAAAGGCACGTTGAGCGAGAAGGAGAGGGCTTCTTCGAGCGAGATCAGACCGGTGAAGCTGCCGTCGTAGTTCTCGGGCTGGTAGTCGCCATAAGCCACGGGAATGTCCGCCACCAAATGCGCCGGAAGTGCCAGCCCTAAATCGAGCGCCAAGGCATAGATGAAGGGCTTGAGCGCTGAGCCCGGGGAGCGAGGAGTGTCGAAGCCGAGGATCTGTCCACCGTGGAGGTCGTCCCAGAAGTCGAAGTTGCCGACCAGCGCGCGAATTTCTCCGCTTGCATGGTCGACCACGACCAACGCGCCGTTGTGGATCCCGCGCCCGGCCAGCTCCTGCTGGGCGCCTAGAAGCAGCCGCTCGGCGAGCAGCTGGGTGCCGCGGTCGAGGGTGGTTGGGATCCGCCCAGCGTCTGCGGCGGGGCGGAAGCGGGTGCGCTCGGCCAGCCAGAAGGCCGCGTGGGGTGCGTGCCGCGGCAGGGGGCGGACGTCGTGCGGCACCGGCGCGGCCACGATCTGCGCTAAGCGCACCGCCGGGCTGGCTGCGGGCGCGTCCGCCGGCGGAGCGAGCAGGCCCGCGCGGATCAGCCGGTCAGCGATCTCGTCGCGCGCGGTTTGCAGGCGTCCCTGATTGGGGGCGGAGGGATAGCGCTGGGTCGGACGTTGGGGCACCGCGAGCAGAACCGCAATCTCGTCGGGTGCGAGGTCTTGCGGACCATGCCCAAAGTAGGCGTAAGACGCAGCGCGCAGTCCTTCGAGGTTGCGGCCAAAGGGAATGAAGGTCAGGTACGCGGCGAGGATCTCGCGCTTGGACAGCCGCATTTCGAGCTGGAGCGCGCGCAAGGCTTCGATCACTTTGGACCCCAGGTGGCGCGGCCGCGGTTCGAGCACCCGCACCAGCTGCATGGTCAAGGTCGAAGCGCCGGACACGATGCGGCCATGGCGCAGGTTCAAACCCAAAGCGCGGACGATCGCCAAGGGATCAACGCCGGGATGGAAGTAAAAACGGCGATCCTCGAAATGCAGGAGCGCTTGCACGTAGTCGGGGTCGACCCCACCTGCGCGCAGTTCAGCCGGCGCGATCGCCATCCGGTACTTGTCGTCTGGCGAGAGGAAGACGAACGCGGGCGAGCCGTCCGCAAACGCCACCACTTGCGACGGCGCCGCGGTCAACCGGCCGGGCAAGGGAACCGACCAGGCGATCAGGCCGACTGCCACCCCCGCGCCGAGCCAGACCAACGCCAGCTTGCCTACCCAGTTGAGCCACCCGCGTTTTCGCCCAGCGCAAAGCAGGGCAAAAGCCCGCAACTGCCAGGATCCACCGCGCATGGTTCACTCCGCCCGAACTGCCGGAGGCGCGGCCGGAATGGCTGCCGTGGCCACGCCCGTTGGCGACTTTGGCTGGG
Organism: uncultured Thermoanaerobaculia bacterium; assembly: GCA_964499975.1. GTDB lineage: Bacteria > Acidobacteriota > Thermoanaerobaculia > Multivoradales > J023 > CAZCOV01. The sequence goes on from CAZCOV010000282.1 coordinate 2,873, forward strand.
CCTTCCAGGGACCCAGGATCTCGATCCGCGTGCCGCTTTCCCGCGCCCAGATCTCGGGGTTGTACATGGCTTCGGCTTCAACCGGCGGCACCGCAAAACGGCCCGCGGTCACCGCCCGCACTGCGTAGACCACCCGCCGGGTCTGCCCGCGTTCGAGCTGACCGAAAATCGCAATGCGGTCATCGCGCAGATCCATGTGGTCGGCCTGCCACAGGTCTTCGGTCTTGATCCAGGGGATCGCGCCGTCCCGGCCCAAGCGCGGGTTCTCGATTTCCCAGCCCGCGGGGATGCGGTCGACCAGCGCGATGTTGGTCAGGTCTTCCGCGATCTTGTTGCTGATCCGCAGTTCGACGTAAACCAGATCGCCGAGTTTCTGCCCCTGGGCTGGGTTGAGCGGGACGCCTTGCGCGTTGAGGTAGCGCCGTTCGAGCGCCAGTCCGTCGCCGCCAGTGCGCCAGTCGGGCTCGCGGCGGACCCCTTCGCTGGCCAGCACCAGCCACAGCTTGCCCGCAGATTTGGCCGGGACTTCCAAAGTCAGCTGCGGGGTTTCGCTGGCCCGGAAAAGGTGCCAGATGGCATCGTTCGACTTGGTTTCAGGGGCTTTTTCGGGAGCGATCTCACGTCCGGCAGCGCGCAGCACCGGTTGCTGGAAGCTGCTGGCTCCCTCTTCGAGATACTTGCCCAAGCCGGTCACTCCCCACACCAGTTCCTGGGTGGTCCAGTAGCCGTGGCGCTCGCCGCGCAAGCCTTCGGCGACCAAGTGCGCGAGGGGCGCGGCAGCCGGATCGCGGCCGAACAGGTCGACCATGGTGGAAAGCATCAGCCCGCGCCGCCTTCGGTCGGAGTAAAACGTCCAGCCATTGCTGCGGTCAGCGCGCAAAACGGTGAGGTCGGGTTGCTTCAAGTCGGGTTCGTAGCGGCGATCCCCCGCTAAGTAAAGCGCGGCTTTGAGCAAGAAGAGTTGCTCCGCTAGCTCGCTTGCGCTCACCCTGCTGGTCAGCTGGTTCGCTCCCGCAAGCTGGCTAATCAGCTTTTCAATGCGCGCCTTGCGCGGTCGTCCGGCGCGCGCCAACACGTAGTGGATGTAGGCTTCAGCGCCTTCGCCCCGCGCGCTTTCTTGCCCGGCTTCGTAAGTGCCGGAGATCTGCCGATCGAGCCAGTCGAGGGCTTCGTTCAGCCGCTCCTGGGACACCGGGTACTCGAGACTTTGTGCGTCGAGCAGGAGGTGGGTGGCATAGGCCGTGGCCCAGTAGGCCGGCTCGGTTTCACCGGTCCAATAAGCAAAGCCGCCGTCCGGGGTCTGCATGTTGAACACCCGGTCGATGCCGTGCATCACCATGTCTTCGACCTTGCGACCAGCCAGGACTTTCGGGTCAAGGTGCTGGATCAGCTTGGCCAAGTAGAGCAAAGGACGGGTCGATGAAGTCGTCTGTTCGAGACAGCCATAGGGGTAACGCAGCAGATACTCCAGGTGGTCGAACGCATCCGCGTAGGGGTTGCTCGTAACCCACAAGGTCGACTGTTCGGTCAAGGGCAGCCAGCCCTCGAGGTGCGGTTGCAAATCGAGGGTCCCAGCTTCGAGTGCCAGCCGTTTCACCCGACGGCTCTTGGGACCCGCCGGCAGCAGCGGGACCTCGGTCTCCTCGCGCGAAACAAAGCCCTCGGCGGACGCGGTCACCGTCAACTTGACGGCACCGCTCGGCTGGCGCACCCGGGCGAGAAACACCGCGGTGCCACTCGCGCCAGCGGCCAGATCGAGCGACTGAGCGGGCGCGGATGTCACTTCGACCTTGGGCTCTTGGTCTTGGGTTAAAAGCCCTGGGACCGCGAGATTCTCCGCGCTCAGCTCGACTTTGACCGTGCGGTGTGCGCCCGAAAGATTGCTGAGGAAGACCGGGATCTCGACTTCGTCCTGGTGGGTGAGGAAGCGCGGCACCGTGGCCTGGACGACCAGCGGATCGCGCACCAGCACCTTGGTTTCAGCATGTCCCAAACGCTTGGCGTCCGCGGTCACCGCCATCACCCGCAACTCGCCGCGGTACTGCGGCACCGGGAACTTGACCGTCAGCTTGCCGCTCGCCGGCACCTCGACCAACCCTGACCACAGCGCGACCGGCTTGACCGGCTGCACTCGGCCGAGGCTCTTGCCCTCATCCCCGCCGGTCGTGGCTGAGGGTCCGGCCGGGGGCACGACCAGGGTCCAGCCCACGGTCTCAAAGGTCTCGACCCCGAGCGCGCGGCGGCTGAAAATGTCGCGCAGGGGGTTGGGGCTGGCGAAACGGGTGAGCGACAAAATGCCTTCATCGACCGCAGCCACCGTGGCGTAAATCGGCTGGCCGTTGTTTCGGCTCGCGGGTTCCACCACGAGCTCGACGGCGAGTTCGCTGTTAGAGCGCACTTCCGTGGGCGCCTTGAGCGCCACCTGCTGGTTGAACTGCACGGGCTCGACCGTGACCGAAGTCAAGCCAAAAGCGCGGTCGGGCAGGAAAGCCCCTTCGAGGTGCGGATCCTTGATCAAAAACGCGGTGACGTAGACGTTGGGCGCAAAGTCCGCGATCCGGGTGAACCACACGGTCTCCCCAGGCTCGACGGAGAGCCACTCGCTCTCGAGCACGCGGTCGGTTTCGACGGTGAGCAGCACCCGGCCGCGGTAGGGCGCCGTGAAGCGGACGGGAAAGCGCTTGCCGACCTGCACTTGCTCTGGCGCGCTGACCTGGATCCAGGTAGGACGTCCAGGGCGGGGCGTGATGCTGGCTTCCGTCGACTGCGGCGACCAGTAATACCAGTCGCCGCGTCCGGGCACTTCGAGTTCGGTCCGCGCTTGGCCGGCGCTCGCGCGGATGAGGAAAGAGGTGGCATCCTCGCTCGGCCTGAAGGTCGCGCGGAAAGCGCCGCCAGACGCGCTGACCTCGCTCGTGGCTTCGATCACCGGACGCAAGTACCGGCGATAATCCTCATAGCCGAGCGCCTCGTCGTAGAGCCAGCTGTACTCGCTTTCGAGACGGACCAGCTCCAGCTTGACGGTTTGCGTCAAGTTCTTCTTGTGGCCCTGCCAGTCCACGGCCACCCCCTGGACCACCAGCTCGTTGCCCGCTTCTGCTTTGGTCGTCCCGGTTTGCAGCCCGAGGTAGAACCTTTCGGGGTGCATCGGCACTTCCGCTTGCTGCACGCTGGTCCGTCCGCCGCCCGCTTCAAACACCGCGGCCCGCGCTACCAGCTTGGCCGGCCCGAGAAAACCGCCGCTCTTGACGCTCGGACAAGTCAAAGCCACCTGGCCAGCGGCGTCGAGTTCGCCGGAAAGCGTGCCCAATGCTACCGGGCGCCCAGGCTGGCTCTCGTCGCGGTAGACCCCATAAAAGAAGTTGTTGTTCTCCTCGGGCGTGAAAATTCCCGGCTGCAGCTCGCAAGTGAGCTCGACCCGCTGCCCCACGGGGGTGCCGCCAAACAAATAGCGGGACTTGACTGCGAGGTCGACGCGGTCGCCGAAGAGGTACTCGCTTTCGCCGGTCGCCACCTCGACTTTCATGCGCTCGGGCACGAATTCCTCGACCTGGAACTGGACTTTTCCCACTTGCTGGTCAGCGACCAGGAGCTGCAAGTGGTAGCGGCCGGTCGGGGCAAAGTCGGGAAATTCGAGGTCGAGCTTGACGTAACCCGCACTGTTGGTGGTCAGGGATTGGGTCTTCACAACCTTGCCTTGCGGGCCTTGCAGCCTGGCTTGGACCGGCAAGCCGGCGGACGGCGCGAGGTGGTCTTCTTGGCGGACGATCCCCGCCAAGTGGGCAACCTCCCCCGGTCGGTAGACCCCGCGATCGGTGTAGATCGCCGCCCGGTATTTCTGGCGACTGCGATAAGGCTCGCCCGCGATCTTGGCCTCTTGGACTTCGGCCTTGAGCTCAGCGAATTTGAGGTAGGTCAAATCGCGGTCACGGCTCGCGACCAAGGCAAAAGGAGCACTCTTGTCGATTGCATCTGGGGGGACTTGCAGTCGACAGCTGCCTTCACGTCCGGTGCGGCAAGACGCCAAAACGAAACCGCTCTTGCGCACCAGCTTGACGTCGACCCCGCTCAAAGGCGCGTTCGAATCCACGTCCACGGCCCAGGCCAGAACTTCCTGACTCCACGGCTGATCCGCTGCTGCGCCCGCGCGCTTGGCCAACAAGTGGAGGTCGGTCAACAAGATTCGCGCCGTGTCACTGGCGGTTGCCGAGTCTTGCGCGCCGTCTTGCACCGCGCTGTCTGGCGCCTTTGGCCCCTGGGTCAACGTGAGTTCGAGCAGTCCCTTGGTGCTGGCTGGCACCAGATTGCTGACGTCGACGTAAGTGGTGCGCTCGACGTCGGGCTCGGTGGGAAAAGCCAGCTGGTGCTCGGCAATCAAGTTGCTGGTGCGCTCGTCCGCGCTTTCACGGTGGTCATCGCTCAGCCAAAACACCAGATTTTCGGGTGGCACATGGCGGATCCGGAGCGTGGCTTGTTCGAGGTTCAAGTGGCGGATCGGCAGCGAGGTCCAGGCACTGCGCGGTAAGTAGCGCCCCTTGGACACAAAGTGAACGCGGGGTGAGCGCGCCGGGATCGTGAGCTCGGTCTGGTACGCCTGGTGGACGATGCCGCCGTCTTGGGTGGTCAGCCCAGCGTCGATGCGCAGCTGGTAGCTGCCGCGCTGAAAGTCACCGAACAAACGAAAACCGGCATTCCCTGGCGACACCGCGAAGGCCACCGGCGGATCGAAGTGGATCTTGGCACGCGCGGCGGCCTCGTCCACATTGCAGCGGATCGACAGCCGGTAAGAGTCCTGGACCACGCGGTCCCAGTAATAGCGCTTGGCCGCGATCGCGTCGTCATCGCAGACCACCTGCACGAAAAAGCCACTCGCGCCTTCGTCGCGGTAAGCCCTGAGGATCTTGGCCTCGGGTCCGGACTCGAGCAGCAAGCGCGCGCGCCCTCCCCCGCTGGTGGCTGCGGCGAGCTGACTCTTGACCCCGGCGTCGAGCGCGAAATCGAGGTGAGCTCCCGCGCGGATGTCCGGGCTGGTCAAGATCGCGGCCACGGTGTACGCTTCCGGACCCCGCTCAAAGCGCAAACTCCCGGGGCGCTGCGGTCGACCGCCGATCGGCGTGATGGTGATCCGCGCCCGCGAGCTCACGTCAGCAGCTTCGACTGGCCCCGAAAACACCAGGTGGACCACCGCGCGCTGGTGCTCGACGTCGACTTGATGGAGGACCAACCGCACAAAATCGAAACTCGGGGTCGCAAAGACGCGCACCCAGCGACCGGGAGCCGGCGTCTTGAGCGTGCCGCTCTTGGTTTCGACCGCGAGCAACTCGGCTTGATAGCGGGTGGCGGGCAAAAAGCCGCGGGCTGGCACGAACGTCAGGGTTGAAGGCGTGGTGAAGCGCAACTCGCCGGGGACGTCGGGGGCAAAGCGCAGCACCGTGTCCTTGCCTAGGGGCTGGTCGATCTTGGCGGAGTCGACCACAGGGCGGGCAAACTCGATCATCAACTTGGTGGGCCCCACTCCTTCGGGGCCCAGCTCGCGCAGCACCGGGGCCAGC
>CAZCOV010000283.1:0-8405 GCA_964499975.1 uncultured Thermoanaerobaculia bacterium
GTGCCCCGGGCTGGCGTGCCCCGGGCTGGCGTGCCCCGGGCTGGCGTGCCCCGGGGTACTGCCCGCAGCCGCAGGCAAGGTTCGCAGCAGAGACGGCACGACGCTCAGCAGGTGCGCGATGCGCCCTTGCTGCAGTCGTCGCAAGAGCGCCGCCGGATCCCGTCGCTCAGCCGGCGCGACCAGCACGACGGTGGCACCCGCGCCGAGCGGTCCGAACAGCTCGCGCACCGAGGGGTCAAAGGCCAGCGAGGCGAGCTGCAGGGTGCGGTCACCCACGCGCAGGTCAAAAGTACCGAGCATGAAGCGCAAGTACGACACCGCGCCTTGATGCCGGCACATCACGCCTTTGGGCTGACCCGTGGTGCCTGAAGTGTAGATCACGTAGGCCAGGTTCTCGGGGCCAGCAGGGGTCGCGGGCAGCCACGGTCCAGGTCGATCAGCAGCCAGCGACGCTTCGACGGCAGCGACCGGACCGGCAAAAGGCGGCAGCTGTTCGCGCAATTTGCCGGCGGTGAGTAACAGCCTGGCCTGGCTGTCGCTCAGCATCAGGCTCAGACGCGCGGCGGGGAGTTGGGGATCGAGCGGCACATAGGCTCCACCCGCAGCCAAGACGCCCAAAACCGCGATCACCATTTCGAGCGAGCGCTCAACGTAGAGCCCTACCCGCACTTCCGGACCCACGCCCAAAGCCTGGAGCTGTCTTCCAAGCAGCACGGACCGCCGCGCGAGTTCCCCATAAGAGAGCGCGGTGTCCTCAAACTCCAGCGCCAGAGCTGCTGGCTGCTGGACCGCCCGCTGGAAAAACAACTGCTCGAGGCGACGCACGGGCAACTCTCCCGCGGCCGTGTCATTCCACTCCAGCAGCACTTGTTGTCGCGCTGCCGCCCCGAGGAGTGGCAGCCTTTGCACCGCCTGTTCGGGTGATGCCAGAGCCGCGCTCAGCAATTCTGCAAATTCACCCGCCAGCCGCGCAATGGTCGTGCGGTCGAAAAGGTCTGCGTGATACAGCCAGAACAGCCGCAGGCCATGGTTCTCGCTGCCTCCTGATTCGTCCACATGCAAGGTCAAGTCAAACTTCGACTGTTCTTCGCTCGAGCTTTCCAACCGCGACACTTCGAGCCCTGGCAGTTCGCTGCCGGACTCACCGCCGGGCAAACTCCAGTTGTGGACGTTCAGCATCACCTGGAACAGGGGGTTGGTATTCAGCGAACGCTGCGGCTGAAGCTCCTCCACCAGTTTCTCGAAAGGCACATCCTGGTGTTGATAAGCGCTCAGCACAACCTCCCGTACCCGCGCCAGCAGTTGGCCAAAGTTCAGACCACGCCCAGGGTCCGCTAACCGGGTGCGCAACACCAAGTTGTTGAGAAAAAGACCGATCAAGCCTTCGAGCACGACTTGACTCCGTCCCGCAATCGGGGCCCCCACGACGACGTCGCGCTGCCCACTCGTCCGGCTGAGCAGCAATTGCAGCACGGTCAGCAACACCATGAACGGCGTTGCCCCCGCCCCAGCTGCTAGCTCAGGTGCTGCCAGCCCGGGTGCTGCCAGCCCGGGTGCCAGCCGTTTCAGTTGCGCGCTCAATTCGACCCCGAGGACCTGCGAGTAAAGCCCGCCGCGGTCGCTCAAGATGGCGGGTCGCGGACGGTCCAAAGGCAAGTCCAGAAGCGGGGGCGCCCCGCTGAGGCAATTTCGCCAGTACGCCACTTCCGTGGCCAGGACTGCGCCGGACAGCCACTGCCGCTGCCACCCCGCAAAATCCGCGTACTGGACCGCGAGCTCGGGCAACGGGGACCCCGCGCCGCGGATCCGGGCGCTATAGAGGGCGCCCAGCTCACGCTCCAGCACCCCCATGGACCAGCCGTCGCTCGCGATGTGGTGGACGGTGAGCAGCAACTGATACTCGCACCCACCCAGCTCGACCAACGTCGCACGCAGCAGCGGGTCGCGCGTGAGGTCGAAGCCGCGCAGCTCCTCTTGGGTGCGCAGCCGCAAAGCCGCGGCCACGGGCGAGCGCAACCCGCTGAGGTCGACGCGGGGCAGGACGGTCGGGGGAAGTGGCCCGACCTTCGGCTCTGGCCTCCCCTCCCGCAGCCAGAACGAAGTGCGCAGGACTTCGTGTCGGCGCAAGATTTCGCGCAGCGCCCAGGCCAGGGCTGCGACGTCGAGCGGACCGCGGATGGCCAGGGGCCAGGGAATCGTGTAGGTCGATTTCCCCGGCGTCAGCTGGTCGAGGAACCACAGTCGCTCCTGGGCAAAAGACAGGGTCGGGGGCACGGACGGTGCTGCCCGCACCAGGGGCGGCTGGGTCGGCTGACTCGGCTGGAGGTGCGGCAAGAGGCCAGCGATGGTCGGCGTCAGGAACAGCTGACGCAGGGATAGCTGGCTGCCGCAGCGAGCTTCGATCCGCGCCAGCAGCCGAGTGGCGAGCAGCGAATGTCCACCCAGCTCGAAGAAATCGTCGTCGATACCGACGGCTTCCACACCCAGGAGCTCTTGCCACAGGGCCGCCAGTTCGATTTCCCTGGGCTCACGGGGCGGCACGTGGCGCTTGCTGTCGGCCTGACGCGTGGGGCGCGGCAAGGCTTTGCGGTCGACTTTGCCCGTGGGTCCGAGCGGAAAAGCTGGCAGCAGAACATGAGCGGAAGGCACCATGTGGGAGGGTAACCGGCTGGCCAAGAATTCCCGCAGCTCGCGCGCGCTCGGCTGCGCGCCAGCCACCGGGACACCATAAGCCACCAAGGCTCGCTCCTTGGCCCCGGCGGGCGAGAGGTCGTCGCGCACCAGCACCAGCACCTGGCTGAGGCCCGGATGTTGCGCCAGAACCGCTTCGATTTCGCCCAGCTCGATGCGGAAGCCGCGGATCTTGACTTGCGCGTCGCTGCGCCCCAAAAACTCCAATCGCCCGCGGGGCAGCCAGCGCACCCGGTCGCCGCTCTGGTACATGCGTTCCCCGGCTGGCCCGGCCAGCTCCGGCACGAAACGCTCAGCCGTGATCCGGGGCTGCCTCCAATAGCCCCGCGCGACTCCCTCTCCCGCGATCCACAGCTCGCCCACGACGCCCAAGGGTTGGGGCTCGAGGTTGCGACTTAAGACTTGGACACGCGTGTTCGCGATCGGTTGGCCGATCGGGACCGTTGGGCCGGGCACCCACCGGGCATCCAGCCGGCAGCAGCAAGCAAAGGTGGTGGTCTCGGTCGGACCGTAACCGTTGATTACGGTGGTCTCCGGCTGCCGTGCCAGCACTTTGCCGACGGCTTCTGGCGACAACACATCGCCGCCGGCGAGCAGCTGGCGCACCGCGACTAAGGCTTGCGGCTGCTCTTCGACCACCTGGTGGAACAACCCTGCGGTCAGCCACAGAGTATCCACGCGTTCCCGGGCGAGCGTCTGACTCAGCTCGTGCAGGGACAGCGGACCAGCGGGATGCACGGCCAAGCGTCCCCCATGGAGCAAGGCAGCCCACAGCTCAAACGTCGAAACATCGAAAGAAGTTGACGTCAGCTGCAAGATGGTAGAGGCGGCGCTCAGTTCGACGTAATCCGCTCCGTGCGCCAGCCGCATGACGTTGCGATGGGTGACCGCCACGCCCTTGGGCCGTCCAGTCGAACCTGAGGTGTACATCACATAAGCCAGCTGGTCGGCGATTTCCCCGAGTTCACTCGGTGCGGGCGGTGGCTCGGCCCAGCTCCCCCGCGCTGGATTCGCGGTCAGCACCACGGCTTCTGGGCCTGCCGGGTTGGCCGTCACCCCGCGCGCCGCGGGTCCGGTCAACACCCGCTGCACGCCGGCGTCCGCCACCATCCAGGCGAGGCGCTCTCTGGGATAGTCGGGGTCGAGCGGGACATAAGCACTGCCCGCCTTTAAAATCCCCAAGATGCCGACCACCGCTGGGAGCGAGCGTTCGAGGCCCAGGCCCACGAGCTGACCCCAAACGACGCCAAGGTCGCGCAAACGCCACGCTAAGGCGTTGGCCTGGCGCTCGAGTTCGCCATAGCTCAGGCAGGTTTCCCCCGCACCGCAGAGGGCCACGGCCGCGGGCTGCTGGACGACGATCGCAGCAAAGACCTGGTGGATCCCCAGTTCGCGCGGGAACTCTGCGGCGCGGTCATTCCATTCGATCAACAGTTGCTGCCGCTCTGCAGCCGACTGCCAGGCGAAGCCGTCCAGCGGGTGTTCGGGATCCGCCACCACCGCGGCGAGCAGGCAGGCAAAGAGCTTCAACCAACGTTCGGCCGTGGTGCGATCGAACAAGTCGCGGTCGTAGCCCAGCTCGCAGCCGAGGCCGGTCGACAGTTCGCTGCAGCCCAAAAGCAAATCGAACTTGGCAGTTTCCTCGGTCAGCGGCAATCCCGTCACTGCGAGGTCAGCGAAAGCGGGGAGCCGCTCGCCAGCCGGACCTCCCCTTTCCGCCATGAACATCACCTGGAACAAGGGCGCATGGCTCAAACTCCGCTGCGGGTGCAACTCCGAGACCAGGCGCTCGAACGGCAAGTCCTGGTGAGCGAGGGCTGCCAGGACTTGTTGCCGCACCTTGACCAGCTGCTGGGCAAAGGTGGCGCGGGGGGGTTGGCGGGTCGCGATGACCAGGGTATTGACGAAAAATCCGATGAGCGGCTCAACCTCGACTTGCCGCCGACCTGCCACCGGAGTTCCCACACTGACGTGCTGCTGGCCGCTGAGGCGAGTGAGCAAGCACTGCAGAGCCGTGAGCAAGACCATGTAGACCGTGCTCGCGGTTTTCTTCGCTAGAAGCTGCACTTGGGCCAGGAGTTCCGGCGCCAAAGTCTGGGCTACCACCCCGCCACGATAACCTTGAACTGCCGGTCGCGGGCGATCGCTGGGCAGCTCGATCAGCGCGGGCGCGTCCTGCAGTTGGGGTCGCCAGTAATTCAGCTGCTGGGTGAGTACCTCGCCAGTGAGCCATTGTCGGTGCCACGCGGCAAAGTCGGCATATTGGACCCCGAGCGGCGATAGCAGCGCATCTTCTCCCCGCCTCGCCGCGTGATAAAGCGCTCCCAGTTCCGTTCCCAGGATGGCCATGGACCAGCCATCGCTCGCGATGTGGTGGACGGTCAGCAACAGATGGTGCAGGGTCGGACCGAGGCGCAGCAAGGTAGCGCGGAACACCGGGCCGTGAGCTAGGTCGAAAGCGCGGTGCGCATCCTCGGTGCGCAGCCGCTCGGCCGCTCGCTGGGGCGTGGCCAGCCCGCTCAGGTCGACCAGCGGCAGGTCAAGGCGAATTGCGCCGTCCCGGGGGTGGATCCTTTGCACCGGACGTCCCGCCACGGCCGGATAGCTGGTGCGCAGCACTTCGTGGCGCGCGACCACCGCGCGCAAGCTGGCCGCAAGCGCGGGCACCTGCAACTCACCCGCGAGAGCCAGCGGCCAGGGAATGTTGTACGCCCCTCGTCCGACCAGCAATTGATCGAGCAACCACAGCCGTTCCTGGGCCGACGACACGACCAGGTCGCCCTCCCGCGAAACCGGGCGCAGCGCGGGCACGGAGGACCTTGGCTGGTCGGTCAGGGCTGCTTCCAGGGCGCTGGCCAGACCTGCCAAAGTCGGCTGCTCAAAGAGGGTGCGCACCAAGAGGTCAACGCCCAAGCCTTTGCTGATCCGCGCCACGACCTGGGTCGCCAAAAGCGAGTGCCCGCCCAGAGCAAAGAAATCAGAGTCCGGACCGATCATCCGACCAGGGTCAAGATCACGGTCAAGATCACGGTCAAGATCACGGTCAAGACCCAGGACTTCGCGCCAGATCTCCGCCAGGATCTCTTCGATCGGGGTGCGCGGGCCAACCCGTTGGTCGGACTTAAGCCCACCCCAGTCAGGAGCGGGCAGCGCGCGCACATCCACCTTGCCGCCGACGTTGGTGGGCAGGGCGTCCAGCGCCACGGTCAGCGCCGGCAAGAAGGGCGCGGGGAGCAAAACGCTGAGGTAGCGGCGCAGCTCCTGGGCCGAAGGCAGGGCGTGAGATCCCACCAGGTAGGCGACCAGCTGATCGTCCCCGCGCGGATCTGGCTGCACCCGCACCATGGCCTGAACGACCGCCGGGTGGGTCAAGAGCGCGGCTTCGATCTCCCCAAGCTCGATGCGGAAACCGCGCACCTTGACTTGCTGGTCGATCCGTCCCAAGAACTCGAGGATCCCTTGTGGGTGAAAGCGCACCAGGTCGCCGGTGCGGTAAAGCCGGCCGCCGACCTCCTCGTGCAAGCCAGCGGGGACAAAACGTGCTGCGGTCAGCCGCGGGTGGGCGAGGTAACCCTGGGCCAGCAGGGTGCCACCCAGGCAGAGTTCGCCAGCTACTCCCACTGAAACCGGCAACCCGCGAGCGGCGAGCACCCAGGCATAACGTCCGGGTAGGGGACGCCCGAGCGGCACCGTGGTCCACGGCCAGGCCGCAATCTCAGCTGGGTGGACGGGATACCAAGTCGCGGTAATCACTCCCTCGGTCGGCCCATAGGTGTTGATCAGACGCGGTGCGCCCGCGAGTTCGACCAGCTGGCGTGCCGGATGCGTCGGCAAGGCTTCCCCCCCGACCATCATCAGGCGCAGCGCATGCCCGGCTGCCCGCGCCGGCTGGGCCGACCACACGGCAACCAGGCGTTGCCAGAACGCCACTGGGAGGTACACCACGGAGCAACGCCTTGCCACTGCCCACTGCAAAAAATCTTCTTCGGTGAGGCGTTCGGGCGGGTGGAGCAGCAGGACTGCCCCGCCGACCAAAGGCGGCAACAGTTCCTCCAGCGAGGCATCAAAGCTCGGCGACGAGAATTGCAGCATGCGGTCGTCCGCTTGCAGACCAAAAGCCCGGGCCATCAGCCAGCTGTGGCGGGCGAGCACGCCATGGGACACCGCCACTCCCTTGGGCTTTCCGGTCGAGCCCGAAGTGTAGATGAGGTAAGCCAGGCGATGAGCGGCGCGGGGATCCTCGACGCGCGCCGCTTCCAACATTTCCTGCGGCTCATCAGGTGGGCGCGCTAGGTCGCCCACGGCGTCGAGCAGGAGGGTCCGCACGGAACCTCCCCGAGCGAATTCTCCTGCGAGTTCAGCGCGGGTGAGCAGCACGGCGGCCTGGGCGTCTTGCAGCAGGAAATCGCGCCGTGGTGCGGGCAGGGTCGAGTCGAGGGGCAAATAAACCCCGCCCGCGCGGAAAATCGCGAGCAGTCCGACGACCCATTCGAGGGATGGTTCGACCGCCAAGGCGACGACCTGGTCCGTCCCTCTGACCACTCCTTCCTGATGGAGCACGAAAGCCAACCGAGCCGCCGCGCGCTCGAGCGCGCCGTAGCTCAGAACAGCGTCGCCCGCGACCGCGGCGATCCGTTCCGGCGTGCGCGCTTGTTGGGCGGAAAACAGTTGGTCTACGGTGAGCGCCGGGAGTGCCGCGGGTTCAACCGGCGTGCTCCACTCGCGGAGCTGCGCCCGTTCAGCTGGGCGCAAAAGCTCGAGCTCGGCGAGCCGAACGGACGGCGTGCTCGCGACCTGGCGGAGGAGCACCTCCAGGTGGCCGAGCCAGCGCTGGGCCGTGGTGCGGTCCAGCAGATCGCGGCTGTAGGCTAAGTGCAAAGCCAGCCCAGCGGCCTCTTCAGCGCCACCAAGGGTCAAGTCGAAAGGCTCGATCTCGGCTTCCAGGGGAAGTTGCCGGACCGCGAGCGGACCCCAGTTGTTGATTTGCCAGGGCACATTGTGCAGGACCAGCATCACTTGAAACAGCGGGGTATGGCTCAGGCTGCGCTGCGGCTGGAGCTCTGCGGCCAAGCGTTCGAACGGAAGGTCTTGGTGGGCGAATGCCTGGAGTGCCGTCTGCCGCACTTCCGCGAGGAGTTGCGCCCAGGTCTGCCCGGCGGACCAGCGGCAGCGCAGCACCAGGGTATTGACGAAAAAGCCGATCAGCCCTTCGAACTCCTGCCGCCGTCGCCCGGCTACCGGAACTCCCACGCTGACGTCCCCCCGCTCCCCTTGATCGGTGATCCGGGCGAGCAGCTGAACCAAAGCGGCCAAGAGGACCATGAACAAGGTGCAGCCTTGGGCCCGAGCCATGGCCAAAAGTTGGGCGTGGAGCTCGGGCGGCAACACTTGGCTGACCTCACCGCCCCGGTAGGTGGGGACCGCCGGACGTGGTCGGTCCGTGGGCAAGGGGAGCAAGGCCGGGGCGTCGCGCAGCTGCTCGCGCCAAAAGTCGAGCTGCTGCGCCAGCCGCTGCTGCGCCAGCCCCGCGCCCGCGAGGAACTGCCGCTGCCAGCACGCATAGTCAGCATACTGCAAGGGCAGCGGGGCGAGTTCTGCTCGGGTGCCGGTCACCTGGGTGCGATAGAGCGCGGCGAGTTCGCGGAGCAACACCTCGATCGACCAGCCATCGCCCGCGATGTGGTGCAGGGTGATGAGGAGGTGGAACTGCTGGT
>CAZCOV010000284.1:0-1425 GCA_964499975.1 uncultured Thermoanaerobaculia bacterium
CTACTCGGGCTTCTGGTCCCACTTGTCCGCACTCCTGGTCTTTCTCGGCTTCAACTTGACCTTCTTCCCGCAGTTCATTCTCGGTTACCTGGGCATGCCGCGGCGCTACCACGCCTACCCCGCCGAGTTCCAGGTCCTGCACGTGCTATCGACGGCGGGGGCCTCGATTTTGGCGGTGGGCTACGCGATCCCGCTGATTTACCTCTTGTGGTCGATCAAATACGGTGAGATCGCGGGGCATAACCCCTGGGGTGCAGTCGGCCTCGAGTGGGAGACCACTTCCCCGCCGCCGCTCCACAACTTCGAATCGCTGCCGGTCGTCACTCACGAAGCCTACGACTACAGTGCGCCACCCACGCCGGATCGGGAGTCACACCACCGGCGCTATGCGCGGTCCCATGCCTGAGGAAGGAGTCACGACCTTGTCACAGCCCCATGCTCACGCGCACCCCGCAGGTCTGGCCCATCATTTCGAGAGCTTTGCCCAGCAGAAGGAGTCGTCCTTCCTCGGCATGTGGCTCTTTTTAGTCCAGGAAGTGATGTTTTTCGGTGGGTTGTTCGTCACCTACGTTTACTACCGGATGCTCTATCCCCACGACTTCATCATCGCCAGTCGGGCGCTGAGCTGGAAAATCGGCGCGTTCAACACCGCGGTCCTGCTGCTCAGCAGCTTCACCATGGTCTATGCGGTGTGGGCGGCGCAGCAAGGCAACTCAAAAAAATTGGTGCGCGGCCTGCTCCTCACCATGCTTTTCGGCAGCACTTTCCTTTTCGTCAAGTACTTCGAGTACAAGGAGAAGTGGGAGCATCACCTGGTGCCAGGACCCCACTTCGCGTGGCATGGCAGCGAACCCGTAGGGAATTCGGCCGAGATCTTCTTTTCCCTCTACTTCGGCATGACCGGCATGCATGCCTTGCACATGGTGGTGGGGATCGCGATCATGCTGGTGATGTTGCGTCCGGCTGCGCGCGGCAAGTGGACCCCGCAAAACCACAACTTCGTCGAAGGTTTTGGCCTGTACTGGCACTTTGTCGACATTGTGTGGATTTTCCTTTTCCCCTTCCTCTACTTGATCGGCCTGAGCACGGCCTGAGCAGCGTGGTGCGGAGAGCAACATGTCAGAACACAGCTCATCTCTCAAACCCTACGTCTTGGTGCTGCTGGCGCTGCTGGTGCTCACGGCAGTCACCGTGGCAGCGGCCTACATCAATTTCGGCCACCCCTGGAGCGACGCCGTAGCCTTGACCATCGCGCTCGGCAAAGCCAGTCTGGTCGTGGCTTTCTTCATGCACGCCAAAGGCAGCTCCCCTCTGATCAAGATCGCGGCGGTCGGCGGCTTCTTCTGGATGCTGATTTTCTTCGTCCTGATCTTGAGCGACGTTTTGACCCGCACCACCTTTGTGACTGGCTGGTGAGCCGTCCTG
>CAZCOV010000284.1:1525-6386 GCA_964499975.1 uncultured Thermoanaerobaculia bacterium
GGAACGCGGGCGTCTCGCCCGCAGCAGCGTCTGGGAACGCGGGCGTCTCGCCCGCAGCAGCGTCTGGGAACGCGGGCGTCTCGCCCGCTCAGCCGACAAACCTAACCTAGAACAGCCTAGGTCGCGCGGCCCGCAGCACAGGCTGCGCCGTATTCGGTGAAGGTGTCGGAGATCAGCTCCTGCAACTCGGATAACCGACTCAGCGGGACCATGCGTACGGTTTCGAGCAGCAGATTCAAAGCACCTCGGAAATCTCCGCGATCGAGCAGCGACATCCAAAAAGTCTGCAACCGAGTCATGAAGACATGCTCGTCAGTGTGGGTTGCGCGCAACGCATTGGCAAAACGAATCAGCGCCTCTTCCGGCTCGCCTTTGGCCTCGTAAGCCAGACCCTCGACGCGGAAGCGTTCCGCGAGATCCGGCAAATGCGCGGCGAAGCGAAAAAAGGAGTCGATGAGTTCAGTGCTTAAAGCGCGCTGGGCCGCCTCCAAGCGAGGCAGCAGAACGAAGTAGGCATGGTGGAAGAGGAGTAAGAGGGCATCGAGGATGAGCGCGGACTGAGCGGCCGAAAAATTGCGCAAGGGCAATTGCTCGGGAAGAGCCACCAGGTACCACTGAGCGCGCAGGAACCGGCTGTGATCTTGCGCCCGAACTCGCCGCGGCGGACGCTGCTGCAGTGGCGGTTCCGCGTCTTTCGCGTCGCCATCGCGCAACACCGCGACTGGTACCCGAGACGGCTCGTAGGGCGTCAACGCGTCAGGGTCGCCCAACTGAAATTGCCGGACCGTGACTCCCTGAGCGGGTGATGGCTGCTCGGTGGCCTGGTCCAACAGCGCGAGGACACGGTCCAAGGTGTGCAGCGACTCGGACGCCTTGAGCAGTTGTCGATACTCGGTCACCAGGTTACGCATAACGCATCCTCAAAAGTGGTGATTCGCCCGCCTTGCCGGTCGTCGAGAGATATTCGTCGCTCGATGATTCTTTCTCTCGGCATCGCGCGCACGCTTCATTCTCCGGTCCAGCCGCGCTTCTGCCCGGAGTTGGGCCTCGAGGGCATCGACTTCAGCTGGAGGCAGCCCGTGCGCCGGGTCTTCTCCGCCCATGGTGGATCGGGGCACCTGGTCTTCTCCTGGATCCCCGCCACCCGGCCAATCTAACGGACAAAGTGGGCTGCGTCAATCCACTTCACGCGAGTCTTCACGCGGACGCTGCACGAGCGACTTGGCGGCAGAGCAAGGACAGCTGGCGGCGATCTCCAGAGGCTGGGTCTGGACGGAAGGAAAAGCTGCTCAACACCCGGATCTCGGCTAGGGGGCTCGCACCAGCCGGGACCGCGAACTCAGCGACATAGGGTCCGGGGGCGCTGACGCTCCAGCAGCTCAACAGCTGGCCTTCTGCGACCAGCTGCACAGCATGGGTGCCGGGCGGGACGAGCAAGGCTTCGAACTCGACCCTGGCGCGCCCCCAGCGCCGCGGCAAAAGCAAGGCACCGCGCGGCCCCAGCCACCCGTCGGCATAGACCTGCATGTGCTCTTGCACTGAACGCATCGCCCGCGTCACGGACCGCTCCAGGAAGGGCCGCAGGACCCGGGGAAGCCGCCGTCCGAAATCGCGGTTGAGGGTGTCGAAGGCATAAAGCTTTAGCCCTGGGGTCCAGGATCTGCCGGCATGCCTTCGGACCACCCGGCGCAACTCACGGAGCCGCGGCCAGCCGCCACTTTGCGTTTTGGTCGAAGCGTACTCGCGCGAAAACGCGAGATCCGCGTCGAGCCACAAGACTTCGGTGACCGCCGCGAGCTTGATCCACAAGTCCCAGTCCATGGCGTAATGCAAGTCGGGGTCGACGAATCCCACAGACTCCAGAGCTGCGCGCCGGAAAAACGTGCTTGGTTGCAGGATGAAGTCCAGCCCATGAACCAGACGCCAGAGGCAAAAACGTTCGCAGCCGAGAAACGGGCCGACCACCTTGTCGACGCTGTCGAGGATCTGCCCTCGACCATAAACCAACCCCACTTCAGGGTGGGCGGTGAGGGCAGCAAAAGCCCGGGAGACCGCGTCCGGAGCATAAGCGTCGTCTGAGTTGAGCCAAGCGACGATTGCCCCCCGCGCGCGGCGGAAACCTTTGTTGAGCGCGTCGGACTGACCGCGGTCTGGCTCAGAAACCCAGCGCAAACGATCGCGGTAGCGCTCGCCATAAACGCCGAGGATCGCCCGCGAGTCGTCGCTCGAACCACCGTCGATCACCAAAATTTCGATCGCAGGAAAGTCTTGCGCCAGCACGCTGTCGAGCGCGCGCGGGAGAAATCGCCCTTGATTGAACGAGGGGATGACGATGGAGACCTCAGGAAAACTCGCGGTGGGGTCAGCCGGCATATGGTGATGCCCCCAGCTTGAGACGGCGGCGCACTTGCCGGCGTAACCACCTCGCGCTCTCGCGGCTGAGCTGGCGCAAGTAGCGCGGCCGGTCGAGGTTGTGGCGGACCACCAACCACCCGGCCAGGAGCCAGGTTGAAAAAGTAGGTGCTCCCGGGGACACCGGGTCAGCCTGAGTGCGCAGGTAGTGCGCCTTACCCACCGCCCAGGAGAACGGCATGAAGCCATAATGCCGCTTGACTGTGCCGAGGATCTCGGCAAAGACCTGCGGGCGCTGGCGCAGGGTCTTGTTTTGCGGATACATGCGCGACTGCGCGAGGACGGCATCCAGGCAGACGGGGGGGAAGCGGCGTCCGAGGCGGATCCACAAGTCGTAGTCCATGCAGGTGTGGAGGTTCTCATCGAGCCACAGCTCGGGGCCGAGTGCTTCCCGGCGCAGGAAGACCGTGGGTTGGCAGATGTAGCAGGCGTGGGCCAAAGCCTCCCAAGCGAAATCAGAGCGGGTGGGATAGGCCCCGAGCACGGCATCGTCGACGTCGATGTAGTCCGCCTGGCCATAAAGCCAGCCGAGTTCGGGCTGCTCGCGGAAAGCCTTGGCCACCCGGAACAGACAGGCCGGCGCGTAGGTGTCATCCGAGTTGAGCCAGCCCAAAATCTCGCCTTGGGCGGCGCGGAAACCCTGGTTGACCGCATGCGCTTGACCGCGATCCGGCGCGGAAACGTAGTGCAAAACGCCGGGGTAGAGCTGGCGATAGCCTTCGAGAAGGGCCACCGTATCGTCGGTTGAAGCGCCGTCTTGGACCAGGTACTGCAGGCGGGGGTAGCCTTGTTCGAGCACGCTTTTAAGGGTCCGCTCGATGAAAGGGCCCTGCTGGAACGAGGGGGTGACCACCGTGATCGTGGGCCACTCCTCGGCGAGGGTGATCCTGGACGGCGATTGGGACCGCGCTCGCTGCAGGACTTCGAGAGTTGCTCGAGCGGTGTGCTGCCAGGAGAAACGGGTGGCTTGCTCCCAGCCGCGGTCACGCAGTTCTGCGCTCAGCTCCGGCTGGGAGAGCAGGCGTGCGAGCTGCGTTGCGAGATCTTGCGGATTGTGCGGATCAAAAAACAGGGCAGCGTCTCCCGCGACTTCGGGCAGGCTGGTGGTGTTCGCACAGAGCACTGGGCAGCCGCTGGCCATGGCTTCGAGCACGGGCAAACCAAAGCCTTCGAACAGGGAAGGGAAAACCAGGGCAGCGGCTGCGGCATAGAGCGCGGGCAAATCCGCGGCGGGGACGTGGCCGAGAAAAAGCACTCGCCCGCTGAGCTGGTGCGCTGCAAGTTGCGCCTCCCAGTCAGGAGGCAGGGTTGATCCTCCGGTCAAAACCAGCAATGGGCATGAGCCATGCTGCTCACGGCAGAGCGCCAGCGCGGTCAAAAGGCAACGGTGGTTCTTGTGCGGCCAGAAATTGGCCGGGTAGAAAAGGAAACCCGGGGTCAAACCGTGGGGCAAACCAGGATCGCGCAAGGCCGCGTTTGGGGTCGGAACTGTGCGGCTGAATTCTGGGTTGGCGGCGAGCGGCACTGCGACCACTCGCGCGGGGTCTGCGCCGAGGCGGGAGATTAATTCGGAGCGCGAAAACTCCGACAGGGTGAGCAAGAAATCTGCGCACAGGACGGTGCGCGGATAGTGCAGCTGGCGCCAATTTAAGATCTCGGCTGCGAAGAATTCGGGGTAAGTGAGGTGTTGCAGGTCGGGCAGGGTGACGACCGACGGCAGACCTGGGTCGACAGGTTCGAGCACCAGCAAAGGGCAAAACCAGAGATCGAGCTCGAACGGCCGCAGGCGTTCGGCGGAAAGCTGCTGGAAGTCTTCTGCGGTCAAGCACTGCAGTTCGATCGGGCTGCGGTTCTCATCGGCTGTGGCTTGCCCGGCCAGGTGGGTCAGCCAGTCGCGGTTGTACTCCGCGCCGAAAAGTACCAGGGTCAAGTCAGGAGCGAGCTGCGGCAGCCGGATGAGCAGTTCCCGGACGTAGGTTTCCAGCCCGCCGATCTGGCCCGGACGCAACTGCTGCAGATGGACGCCGACGCGCACGCTCAGTCCCTCGCCAAGAAGCGGGCAAGCCGGTTGTACCAGCGGGCTTCGAGCGCTGCGAGCTGGTTTTGCAGTTCGACGTTGCGGGCGCTTGTCGCTTGGTGAGTCTGGGTCAAATCCGCGAGCGCAGCAGCTTGCGCGCGACGATCCGCGTTGACCGTTGCGAGTTCGTCGTGGATCCGCGCGATCACCTCTTCTTTGGCCCACCGGTCTGCGTCCACAGCGGCGAGCTCGGCGCTGACCCGGGCGATGACCACGTCCTTGTCTTTTCGATCTGCGTCGATCGCGGCCAGGTCGGATTCCAGTCGGGCGATGACCACGTCCTTGTCTTTTCGATCTGCGTCGATCGCGACGAGTTCGCGCTCCAGCCGTGCGATGACCGCGTCCTTGTCCTTTCGATCTGCGTCGATCGCG
>CAZCOV010000284.1:6486-8388 GCA_964499975.1 uncultured Thermoanaerobaculia bacterium
TCCTTGTCCTTTCGATCTGCGTCGATCGCGACGAGTTCGCGCTCCAGCCGTGCGATAACCCCATCCTTGTCCTTTCGATCTGCGTCGATCGCGACGAGTTCGCACTCCAGCCGTGCGACGACCGCGTCCTTGTCCTTTCGATCTGCGTCGATCGCGACCAGGTCGCGCTCCAGCTGGGCGATGACCGCGTCCATGTTCTTTCGATCTGCGTCGATCGTGGCCAGTTCGGATTCCAGCCGGGTGATGACCGCGTCCTTGTTCTTACGATCGGCGTCGATTGCGGCCAGTTCGGATTCCAGCTCGGCGATCCGCGCCTCTTGGGCCTGCTGGTCGGCAGCCAGGGCTTGCAGTTGTTCGGCCGTCCGCTCGAGTTCTGCGTGGGCCACCACCAGTTCGCTGCGCTGTCGGGCCAGCTCCCAGCCGAGTTGTGCCACCTGCTGCAGCGCGGCCTGCCGGGCTTCTTCTTCTGCCAAGCGCTCGGTTTCGAGTCGTGCCAGGGTTTGAGCTTTGGCGGCTTGATCCGCTTCGACCGCGGTGAGACGTTGGGTCAAGACGGCCACGTCCACATCTTTGGCCCGGCGGTCCGCATCGATCGTGGTCCGCTCAGCCAGGAGTTGCTGCCGTTCTGTCTCGCCGTCGAGTAGCGCGCGCACCAGCGGCGGCAGTGCAGGAAGCGGATCCGCGCAAGGGCGAGGCAGCGCCTGCCGCGCGCTGACCACCCACATGTCGTAGGGAAACAGGCCGGGGGAAATTGCGCAGCTGGAAAAACCGCAAGTGGTCAGCAGCCGTTTCAGGCTCGCTTCGGTATAAAGGAAAAGATGCTCTTCGGGCAACAACATCTCCCACCCAGGGCCTTCACCGCGGTAGCACGGGGTCTGGAGAAAGAGCAGGCCGTCCGGTAACAGGTGAGCTGCAATCGCTGCCAAGGTGGTTCGCGGGTCCGGCAAATGCTCGAGCACGTCCATAGCGAGAATCAGGGAGTACTTTTGCTCGAGCCCGGCAGTTTCGAGCGGACCTCGATGCACGGTGATGGTTTTGAACCGTTGCTGTGCTTCGCGGATCACCGTCGGCGACATTTCGAGTCCGACCGCATCAAAACCAGCTTCGCGCAACAAATAAACCAAGCCCCCGTGGGCGCAGCCGAGCTCCAGCACGGTTGCCGGAGGTTGTTGGTAAGTGAGGATCCAGCGCAGCCAGGCGAGCGCCCGTTCGGTCAAGTCCGTGCGCGCGCGCTCGGCCAGGGTGGGCAAGCCGTGCAAGCGCGGCACCCGGTCTTGCCAGTAGCCCGCGCCATAAAAGCCGGACTCGTCGTCCCCGACTTTGAGGTAATGCTCAGGGAAGGCGGCATGAGCAGAGACCAGGGTTGCGCACTGGGCGCAGCGGCGGTACTCGCCAGCGAAATCTTCAAGGTCACAGCAGCCGCACCAGCAAGGGTTCATGAGCTGGTCTCAACGCCTGCTCAGTCGGTGATACCGCAGTCGCCAGCTTGATAGCGCGGCGGAATTTGCGGCGCGCTGAGCGGCGTGACCAAGGTTTCGCGGACCACTTCCCGCCAGCGGATCTGCTGCTGGCCGCGGCGGTCGGAGAAGAAGGATTCGCGGCCGCCGGCTTCGCTTTGCCACCAGGCAATCGGGTCTCCTGCCGCGAGCAGACTCCATCCCACCAGCTGCCCCCCAACCAAGCGACCATGCCACAGCTGTCCTTGCTGATCCAAATAGGACAGGGCCTCGGGTGAACGCCGCAAGTCGTTCGCCGGCTCGGCTGGCAGGCGACCGAGGAGCAGGCGCGGCAGAGCCACGAGCGGCAGCCGGGCGATCGGCACCATGCCTAGGCGGCTGGCGCGGTCCGCTGTGCAGTAGCGCTGGTTGCGGTGATCGAGCATGATCGCGTGGTCGTCCGGTT
>CAZCOV010000285.1:0-3223 GCA_964499975.1 uncultured Thermoanaerobaculia bacterium
GCTCGGGGAAACCGTGGCCAAGTTCGAACTCACCCTCGATTTGCACCGGGCGGGCGAGCGCGTGGCCGGGCACTTGAGTTATAACGCCGAGCTTTACGATAAAACCACGGTCCGGCGCTTCGCCCACGGTTTCGCGTTGCTCGTCGCGCAACTGTGCGCTGATCTCAAAACACGGGTGTCCGCCCTCGCGCTGCTCACCCCGCAAGAGCAGCACCAGTTGGAAACCGAGTGGAACGACACCGCCTCAACCTTTGCCCGCGAGGCAGCGATCCCGGCCTGTTTTGCGGCGCAAGTCGCGGTCCGACCGCACGCGGTCGCGCTCGAATTCGGGGCCCTGCACTGGAGCTTCGCGCACCTCTCCGCGCACGCCAACTGCCTGGCCGCAAACCTCATGCGGCGGGGCGTTTTCGCGGAAAGCTTGGTCGGCATCTGCTTAGAACCCAGCGCCAACTGGGTGGTCAGCATCCTCGCCCTGCTCACCGCGGGTGGCGCCTACCTCCCCCTCGACCCGGACTATCCCGCCGAGCGCTTACGCTTCATGGCCGCAGACGCCGGCCTCGAACTAATTCTCACCGATCCAGATACGGTCGATCGCTTGCCGGCGGAAGCGGGCGGACGCCCGATCGCGCTTTGGGTCCTTGATCCAGCGATGCTGCAGCGGGCCGCTCCCCCCCTTGGCACGGTCCCACCCGCGCCGCCACCCGCCGTGGTCCACCCCGAGCAGCTCGCTTACCTCACCTACACTTCGGGCTCGACCGGCCGCCCCAAAGGCATTGCCATTCCCCACCGCGCGGTGCTCCGCTTGGTGCTCGCGAACGACTATGCCCAACTCCAATCCGGCGACCGGGTCCCGCAGCTGGCTAACACCTCGTTTGATGCCACCACTTTCGAATTGTGGGGACCCCTCCTCACCGGTGGCTGTTTAGTCGGCATCCCGCGCGCTCAAGCCCTCGCACCTCCAACCCTCGGTCGGGCCCTCGCTGAGCTCAGGCTCTCTGCCATGTTCCTCACCACGGCACTGTTTAATGCGGTGGTCCAGGAGGATCCGCAGAGCTTCGCCGACCTCAAGCATTTGCTCGTGGGAGGCGAAGCCATGGACCCGCGCTGGCCGCGGGCAGTGCTGCTTCACGGCGGCCACCACGGTCCTTTTGCCGGCCGCTTGAGCAACATTTATGGCCCGACCGAGAACACCACGTTCTCCACGGTACACGTCATGGCCCAGCTGCCGCCTGATGGGTTCACCGTGCCGATCGGACGGCCGATCGCCAACCGTACGGCAGCCGTTTTCGACCGCCGGCTGCGCCTCGTGCCGGTGGGAGTTGCCGGGGAACTGCTGGTCGGGGGTGATGGTTTGGCGCGCGGCTACCATGGCCGATCCGGGTTGACCGCGGAACGCTTTGTCCCCGCCGAACACCAGGCAGCCGGAGCCCGCTTTTATCGCACCGGCGATCGGGTCCGCCGGTTGCACAACGGTGGGATCGACTACCTCGGCCGTTTCGATCACCAGGTCAAGCTGCGCGGCTTCCGTATCGAGCTGGGGGAGATCGCGGCTGTGCTCTTGGCGCACCCCGCGGTCCAAGACGCCGTGACCGTGATCCGCGAAGCGGCATGGGGGGAACGTCGGCTGGTGGCTTACGTCGTGCTGCGCGGGGGCAGCGCAGCTTTGCCGCTGGCCGAGTTGCGCGCCCACTTGCGGCAACGGCTGCCGGAATACATGGTGCCAGCCACCCTGATCGACCTCCCGGAGCTGCCGCTCAATGCCCATGGCAAGGTCGACCGACAGGCCCTGCCCGCGCCTTTGGGCGAGCGGCCCGAACTCGCCGCCTACGTGGCCCCGCGCACCCCGGCAGAAGCGACCATCAGCGAAATCTTTGCTGCGGTGCTGGACCTCGAACGGGTTGGGGTGGACGACGACTTTTTCGAACTCGGCGGCCACTCGCTGCTCGCTACCCGCCTGATGTCGCGGGTGCGGGCAGCTTTTGCGCTCGAACTGCCGCTCAGCGAGCTGTTCGCCCACCCGACCCCCGCGGCCCTGGCCCAGCAGGTGCTCGCTGCCCGCAAACCCGCCGACCTCCCGGCCAAACCACCGCTCGTCCGCGTTGACCGCAGCCAGGCCCTTCCCCTTTCCTTTGCCCAACAACGGCTGTGGTTCCTCGACCAGCTGCAGCCCGGAAGCGCGGCCTACAACATGCCTTTCGCCTTAGCGCTTAGCGGCGAACTGCGTCCTCACCTCCTCACCCTCTCCTTGAGCGAAATCATGGCCCGGCACGAGGCCCTGCGCACCCGCTTCGATTGGTTCCTCGGGGAGCCCGCGCAGGCGATCGACCCGCCAGCGCCGTTTCCCCTGCCGCAAGTGGACCTCACGTGGCTCACCCCGAGCGACCGTGGACGCACCCGCCAACAGCTGGTCGCAGCCGACGCCGAGCGCGCTTTCGATCTCGCTGCCGGGCCGCTGTGGCGCGCCACGCTGCTGCGTCTCGAAGCTGCGCAGCACTGGCTGCTCGTCAACTTGCACCACATCATCAGCGACGGCTGGTCGATCGGCGTGATGGTCGAGGAGCTTTCCGCGCTCTATCGCGCTTTTGCCGCGGGTCGCCCCTCCCCCTTGGAGCGGTTGGCGATCCAGCCGGCAGACCATGCCGTTTGGCAGCGGTCTTGGCTGCAAGGTGAGCTGCTCGCTGCAGAACTCGCGCACTGGCGCGGCGTGCTCGGCGCGACCTCACTGCCGCTCGAACTGCCCACCGATCGCCCGCGTCCCCGGCTGGGACGCGGGCGCGCAGCTCGCCAGCCGGTCCTGCTGCGGGGCGCGCAAGCCCGGTTACGTCCGGTGGTCCGCCAGCTCGGCGCGACCCCGTTCATCGTGCTCCTCGCGGCCTTCCAGTTGCTCCTCAACCGTGCCAGCGGACAGCCCACCGTGCGCGTGGGAACGCCCGTTTCCGGCCGCAACTGCAAGGAAGTCGAAGGGTTGATCGGTTTCTTCGTCAACCCCCTGGTCATCCAGGCCGACTGCGTCAACGAGGGGGGAACGCCGCTTTCCCTCAGCCAGCTGGTCACGCTGGTGCGGGATCGGGTTTGGGCAGCTTTCGATCACCAAGAAGTGCCGTTTGAGAAGTTGGTCGAGGAACTCCAACCCGAGCGCGACTTGACCCGTCAACCGCTCTTCCAAGCCTTCTTCACCTATCTCGCGGAGGCGCAGGCACCCCCGCACCTGCCTGGACTTGAG
>CAZCOV010000285.1:3233-5640 GCA_964499975.1 uncultured Thermoanaerobaculia bacterium
CTCCCACCCCAGCCGAAGCGAAGTTCGACCTGGCCCTCGAGCTGACCGCGGTCGGCGAGGACGCGGTCAGCAAAGACTTTGTGGGCAGCCTCGATTACCCCACCGAACTCTTCGACGCTACCACCATGGCGCGCCAGGTCCACCACCTAGAGGCCCTGATCGATGCCCTGGGCACGGACCTCGAGCAGTCGCTCGCCGAAGTATCGCTGCTCTCCCCCGCCGAGCGCCACCAGCTGGTGGGTGAGTGGGGTGACCGCAGCCAGGAGCTCGTGGATCCTGCCGCTTTGACCTGGGCTCCGGTGTGGCATCGCTTGGAAGCCCAGGCGTCCCGCACTCCCCAGACGCTGGCGCTGCGCGCCGGTGCTACGGCGTTGAGCTATGCCGAACTCAGAGCGCGATCCGACCAGTTGGCCCACGCCTTGCGGCGCGCGGGCGTGGTGCGCGGTTCGGTGGTCGGTCTGTGTTGCGCGCGAGATGCTGGGATGCTTTTGGGCTTGCTCGCGATCTGGAAAGCCGGGGGCGCTTACCTCCCCCTCGACCCCGCCTACCCCGACGACCGCCTGCGCTTCTTGATCGAAGATGGGCTCACCTCTCCCAGCACGGGTGGCCCTTGGGTCCTCACCACCCAGGACGTAGCAGCGCGACTGCGCAGGCTGGTTCCGCGCCTCACTGCACTTTGGCTCAGCGCAGATCCCGACGACTTGCACGGGGAGGAAGCCTGCGCGCTCAAGCCGACCGCGACCGACCCTGCTGACCTCGCTTACTTGATCTACACCTCGGGCACCACCGGCCAGCCCAAGGGGGTGATGGTCGAGCAGGGTAACCTCGCAGCCTGCTTTGCTGCGGTTGAGCGCGAGTTCGGTCTGCTGGGCGGCCCCATGCCAACGATCGCCCCGTTTTCCTTCGACATTTTCCTCTTCGAGCTGCTCTTCCCGTTGCTCAGCGGCGGGACCGCAGTCCTCCTCAGCCTCACCCCCACTCTCGACCTTGCGCAGCTGGGGTTGGAACTCGCCAGTGCGACGCAATTCCACGCGGTTCCGGCGGTGCTGCGCCGGGTGGTCGACCAAGTCCGCGCTGCCGCTCCTGAAGATCGCGTTGGGAGTCAGTTGCAGCGCATTTTCGTGGGCGGCGACCGCGTCCCGGTCGAACTCTTGACCGACTTGCGGGAGGTTTTTCCCAACGCCCTCGTCCGCGTGCTCTACGGCCCGACCGAGGCCACCATTCTGAGCACCAGCTATCGCGTGCCGGGGGAGGTTGAATCCGTCCGCGGCGCGCCGCTCGGGCGTCCGCTGCCCGGCGTGACCCTGGAACTACGCAGTGCGAACGGAGCCCTTGTGCCGATCGGCATTGCGGGTGAACTCGAAATCGGTGGCTGCGGGGTCACCCGCGGCTACCACCGCGGTGAAGAACTCACTGCCGAGAAGTACCTAGTGCGCGCCGGCCAGCGCTTCTACCGCAGCGGTGACCGCGCCCGGTGGCGCCCCGACGGGGTGCTCGAATTCCTCGGCCGGATCGACGAGCAGGTCAAGGTCCGCGGTTTCCGCATCGAACTGGGTGAGATCGAAGCCGTGCTGCGCGAGCTGGCAGGGATCGCTGCCGCCGCGGTCGCAGCCCGGCCCGGACCCGACCGCGAACTGCGGCTCATCGGCTACGCCGTGAGCGCGAACGGCGCTGCGCTGCAGGTGGACGAACTGCTCGCCCATTTGCGCCGCCGCTTGCCCGACTATCTGGTGCCAGCCGTCGTGGTGGAACTCCCGGAATTGCCGCTCACTCCCCACGGCAAGGTCGACCGCAAAGCCCTGCCGGACCCTGAACTGGGCGGCGGGGACGGGTATGTGGCACCCCGCACTCCCACGGAGCAGGCCCTGGCCCAGCTGTGGGGTCAGCTGCTGCAGGTCGAACGGGTGGGGGTCCACGACAGCTTCTTCCAACTCGGCGGGCACTCCCTGCTCGCCACCCAGCTGGCCGCGCGCACCCGGCAAGAGCTGGGAGTCGAGCTGTTGTTGCGCGAGATCTTCGAAAACCCAACGGTCGCGGGTCAAGCGCGCGCCCTCGAGCGCCAGCGCGCCGGGGGACCCTCAAGCTCGCTGCCCCCTCTCCTGCCAGTGCCGCGCGAACGCGACCTGCCCTTGTCGTTTGCCCAGCAAAGGCTGTGGTTTCTCGACCAGCTCGACCCCGGCAGCCCGGCTTACAACTTGCCCTACTTCATCGGCCTGGATGGCCAGCTTGAGTTGGCTGCCCTGGCCGCCGCCATCCACGGCATCGTGGCGCGCCACGAAGTGCTGCGCACCACCTTCGCGCTGGGTCCGGATGCGCAACCGGTGCAGCGCATCGCCCCGCCGACAGGTCGCGCACTGCCGCTCGTGCCGCTGGTTGACCTGTCGGCCTTGGTTCAGCCGCACCGGCA
>CAZCOV010000285.1:5650-8367 GCA_964499975.1 uncultured Thermoanaerobaculia bacterium
TCGTGTGCACTGTCGCGCCGCTCGGCGAGGCCGGCGAAGGCGCGCTGGAAGGCATGGCTGTGCCCATTCACCAGGCCCGGCAGCGCCGGCCCCTCCAGCACCTGCAACCCGGCCGTGCGCGGCGCTTTCGATCTCACCCGCGGACCTGTCCTCGAATTGACAGTGGTGCGTCTTTCCCTCACCGAGCACCTGGCGATGCTCAACCTCCACCACATCGTCGGCGACGCCTGGTCGCTCGAGATCTTGATCAACGAGCTGCGCATCCTCTATCACGCACGGGTCTTCAGGGAAGCGCCGCAGCTCCCGCTCTTGTCGGTCCAGTACGCCGATTTTGCGGTCTGGCAGCGCAGCTGGCTGCGCGGCGAAACTCTCGACCGCCTCTTGACTTACTGGAAAAAGGAACTGGCGGGCGAACTCCCCAACCTGCAACTGCCCACCGATCGGCCGCGGCCGGCAGTCCGCAGTTTCCGCGGCGGGATCGTCGCGTACTCGCATGGCCCCGAGGTCCAAGCGCGACTCCGCGCCATCGGCCAGCGGGCGGGTGCCACCCTCTACATGACCCTGCTCGCCGCTTTCCAGGCCTTCTTGTCGCGCCTGAGCGGCCAGGAGGATATCCTCCTCGGCACCGCCCTCGCGGGGCGCAACTACCCCGAAATCGCCAACCTGATCGGTTTCTTTGTGAACCTGCTGCCGCTCCGCCTGGACCTGTCCGGGGATCCCAGCTTCCTCGAAGTCCTGCGCCGCAGCCGGACGCGAGTGCTCGCCGCTTTTGCCCATCAGGACCTGCCCCTCGAACGCTTGGTCGAAGAGTTGCGCCCCACCCGGCAGGGAAGCGACATGCCGCTCTTCCAAGTCGCTTTTGGGCTGCGCGTGGCTTTCCGGCAAGACCTCGAACTCCCTGGACTGTTGATTCGCCCGCAGTCTTTCGCCTACGAGACGGCTCGGCTCGATCTCAGCTTGTGGATGCTGGAGTCCGAGGATGGACTCTCCGCGACTTGGTTTTGGAGCGCTGACTTGTTCGACCGCACCACCATCGAGCAGCTGAGCCGGCGTTTCGCCACCTTCCTAAGAAGCCTGGCGGAAGATCCCACCGCATGGATCAGCACCCACCCCATGCTCGACCCGGAAGCGCAAGCAGCCGCGCAGAGCGAACAGGCGAAGGATCAGGCGGCCAAACTCCAGTGGCTGCGGAGCACCCGGCGAAAAGCCATCACCGCGTTTGAGGAGGACGCATGACCGGCAGTTCTGTTCTCGCGGCAACCCCCAAACTGGAAGGATTTCGTCTTTCCCCGCTGCAGCTGCGCTGCTGGACCCGCTACCGCGGCCGTTTTGGCCCGCCGTCGCAGGGATCGCTTTTGATCCGCGGGGAGCTCGACCCAGCTGCGCTTCAAGCTGCGCTCAGCCAGGTGGTCGCGCGTCATGAGATCCTGCGCACCACGTTCCCCCAGCTTGCCGGAATGAGCGCCCCGCTGCAGGTGATCGGCACCGACCCAGTTTTTAGCTTCAGGGTCGTGGCCGACAGCAAGGGCGGGGCTGAAAACAAGGGCGGGGCCGAAAACAAAGACGGGGCCGCAAGCAGGGACGGAGCCGAAAACGTCGTCCAGACAGGGGACCTGCGGGCCCGCGCAAACGAACTTTTGGCGGTGGAAGCGCAGCAATATGCCAACGAATTCGCCAGCGCGCACGCGTCGGGTCGGTTGACCCGCTGGGGACTTTTCCGGCTGCCTGGCACTGGGTCGATCCTCACCCTCACTCTGCCCGCCTTGTGCGCGGATACCCCGGCGATCGACAACTTGCTGGTCGAGGTCAACGCCGCTTATGCCAGCACCGCTTATGCCAGCACGGCTCACGGCGCAGACGAATCGGCCGACGAACCCGCGAGTGAGACCGTGCAGTACGCGGATTTTGCCGAGTGGCAGCATGAGCTGGCAGCGGGCGAAGCCGCGGGCGAAGGGCTCGAGTTCTGGGCGCAAGAGCGGTTGGACCAACTGCCCCGCGGAACCTTCCTGGCAGACCCGCTCGTGGGCAACGCCTCCGACCTGGCGTCGACGCCGCACCAGCAACACGTCACCGAACTCGGTCCCGCGCTGAGCGAGCGCCTAGCCGGGGTGGCCGCCCACCATGCCGTGTCCCTCGAAGTGGTGCTCCTGGCCGCCTGGCAGACGCTGCTGTGGCGCCTTGCCGGCGACCCAGCACCGGTGGTGGAGTGCTTTCTCAGGGGTCGCGCGATCGCTCCGTTGCAGCAGGCCGTGGGGATCTTTGGCGCTTTTGCGCCGTTGAGCTTGCCCGGCGCATTCACCCCCAAGACCCCGTTGCGCAAGCTGCTGCGCACGATCGCTGACAAGCTGAGTGCGCTCACCCGCTGGGAAGACACTTACCTCGCCACCCAGGGACGAACCAGCGCCTTGTATCAACAGGTCCCACCGCTCCTCTTCGAGTACTTGCCCTGGCCAGCGCTCAGCTCCACTCCCCGCAGCGCCTGGCAGCTGCTCCAGCGTTCGAGCTGCACCGAACCGTTTCGGCTCAAGCTGGCAGTCGGCCACCGCCAAGATACCGTGGAGCTAGCCCTCGTCCACGACCCCGCTTGGTGTGGTGCGGATCAGGCCCAGCGCTTGGCGTCCCAGCTGACCACGTTGCTCACTGCAGTAGCGGTTGATCCCGACTTGCCGCTCGCCGCGATCTCCATCCTCGGCGCTGCCGAAGAGCAGCAGCTGATC
>CAZCOV010000286.1:0-8296 GCA_964499975.1 uncultured Thermoanaerobaculia bacterium
TCGCGAGAAGCTGCAAGAGCGGCTGGCCAAGCTGGTCGGCGGCGTGGCCGTGATCAAGGTCGGTGCGGCCACCGAAACCGAAATGAAAGAAAAGAAGGCGCGGGTCGAAGATGCCATGCACGCGACCAAGGCGGCCGTCGAAGAAGGCATCGTGGCCGGCGGTGGCGTGGCCCTGCTGCGCGCGATTCCCGCGGTCGAAGCGGTTAAGGCGGAAGGCGACTTGCAAGTTGGGGTCGGGATCGTCCGCCGCGCGCTCGAAGAGCCCGCTCGGCAAATCGCCAACAACGCGGGGCAGGAAGGTTCGATCGTGGTCCGCGACACCTTGGCCAAGAGCGGCAACCACGGCTTCAACGCAGATTCTTGCCAGTTCGAGGATCTGGTCGCGGCTGGAGTCATCGACCCCGCCAAAGTGACCAAGACCGCCCTCCTCAACGCAGCCTCGATCGCTGGCTTGATGCTGACCACCGAAGCGCTGGTGACGGAAATCAAGGAGAAGAAGGAGAAGCACAGCCACGGCCATGGCGGTGGCGGTGAGGACTTCGGCGGAATGGGGATGTAATCCACCCACATCCGCGACGAGTTCGCTTGGGCCGGTTGGACGACCGGCCCTTTTCTTTTGGGGTGGGCCGCTTCCCGGCCAGCGCGCACGCCGGTCCAAAGGAAGGCCAGTTCAAAGGAGGGCGAGCCGCTTTGCCAGCTCTGCTGCCAGCTGGCTGAGTTCGTCGCGGCTATGGCCGGCGTGGACGGAGATGCGCAGGCGTTCGGTTCCTGCCGGAACCGTGGGCGGACGGATGGCGCGGACGTCGAAGCCTGAAGCTTGCAGCGAAGCCGCAATCATCAAGGCGCGGTGTTGATCGCCGATGCGCACCGGCACGATCGGCCCCGTGCCAACGCCGGTGTCGATCCCGTGGACGCCGAGCTCTTGGCGCAGCCAGGCGGCGTTGGCATGGACCGCGAACCGGCGTTCGGGATGTGCGGTCAAGAACTCGAGCGCAGCGTCAATGGCGAGCAGGAAGAGGGGCGGCTGGGCGGTCGTGAAAATGAAGGGACGGCAGCGGTTGACTAGGTAGTCGATCAGCACCGCAGATCCGGTGACGAACGCTCCGGTCAGCCCCACAGCCTTGCTGCAGGTCGAGACCACGGCGAGCGCTTGCTCGGTCACCCCGCAGTGCTCGACCCAGCCCGAACCGCGCGCGCCATAAAGGCCAGTGGCATGCGCGTCGTCGACGATCAGTTCAGCGCCGTAGTGGGCGCACATCTGGGCGTAACGGTCGAGCGGTGCCAGATCGCCGTCCATACTGAACAAGGACTCGGTGACCAAAAACGTTCGCCCCGTGGCGAAAGGCGTGGCCAGGGCTTGCTTTATGGCGGCGAGGTCGAGGTGGGGGACGATCACCTTGGTGCAGCGCGACAGCCGCAGACCATCGATCAAGCTGGCGTGATTTAGAGCATCGGTGATGGCGCGGTCTTGTGGCCCGATCAGCGCGGTCAAGACCCCGAGGTTGGCCTGATAGCCGGTGGGAAAGAGCAGCGCGCGCTCACTGCCTTTGAAGGCTGCGAGCCGGGCCTCAAGCTCTTCGTGTTCCTGGGTGTGGCCGCGCAGCAAGCGGGACGCCGCTGCCCCGACCCCGGTGGCGGACGAAGGGTCGGCTGCCGCTGCGAGAAAGCGCGCCAGCCGTTCCTGCAGACGCCACCCAAAGTCCGGGTCGTGGGTCAGGCTGAGGTAATCGTTGGAGGAAAAATCGCGGCCTTGGGGCAGGCTCAGCCGGCGGCCTTGCCCTTGCGCGTCGAGCTTGCCCAAGCGCAAAGCGAGCTCAGCCTCGAAAGCGATCATCCGGCGCTCTAGGCCATGCCAGCCGACACGGTCGCGGCAGTCGCCACGTCATTGCTGAGCGGCTCGCTGGGCGGCTCATTCTTGAGTGGCGTCATCCCCAAGCTGGCGAGCAGGGCGCGGTCGTGGTCCGGGCCGGGATTGGGTGTGGTGAGCAGGCGGTCCCCCGCGAAAATGGAGTTGGCACCGGCGAGAAAACACAGCGCTTGGGTTTCGCGCGACATGGCCGTGCGACCAGCGGAGAGCCGAACTTTAGCGCGCGGCAGCACCAGGCGGGCAGTCGCGATCAGGCGCACCATTTCCAGCGGATCGACCGGCGGCTGCTCGGCCAAAGGGGTCCCAGGCACGGCCACCAACGCGTTGATCGGCACACTTTCCGGATGAGGGTCGAGCGTGGCCAGGGCCCGCAACATCTCCAGCCGGTCGGCCAGGGACTCTCCCATCCCGAGAATGCCGCCCGAGCACAGGGTCAAACCCGCGGCACGCGCATGCCCTAAAGTCTTCAGCCGATCCGCGAACGTGCGGGTGGTGATGATCTTGTCGTAAAACTCGGGACCGGTGTCGAGGTTGTGATTGTAGGCGGTGAGTCCGGCGTCTGCCAGGCGTTCGGCTTGTTCGCGGGTGAGCATGCCGAGGGTGCAACAAGCTTCCAGGCCCAGCGCGCGCACCCCGCGCACCATGGCGAGGACTTGGTCAAACTGCTGGTTGTCGCGCACTTCCCGCCACGCCGCGCCCATGCAGAAGCGGGTTGACCCCGCATCCTTGGCGTGCTGCGCCGCGGCCAAGACCTCGTCCACCGCAAGCAGCTGACCCCGTTCGACCGACGTCTTGTAGTGGGCGCTTTGCGGGCAGTAGGCACAATCTTCAGGGCAACCCCCGGTCTTGATGCTGAGCAAAGTGCAGAGCTGGACCTGGTTCGGATCGTGAAACTCCCGATGGACACACTGCGCGCGGAACATCAGCTCGGGCAACGGCAGGTCATGAATTACCTGCAACTCAGCGGTGGTCCAGTCGTGGCGGATGGCGGTGAAGTTGGTGCTCATGGTTCTCCCAGCTCGACGCAGGACTGCGGCCGCGATCTTAGCGCAACTCCTCAGCCCAGCGCGAGGCCAGCCAGTTAGACGAGGTAGACGAGCTAGATGGCCCGTTAGACCGCTAGACCGAGATTTTGAAGTGGAGCGGGCTGAGCCGTTTTGCTTCGCAATCGCGCATTTAGGATCAGAGGGCGCGGCGCCGCCCTCATCTTGAGCCCAAAGAGCCCTGCTGGAACCGTAACATCTGGGCTTCTCTGGACGCCTATATAAATGTTGTGTGATTGCTTCTGCTGTTGTCGACTCAAGGAGGCTAGACCATGCCAACAATGGCCCTCAAAACGTACCGTCCGCTGTTTTCTCCACTCCTCTCTTGCATCCTTCTCGTGACCTGCGTCTGGCACCTCGCGTCCCCAGCGCTCGCACAGGATGCTGATTCCCAACCAACCCCAGCCGCGTTCTCGGCGGGTGCAGCCGACAGCGAGGGCCATGCAGTCGAAATGCTCGAACTGAACGCGTCCACCACGAGCGTTGAATGGCGGGTCGCCTTGACCCTCACTGGGGAGCCGGAGCGCTCGCTTGCTGAGGCTCTGGGCGTGCCCGCACCCCTTGTGGGTCAAAACGAGTATCTCGTTGCAGCTGAAACCCTTGAGTTGCTGAGCCTTCACGAGCTGGCCTTCGAGATTCTGGGCGGCGTGACCACCTTCCGCTACTCCTATGGCCACGAAACGCCAGCGCAGGCCGCTGGGGTGGAGCGACTCGAAGCCGAGCCGCGCGCACCGAGCGTGATCCAGGCTGTGGGCAGCTTCTACCTCAGCAGCGGCACGGTCAACGATTTCATTCCCGACCAGGGTTTCGCCTGGCGCTGGGTGCAAGTCGGTAGCGGTGCGCCCGCGGGTGCGGTAACGACCAATCTGCAGTATCGCCTGCGCCTCCACAACGACGCGAACCCAAGCAATTTTTACTGTGGCGACTACGATATTTACCTTTCTTCTGATGCTCGCGGCGGTGCCGTCCCACACCTGCTCGTTTACGACAACCTCGGGGTGCGCACGGACGGCGGCTTCGACGACGACGCCGAGGACGACAACGACATCTACCTCAACCTGCGGAGCACGAACCAATTCAACGGCGAGAACCCTAACCAGCGGTGGTATGTCTACGTGATCGACCGCTTTAGCGGCGACGTGGGTTATCTCCAATACATTGAGTTCCAGGTCTTCTGGGAGACGCCATCGGTCGATCTCTTAGCTACCGACGTCTATTTTCGTGACCAGCCAGGAGGCGCCGGTAACTTGGTCACTAGCCCGCAAGCTGGCCAGCAGGTCTACCCTCATTTCTCCTACTCGGTGAGCGCACCGAGCAGCGTGACCGGAACGCTTTGGGCGATTGACCTTGACGGCTCACCCCTGTGCTCTTACTCGAACACCATATCCGCGGGTGCATGGATCGGCTGGTGCGTTGCCCCCTGGACTGCAACCCCAGGGGCGCACAGCCTCCATGGCAAGCTCGACCCCAATGGCACGATCGCCGAAAGCAACGAAAACAACAACGACGCTTTCCGTAACTACTCGATCGGCGGCAGTCCCGACATTCGCATCACCCCGTTGACGCAGACCTTCACGCAGCAAACACCAAAGCCGATCTACGTCGAGATCGACTGGATGAGCACTGCGGGACACTCACACCAGCCGTCTCAGGCCGTGCTCAACCAGATCGTCGCGACCTTTGCCGCCGCCGGCTACTCGATCAACATCGACCTGAGCGAGGCCATCCCCCATCAAGACGTCCTGGCCGTGGTCAACAACCCTGGGAGTTCACCCGCGATCCAGAGTTTGATGGCGCAGTACTTTGATCACGCCAACGACCCCCGCTATTTCTATAGCCTTTGGGTGCATAACTACAGCTACAATGGAACGTTTACCACGAGCTCTGGTATTGCCGACCTGCCGGGGCAGATCCATCTGGTTTCGCTCGGATCGTTTTCGGGCCAAGTCGGCACGTTCAGTAACCAGGTGGGAACCTTCATCCATGAGTTCGGGCACAACCTCAACCAGCGCCACGGTGGTATCGACCACGAGAACTGGAAACCGAACTACCTGAGCGTGATGAATTATCACTATCAGCTCTCGGGCATCGGGCCGACCCTGCTGGCTCTTGGGTTGGCCAACACCAGCACAGGCTTTGACGACTTCGGCTACTCACATGGTCTCTTGCCGGAGCTCAACGAGAACCAGCTCGATGAACGGCGTGGCATTGGCCTCGGCCGTGCAGTGGACTGGGACTGTGACAGCGTGATTGAGGCTAGCGTGGCAAAGGATCTGCAGGCATCCAGCTGGTGTGCGGCGACCTTGGGGCGGACGACGATCACCGATTACGACAACTGGAGCGATATCGCCCCCAACATCCGTTCGCCCGAGGTGCTCCGGAGGCAACCCGGGCCTGCTGAACCCTGCATAAGCTGGGAAGCGTTCCAGCCCCTGCATGCACGGCTTGAGCAGCTTCGCGCCGAGGGTATCTTGCCGCCCGACGAACCGGCATCATTTTTAAACCAGGGCCCCTCGCTGCCAACGCCGCTCGGCGTCGCAGGCCAGCCGTTCACAATTTTCAATGATGGTGCGAGCACGTTGACGGTGACGTCGATGAGTCTCAACATTGCATCTCCCTGGCTCACCTGGGAGCCCCAGGCGCCTTTCAGCCTCGCACCGGGCGGTTCGCAACAGGTTTTCGTCTACGTCGATCTGGGGCAAGCACCGGCTGGGCAGACTACCAGGCGGCTGCTGGTCAATTCCAACGATCCGGATGAGAACCCTTATCCCGGCGGGGTCAATCTGGTCGTCAACGGGCTGGGCACCTGCACCCTAACCGCCAGCTCTTCTCCCGCTGCCGGTGGTACGACGACCGGCGCTGCCACGGTGGCGTGCGGCACGAGCGTGACAGCTAAGGCGTTCCCCGCCGCGGGTTACACCTTCGTTCAGTGGCTCGAAGGGGGTGCCCCGGTCAGTAGCACGAGCGAATATACCTTTACTCTCAGCTCGAGCCGCAGCCTCGTCGCGCAGTTCAGCACCGGATCGCCAGACATCCCGCTAACACGCGGCGTACCCTATGCCGATTCGATCACCGGCGCGAGCCAGCAGGGCTCGTGGAAGTATTACTACATAGACGTTCCGGTCGGGCGCAGTAACCTGACCGTCGACCTTTACAACCTGCCAGCGACCCCGCCTCAGGATGTCGACCTCTACGTCCGGCTTGGGGGGAAGCCCACGCTTACGAGCTACGACTGCCGACCTTTCTTGGGCGGCAACACAGCCGAGCGGTGTCTGTTCCCAACCCCTGCCGCAGGGCGGTACTGGATTGGGGTCAACAATTGGGACATCGGGACGATCCCCTACCTGCTGCGGGCAAATTGGGGGATGATTTTCAACGATGGTTTCGAATCGGGTAACTTCTCGGCCTGGACTTCAGTGTCTCAGGGTCAAAACCCGTAGGTCGAGCCGTAGAGGTTTCAGCCGCACTCCTGTCCCACGCCAGCGTGCGCGACGATCGTCGGGGGCTCGAACAGGACTCACACTGCCAGAGCCGCCCGGCTTCGCAGCCCCCGAGATCGAGGTTGGTCCGGTCACGCACTCACGCCCGCCACCGCACGGACGTTGACTGCGAGTTCGCCTTGGGCGAGGTCGATGTCGATCACTGCGCCTTCGGTCACTTCCCCGGCGATGAGGGCTCGCCCGATCCGGGTTTCCAGCTGGTGTTGCAGGAAACGTTTGAGCGGACGGGCGCCAAAGACCGGGTCGTAGCCTGCGCGGGCGATGAACTCCCGCGCGGCGATGCTCAGTTCGAGCCCGATGCCACGGTCGGCGAGACGGTGGCGCAAGTCGGCGAGGAGCAGCTCCACGATCCGTTCGATTTCGGCCCGCTCTAGGGGCTTGAACAGGACGATGTCGTCCACCCGGTTCAAGAACTCCGGACGGAAATGCGCGCGCAGTTCGCGCATCACGGCCTGGCGAGCGCTCTCGCGGATCTCACCTCGGTCGCTCACCCCTTCGAGCAAGTGGGGTGAGCCGATGTTCGAAGTCATGATGATCACCGTGTTTTTGAAGTCCACGGTCCGCCCTTGGGCATCGGTCAGCCGACCGTCGTCGAGCAGCTGGAGCAGCACGCTCCACACGTCGTGGTGGGCTTTCTCGATTTCGTCGAAGAGGATCACGGCGTAAGGCTTGCGCCGAACGGCTTCGGTCAGCTGGCCGCCTTCGTCGTAGCCGATGTAGCCCGGCGGAGCACCGATCAGGCGCGACACCGCATGCTTTTCCATGTACTCGGACATGTCGATGCGCACCAGGTTTTCTTCGCTGTCGAAGAGCGCCTCGGCCAGGGTCTTGGCCAGCTCGGTTTTGCCCACGCCGGTGGGACCGAGGAAGATGAAGGAGCCGATCGGACGCCGCGGGTCTTTGATTCCGGAACGGGCGCGGATCACGGCGTCGGCGACCAGTTGCACGGCTTCGTTCTGGCCGATCACCCGCTGGTGCAGGATCTCGTCGAGCCGCAGCAACTTGTCGCGCTCGCCTTCGACCAGTCGGGTCACCGGGATCCCGGTCCACTTGGACACGATTTCGGCGATTTCGTCCTCGGTCACTTCTTCGCGCAGCAGCCGTCCTTCGCCTGGTTCGGCCTTCTGCTCTTCGGTTTCGAGCTGGCGTTCGAGCACGGGCAGGCGTCCATGGCGCAGTTCGGCCGCCCGGTTCAAGTCGTAGTCGCGCTCGGCGAGTTCGATCGCATGCCGGACTTGTTCGATTTCTTCGCGCAGTTTGCGCACCCGCTCGATGCCCTGCTTTTCGCTCTCCCATTTGGCCCGCATGGCATCCGCTTGGGTGCGCAGCTCAGCCAGTTCCTGGCGCAAGGTCTCGAGCCGCTCCTTGGACGGCTTGTCCTTTTCTTTTTTCAGTGCAGCCTCTTCGATTTCGAGCCGCATCACCCGCCGGGTGACTTCGTCAAGGTCTGCGGGCAAAGAGTCGATTTCGGTGCGGATCATGGCGCAGGCTTCGTCCACCAAGTCGATCGCTTTGTCGGGCAGGAAGCGGTCGCTGATGTAGCGGTTCGACAGAGTGGCGGCTGCGACCAGGGAGTTGTCCTGGATCTTGACCCCATGGTGGACTTCGAAGCGTTCGCGCAAGCCGCGCAGGATCGAGATGGTGTCCTCAACCGTGGGCGCGTCCACCAGAATCGGCTGGAACCGGCGTTCGAGCGCCGCGTCTTTTTCGATGTGCTTGCGGTACTCGTCGAGTGTGGTGGCGCCAATGCAGTGGAGTTCACCCCGCGCGAGCATGGGTTTGAGCAGGTTGCCCGCGTCGGTGGCACCTTCGGCCTTGCCCGCGCCCACGATGTTGTGGACCTCGTCGATGAAGAGCAGGACCCGACCCTGGCTCTCTTTGATTTC